>CAYLNP010000008.1:0-32417 GCA_964384925.1 uncultured Woeseiaceae bacterium
TTCGTTCGGGTCGGTCGCAGTTGGTGTGGCGGTTGCGCTGTCCGGACCGGTTGTGGAGCGCACGCTGCGAGCGAGGGGTGGGAGGTGGTACTCGGCGATGAGTTGGAGGGAGTCGTCGTCAGGGGACGGCGGGGTGCCAGGGCCTCGCACGGATGCGCGCGCGGCGATTGTTGCCTGCTCGGCACTGCGTGAAGCTGGATCGCTTGGTGTGAATCGAAGCTTGACCGGCATCCCTTAAGACTCGTCGGCAGCAGATTGGATGTGCTGCCCGAGTCCGTCCGGGCGAGACTCGCGGTGGGGCGAGTGCGGGTCCTTGGCGGGGAATATAGCACCCTGCGGAGCTAGTGGGGGACGCGGTGCTTGCCGCTCTTCAGCAAAGAATACATACTCAATGCATATATTGATCGAGCGTTACCGGCTGCCTAGTGCCGGTCGCATTGGATTGACCTCGGCACGCAGCGCCACGCGAACATAGGCGAGCTTCCATGCGCAAGGAATACGACTTCTCTAAAGCAAGTAGAGCGAAGGACGTACCTCACCTCGCCGAGTTGCAGACGGCAGCCAAAGGCAAGACCCGGATCACGATCATGCTCGACAATGATCTTCTGGCGACCTTCAGGGCCAGGGCTGAGGAAGAAGGTATCGGATACCAGACGCTGATCAATCGCACGCTGCGCGAGGCAGTGACCTCAGGTCCGGTGGACGAGGAGACCTTGCGACGTGTACTGCGCGAGGAACTCAAGGCCGGATAAACAACGCAAGAGGCGGAGCCGTATCTCGTCGTGGTCCCCGGAAATGCCGATGGACGGCATTGGGGCGGGCGCTGCATCGTGATGCCTATCGGTAATCGATGTCGGGCCACAGAGGATTGAGCACGGATGCACCGGACGAAATATTGCTTTGCCCCTATATAGCTTTGATGCTATTGTCCATGGACTGGACCGTCGAGTTTGACGAGAGCTTCGAAGCTGAATTCGATGCGCTACCCGAACCGGTACAGGATGCGCTATTGGTCCGAATGCGGTTGCTGGAAGCAGTAGGGCCATCACTGGGACGGCCGCATGCCGATACGTTGGAAGGATCCAAGCATGCGAATATGAAGGAGCTGCGCTGCGCCGCCCATGGTGGTGCCTGGCGAGTTGCTTTTGCGTTTGACCCCCGACGAAGCGCGATTCTGCTCGTAAGCGGCAACAAGTCCGGCATCAGTCAGAGGCGATTCTATACAAAGCTAATAGCTGTCGCGGACGCGAGGTTCGACCGCCACTTGGCGATGCTAGAAAGGCGATGAAAATGGCAACGAAATTGAAAGAAAAGATGGCCGCGCTTCCTGCGAGGCGACGCAACGCCATTGAGTCCGAAGCCAGACGACTGCAGGCTGAGTACCAGACCCTTCAGGAATTGCGGAAAGCGAAGGAGCTGACGCAAACACAAGTTGCCGAAACACTGGGGATAAGGCAGGCCACAGTCGCCCAGATGGAAAAGCGCAGCGATCTCCTGCTTTCTACCTTGCGTGGCTATGTCGAGGCAATGGGCGGACGGCTCAGACTAACGGTAGATTTTCCGGACAGGCCCAGCGTTTCGCTCGACGGATTGGGCGATCTCGATGAGAAGGCGGCACCTTCGATGGGAAAGCGGAATCAGCCCAGGCCCTGATGCCGCCCGCACGGGCAACCGACCTCTCTATCGCACGGCGAAACGTCAGCGCTTAGCGCCGCCAGTCTTCGGGCGTCCGCGGGGACCGCTTTTCAACTCATCCTGGTACCTGTCCGCATACGCATCCAGCAGCCGACGGATCATCCTCTGATATGAAGTGTGATTCCGCTCCGCCGCCGCCTTGAAGAAATCGACACTCCGACGGCTTAGCGAGATCGTGACCTTCACGCCTTCATCGCGCACGACAAGCTCTTGAGGGGACGGCAGGAAATCCCGAACTACCTCGGCCTGAATTGGCTCATCGGTGAATTTGATTTTCTTGCTCATAAACTCGCTTGCCCTTGCGCCAGTAGCCAGTGCCGATGATGCGAATCACGTACTTCCGGTAGGTGAACCGTACGGTTAGAACTCCTCCGCCGACCGATCCGAAACAATAAAAGCGTTCCTCCGATTCGCTGTGCGCGAGATCCCGCGCGATGACTCGATTCGCATCCAGGAACGCCTCTTGGGCGAGGCCGAAACTGACGCCATGCTTTCGCTGGTTCTCCTCGTCCTTGTCGGGGTCCCATTCGAAGCTGGTCGCCATCCTGGAACGTTAGTGTGTATACGGCGAATTATACATATTTTCATCTGGCTTTTTTGACCTTATTCTCAGTGCTGACTCGGCGGAGGCCTTACCGCCAACTGAACCGGGGACGGATAGGCAGGGGCGTAACTAAATGGGCGCGCATATGCCGAAACTGCGGAAAGTCCTCGCAAAGGTGCCTGGCAGATCGAACGACCTCTGCCCAAACTGAACCGGCGAATTGAGAAAAACGCCAAGCGACATTCCAACAGCCATTGCCAGGGTAGAAATTGATGATTAATCTACCCTCCATGCTGAACATCAAAAATCCGCAGACCCACCGTCTCGCTCGGGAGCTTGCCGATCTCACTGGGGAGACGATGACGGGCGCTATTACCCGGGCACTTGAAGAGCGACTTGAGCGCGAACGTCGGCGGCGAGGCCGAGACGGAATCAGCAAGCGGTTGCTGGAGATAGGCCGGCGTGCCGCCTCGCGCGGCATCCAGGATCCGCGATCTGCAGACGAGATCGTGGGCTACGACGACCACGGATTGCCGCCCTGATGGTGATTGATACTTCCGCGCTGCTCGCCATACTGCTCGACGAACCGGAGGCAGCCTCCATGGCCCGAGCGATCGAAGCGGCCACGACGCCGGTAGTTTCGGCTGCGACTCTGGTTGAACTCGGCGCCGTGCTGATCCACAAACTGGGCGTTGCTGCAATGGATGATCTCGACGCCCTCCTGGATGCCGCCGGTATCCAGGTCGAACCCCTCACGGCGGTGCAGGCACGGCTTGCATGCTCCGCCTACGCAAGCTACGGCAAGGGCAGGCAACATCCCGCTCAACTCAATCTCGGTGACTGTTTCTCGTACGCGCTGGCCGCAAATCTGGATCGGCCGCTACTGTTCAAAGGCGATGATTTCGCCAAGACCGATGTGATGGCGGCACTATGAAGTCGCGAGATACGCACTTCGCCACGCTGGGCATATTCATGAGGCTATCACCATGACAGATATCAGAACTGCAATGCCATTGCTGGCGCGCCATGAAGGGATCTGGGAGGGCGTTTACCGCTACGTCGATCCGGCTGGCAAGACAGTGGATGAACACCAATCGCGCCTTGTCGTGCGATTCCCGCAGGACGGTCCGTACGCCGGCCACAACACCAATCACTACACATGGGCCAACGGCAAGAAAGAAGTCAGAGACTTCAAATCAAAATTTCGCGACGGTCGTCTGTGGTTCGACAATGATCTGATCACCGGTTGGCTTGCAGAGGAGCCACTCGACAACGACCGTCGAAGCGTCGTGTTGTCGTGGACGCGGAAAGGCGAGCCGCATCTGTACCTCTACGAGATGATCCAGCTCAGTGACTGCGGCCGCTATCGCAGCCGCATCTGGCAATGGTTCGATCAGGGCAAGATCCATATGCGAACCCTGATCGATGAGGAGAAAGTCTCTGATGATCCGCAGGCCGAGTAAGCAGGCGAAGTTGACATCAACGTCCTGCTTCGATGCGCGCCTATGAAGCCAACTACGCCGCCGACTCGCCCCGAACATCCCACCCCGGAAATACAAGCACGGCAGGATGGCAGCGCAGGGCTCGCGCCAGGACCTTCGCGCGCTCGACCCCGAGGTTGATACGCTCGCGCTCGATGGCGGAAATCGTCGACTGTGCAATCCCGGTAAGCGCGGACAACTCGTTTTGACTGAGTTCCTGGAGCTCGCGCATGATGCGCACCGAGTCGCCAATGGAGACGTCGACCCGCTTGACGGCCTTCCGGTATTCCCTCATTTCACTTACTCCTGTAGTCATGGGGCGTCACCTGCACCACCATTCTATGGAATGATCGGTCACGCAAGCTAATGAGGGAGGTATGACAGAAATTCAGCTCCCACTCCTTCAGCGCCGCCCGCGGCACCTATCCGAGCAGTACCGCACCTCCCTCCACACCTGCGCCCACTTCTTCCGCCACGCAAAGGGCCGCCCACAGGTCACGCAGGTTTTCTCCGGCAGATCGGATTTCTTCACACCGCGCGGCATCTACAGATCCAGCCCAAGCTGGCGGCCGTCCGAACTGCCGCGTCGCGCCTTGCGATCCTTGAGCTTCTTACGTGACTGACGCGCTCCAAGCGTGTCGCGATCGTTCACGAAGTGTCCGTTACCATCCTTGCGACTCGCATGCTTCCGTGCCACACGAGCCGCCTCGGCGGCGAACGCCCCACCCTTACGCAGCTCCCACACACACTCGCGGGCTTCTCGCGCCGCCGCTGCGACGTCCACCACAGGCGCCGGGTACTTCGAGCCGAGCACACTGCCCGCACCCGCCCAAAGCCAGGGTTGCTGAAGGTACTCGTCGGGCACCGGCGCAAGCTCCGGCACCCAGCGGCGGGTGAAGCGACCATCCGGGTCCTGCTCCAACCCCTGCTTCACAGGGTTGTAGATGCGGATGGTGTTGATGCCGGTGGTGCCTGATTGCATCTGGCACTGGCTCCAGTGGATGCCCGGTTCGTAGTCGGTGAACAACCGCGCCAGATGCGGGCCGGTCGCGCGCCAGTCCAGCCACAGGTGGTACGAAGCCACGGACATCAGCATCGAGCGCATGCGGAAGTTCAGCCAGCCGGTGGCAGCGAGATAGCGCATGCACGCATCGACGAACGGGATGCCGGTCTCGCCGTGCATCCACGCAGCGAGTCGCGCCGCATCGGGTTCGCGCGGGCGCAGCTCCTCGGTGGCCGGATGCAGGCAGTGCGTCTCGATCGAAGGCTGGTCTTCGAGCTTCTGCGTGAAATGATCGCGCCAGGCGAGTCGCGACTCGAAGCTCTTCAGCGACGGCCGCCAACCGGTGCCGCGTGGCGCATCGATGCGGCGGGCCTTGGCTGCCTGTACCGCCTCGCGCACGGACAGCGTGCCGAGTGCCAGGTGAGGCGATAGTCGCGAGCAGGCCTGCTCGCCAGTGACCGGCGAGGCCATCGCGGCGCGGTAGTGCTCGCCGCGTTCGGTGAGGAAGCTTTCAAGCAGGGCAATGCCGACGTGCCTGCCGCCGATCTGACGATCGGGGCACGCATCGGGCACGAGACAAAGCTCGGCCACGGTGGGAATCGGTCCGGACTCAAGCGCATCGATTGCCGGCAATGCGACCGGCGTCGGAACGACGTCGCGTGCAATAAAGCGCTCGCGCCGTGCGGCCCAGCCGTCGCGTGATGCAAGCCTGCGCACCACACCACACTGCGGCAGCTCCTGCCACTCGACGCGCGCCTCATGTGCCCAGGCCGCAACTCGTCGGTCGCGGGCGTAGGTCCAGAGGTTGCCGGTCTCCTCGTGAGAGAACATTCGACGAATGCCGTGGCGGGCGCAGAGTTCACGCAAGATCGCGACCGCCTCACCCGTGCGCACGATCAGGGGCTGGCCCAATGCCGCCAGCTCGTCCCGCAGGCCCACCAGGCATTCGGCGGTGAAAGCCCATTGGCGGGCCGAGGTGTCGGGGCCGTGCCAGTACTCGGGTTCCACGATGTAGAGCGGCAATACGGCCCCATGCCGGGCCGCCGCGGCGAGCGCCGGGTGATCGGTGGTGCGCAGGTCGCGCTTGAACCAGAGGAGGTTTGTCATACCTGCTCAATACGCCCCCCGGGGGATGGCGGATTGCGCGGGCGAGAGCCCCGGAAGCCCGTGATCGGCGGATCTTGGCCCACTCGCCACAATCACCGGTCGTGAACGGCAATTCGCCCAGGCTATCGTCGTTCGCAGCGCGCGCGTGTCGCGCTCGATCGCGATGTCGGCGAATGGTGCGACCGGGTGCTCGCGCTGCCCGGAATCTCTCTGGCACCCCTCTCGCCAAAGATTGCGGTCGCCAGCACCCGCCTGCCCGGAGAACTGCCGTCCGATCCAGCCGACCGCATGATCGTGGCCACGGCAAGACAGCTGGGCGCCACACTCGTCACGGCCGACCAGGCGCTGCTCACCTATGGCCAGACGGGGCATCTGAAAAGGCTCGACGCGCAGGCGTGATTGTGTTCGCCTGTAAAGAAGTCACCAGGAGCCCATATGACCACCCCCGTGCGCATCTACCACAACCCCCGCTGCTCAAAGAGCCGTGCGGCGCTGGCTCTGCTCCAGGACGCAGGGCTTGAACCCGACGTCATCGAATACCTGAAAACCCCGCCCTCGCGCGACACGCTTGCGGCACTGGTGAAGCAGCTGGGTATCAAGCCAATCGAACTTCTGCGCCGCGGCGAGAGCATCTTCCGCGAACACTACGCGGACAGGAACCTCGACGACGACGATGCCCTCGACGCGATGGTCGTACACCCGGTCCTGATCGAACGGCCAATCGTGGTGGTGGGAGAGCGTGCGGTGATTGGTCGGCCGCCGGAGCGGGTGCAGGCACTCATGCGCGATGGAGTGCCAGAAAGGCACTGACCACCCGCCGGGCGCGCCGACGTTGTGCGCGCTCGGAACTTCGCGCCAGCGGTACCCGGTAATGGGTCCGCACCATGTCCAGACCCAGCGCCATGCCAAGCAGCAGCTCCGCACTTTCCCTGGGATCCGGACAGTTCAGCAATCCCTGTTTCGAGGCGCGCTTCAGGCCGCGACTCAACAGTTCGTGCGTGCGCGCGGGCCCGTTCGCGTACACGGTCTGGAAATCCGCCGAACGCGGCGAAAGCGCCGACAATGCCTCGGTCATGCGGCGATGCTCGATGCTGCACACGAACGAGACCAGCTCCCCGACGAACGCCTCGAGCTGCCCCGCCAGTGCCTCGAGCGTGGTGGCAGGCTGACCCAGGGGCTGGATCAATCGCGCCGCCTGGCTCGCAATCACGTCGGCGAGCAATGCCTGGCGACTGGGAAAATGCCGGTACACGGTCACCCGGGAGACCTCCGCGCGTTGTGCCACCGCTGCCATCGTCACCCCGGGCGGTCCCTCCTCCATCAGCAGGCTGTGCGCCGCCTGCCTGATGGCTTCGAGCTTGTGTGCGTCTACGGGGCGTCCAGCGCGTGCGTCCATATCGGCATTATCCAACACCACGCCCTGGGAAAGGCAGTCGTGATATGGTCACGCACCCGGGACATACTGTACACTCCTGTTCACTATTGTGATGGACAAGGATGTCCCAAGTGTCCAACCGCATGTTTTTGCCGCTTTTTCCGGCTCTGGCTGGGACGCTCCTGCTCGCCGCCTGCACCGACGCACCTGCCGAGGATCCGCGCGCCGAGTCGACCCCGGTGGTGCTCACGCTGACCCCTGCCCCCGCGGCCGGCCGTACCGCGAACTATTCAGGCACGATCCGGGCGCGCGTGGAGACGACGCTTGCCTTCGAGGTCGGCGGGCGCATCAGCCGTCGCGCTGTGGATACTGGCGATCGGGTCAGCACTGGTGAAGTCCTCTTCACGCTCGATCCGCTCGAACTGGAACTCACCGAGCAGGCCGCGTCGGCAGACCTCGCGGCCGCTGAAGCTGCGTTGCGCACCGCCACCGCCGATCTTGCCCGTGACCAGGGGCTGCGGGAGCGCGGCTTCATCAGCGAACAGGCCCTCGCACGTGCCGTGTTGGTGGTCGAGGAGGCCAGCGGGAGACGCGACGCCGCCGCCGCCCGCCGCTCGCAAGCCGCCAAGGGTCGTGCAGATGCCACGCTGCGCAGTCCGGCAAGCGGCGTGGTCACCGACATCCTGGCGCAGGCCGGCACGGTGGTCGCACCCGGCGAGCCCGTAGCGCTGCTGGCGCACGCCGGCGAACTTGAGGTCGAGGTCGCACTGGCCGACGCGGTCGAACCTCCGCGCAGTGGCCGCGTGCATCTGCCCGATGGCGGCAGCCGCGAGATTCGGCTGCGCGAGGCTGCACCTGTCCTTGAAACCAGCGGCCGCACGCGCCGCGCGCGCTTCGACATTATCGATCCTCCCGAAGATCTGCTGCTGGGCACGGTCGTGCGCGTAGCGCTCGCCGCTGACGATGCCGGCAGCGCCGCGTGGCGGGTACCGCTGTCCGCCCTCGACGAACGAGGCGATGGCCCGCGCGTCTGGCGTGTCACAGACGGCCGCGTCAACGCGCTTGGCGTGGACGTGGTCGGCCTCTCAGGACCGGATGTGAAGATCATCGGTGCGCTCGCACCAGAAGACCGCGTCGTCGCGCTCGGCACGCATCTGCTCCACGACGACATGCCGGTGCGCGAGCGCGCGCGATGAGTGCGCTGAATCTCTCCTCACTGGCCGTGCGCGAACGGTCGGTGACACTGTTCCTGCTGCTTGCGTCTGTCCTCGGGGGCCTTTATGCGTTCACCTCGCTCGGGCGCGCGGAGGATCCGAGCTTCACGGTGCGCGTCCTGCTGGTCAATGTGGCGTGGCCCGGCGCCTCGGTCGAAGAGCTTGAAAACCAGGTGGTCGACGGACTCGAGCGACGGATCCAGGAAGTCGAATCCTTGCGCCGCATCGAAACGACCATCCGGCCCGGGCAGGCGACCCTGCAGGTGGAGTTCGAGGACTTCGTGCCGGAGGAGCGCGTCGCCGCGCTGTTCTACGAGGTGCGAAAGCGCATGTGGGACGAGGCGGCCAACATGCCACCGGGTGTCATCGGCCCACTTGTCGACGACGATTTCGACGACGTCTATTTCAGCCTCATCGCGCTGAGCGCCAACGGACTGCCATCGCCGATGTTTCTGCGCGAGGCCGAAGCGCTGCGCGATCGCGCGCAGCGGCTGCCCGGCATGCAGAAGGCGGTCCTCATCGGCGAGCGGCCTGAACGTATCTACGTGGAGTTCGACAACGCACGGCTCGTGAACCTGGGCTTCGCGCCCGAGCGCATCTTCGCCGCGATCGAGGCGGCCAATCGCGTGCTGCCCGCCGGACGCCTGGAGACGCTGGGCCCGCGACTGCACCTGCGGCTGGATCACGACGTCGCGGAACTGCAGAGCATCGAGGCGCTGCCGATACGCATCGACGACAGAGTGCTGCGGCTCGCGGATATCGCCACGGTGCGCCGCGGTGAAGAATCACCCGCGCGTCTGCGTGTGCGTGCGCAGGGCAACGATGCGCTGCTCGTCGGACTGGTGATGGCGCGCGGCGAGGACGGGCTCGCGCTTGGGCGCACGCTGGACACGTTCGCCGAAGCGGTGCGCGGGGAACTGCCGCTGGGCATGTCGCTCACCGTGCTGACCAATCAGGCCGAGGCCATCGACCAGGCCGTCAACCTGTTCCAGGGCAAGTTCCTCGCGGCGCTGGCCGTGGTGCTCGGGGTGAGCATGCTCGCCATCGGCCTGCGCGCAGGGCTCATCGTCGGCATCAGTGTGCCGGTCACGCTGGGCATCACCTTTCTGTTCATGCTCGCGCTGGATATCAATCTCGATCGCATTACCCTGGGCGCGCTGATCCTCGCGCTGGGTCTGCTGGTCGACGATGCGATCATCGCAGTCGAGATGATGCTGGTGAAACTCGACGAAGGCTGGGACCGGGTGCGCGCAGCGGCCCATGCCTGGACCGTTACCGCATCACCCATGCTGTTCGGCACGCTGGTCACCGCGGCGGGCTTTCTGCCGATCGGCTTCGCGCAGTCCGGTGTGGGCGAGTACACGGGCAATATCTTCTGGGTGCTTGGCATCTCGCTGCTGATCTCCTGGCTGGTCGCGGTGGTGTTCGTGCCTTACCTGGGCGTGAGCATGCTGCGCGAGAAGAACTCTATTGCTGAGTCGACACAGCGCGAACACAGCCATGGCGCCTACGATGCGCCCATGTACCGTCGACTGCGGTCGCTGATCGCTGCATGCGTGCGCTGGCGCAAGAGCGTCATCGCCGGCACGGTCGCTCTGCTGGCGCTCGCGATTCTCGGCATGGCCACGCAGGTGGAACAGCAGTTCTTTCCCGGCTCCGATCGCCCGGAAGTGCTGATCAGCGTCCAGTTGCCGCAGGGTTCGAGCATCGAGGCCACCGATACCGTGGTCAGCGAACTCGAGTCGCTGCTGGCGAACTCTCCGGACATCCGGTCTTTATCGGCCTTCGTGGGTGCGGGCATCCCGCGCTTCTTCATCTCGGCGAATCCCGAACCCCCCGATCCCGCGTTCGCCAAGCTCCTCGTCGTGACCCGTGACATCGCCGCGCGCGAGCGCGTGCTGGCGCAGATCAACAGTCGTATCGAGGCTGGTGACTTTCCGCAGGCCCGGGTGCGACCGCAGGCACTGCTGTTCGGCCCTCCGGTCAACTGGCCTGTGGAGTTTCGCCTGCTCGGGCCCGATCCGAGCGTGCTGCGCAGGCTGGGTCGCGAGGTGCGACAGGTCATGAGCGCCCACCCGGCCGTCGTGAACCCGCACCTGGAGTGGGATGAGCGCATGCCCGTTGCGCGCCTCGTCGCAGACCCTCAGCGGCTGCGCCTGCTCGGGTTGACACCCGAAAGCCTCGCGCAGCAGCTGCAGTTTCAAATCGAGGGCCGGCCGGTCACGGCACTCCGGCGCGGCACTCGCAGTGTAGAACTTGTCGCGCGCGGAACCGGCGATGGCGATGCGCTCGATGCAGCGCGACTGGAGAGCCTGGAACTGCTCAACGAAGACGGCCAGGCGCTGGCGCTGAGTCAGATCGGGCGCATCGAGCTTGCGTGGGAGGAGCCGCTCATCACGCGCTACACGCGCGAGCGCTCGCTTGCGCTGCGCGCGGATGTCAGGGACGCCCAGCCCAATGACGTGTCCAGTGAATTGTGGGATGCGCTGGAGAGTCTTCGCGCATCGCTGCCGGCCGGCTACCGCCTGGAGGTCGCCGGTGCAGTAGGCGAATCCGCGCGCGCGGACGCCTCGATCCAGGCGCTGATGCCGCTGATGGTCGCCGTCATGCTGCTGCTGATCATGCTGCAGATGCGCTCGTTCACCGGCAGCCTCGTGGTGGTGGCCACGGCGCCACTGGGCCTGATCGGCGCGGCGCTCGCGCTGATCGTGTTTCGACAGCCCTTCGGCTTCGTCGCGCTGCTCGGACTCATCGGGCTGGCGGGGATTCTGATGCGCAACACGCTGATCCTCGCCCAGCAGGTGAGCGATAACCTGGCGCACGGTCACTCTTCCGCAGATGCCGTGATCGAAGCCGCGGTGCAGCGCGCCCGGCCAGTGCTGCTGACGGCCGTCGCCGCGATCCTGGCGTTCATCCCGCTGGCGCTTGATATCTTCTGGGGTCCGTTGGCCTACGTGCTGATCGGGGGCCTGGCGGTGGGCACGGTGATCACGCTGCTGTTCGTGCCGGCGCTGTATGCCGCACTGTTCCGCGTGGCCGGGACGTAAGGTGTGGCTTACTGTCGAGCCTCGTCGAGAAATTCGCGCAACACGCCGGCCCAGCGCGCCAGCGTGCGACGCGTCTCCGACTCTGGGGTCTGGGCGGCGATGACCGACCCATACTCTGCACGACCCTCGCCATCCGCGATGTGGGCGAGCACCTGTCCGCTGGTCGAATCGACAAGCTCAGCCACCAGCGTTGCGCGACCGGCCTGCAGCGGGAAGCTGTAGCGTAGCTGCAGCACCCGGACCGTCTCGGGATCGACCGTACTGCGCAGGTCGATGAATTGCGTCTGCAGCTCCAGCACACCCGGGGCGCGCGTCGTGACGATGGCATAGGCGCCGTCGGCCGCCAGTGCCTCGGCCAGCGCCTCGACATAGCGCGTCTGCAGTAGCGCCAGTCTGTCGGCATCGAGACCGGGCGCGCCCGTCGGTGCCCACACCGCCACTTGTCCCGGCAGTACTGCCGTGTAGCTGGAGAAATCCGCGCCGGGTCGTATGTAGGCGTGCTCGACGCGCTCGCTGGGGACCCGGGTGAAGCGGTTGACCTCCGCGGTCGTGCAGGCCCCCACGAAAAGCGTGACCAGGGCGACGACGGAGCACACGCACAGCGTTGGAAATGTTCTCACTGGTGTACCCCGGCGCCTGCGGCGCGGCAACGTACAGAAACCCTGAAAGTGCCCGGCCAGCTTACGGCGAGGCCGGTTGCGTCACAACCCTTGCTCTGTCCTGCGAGGACCCCTCAAGGCGTCACCTCACCATCTGCAGGAAGGTAGAATCGCCAGTCTGCCTTCCACCGAGTACCGACCTCATGGACAGCACCAAGAATCGCCGCTTCGCCAATTGGCTGTTTACGCTCGGCGTGCTTGCCGCGCTGCCGCTGCTCGGCGCCTGCAGCCCCAATCCGCCGGGACATGGCGCGCCAAGTGCTGCCGAGGCCGCCGACCGCATCCTCCTGAACGCCCGCATCTGGACCGGCGATGCCGCGAACCCAGAAGCCACGGCGCTGGCCATCCGCGGCGAACACATCCTCGCCGTAGGCACGGATGCGCAGATCCGCGCGCTGGCCGGCGAGACCACGCGCATTGAGGATCTGGACGGCCGGCGCATGCTGCCGGGCTTCCACGACGCGCACTGGCACCTGCCCTCCCGGCCGGCCGCCGACCTCGTCGGCGCTCAGGACGTCGGCGACATCCAGCAGCGTCTGGCCACCTATGCACAGGCGCTGCCGGCAGACGCCTGGCTGATCGGCCGCGGCTGGACGCCGGACATGTTTCCGGACCAGACGGCGCACAGGCGTCATCTTGACCAGGCATTCCCGGACCGCCCAGTACTGATCACCGATCGCGACGGCCACCAGGCACTGGCGAACAACCACGCCCTTCAGCTCGCGCAAGTCACCGCCGACACGCCGACACCGCATGCCGGTGAGATCGTGCGCGACGAAACTGGTGCACCCACGGGGCTGCTCAAGGAAACCGCCATGAACCTGGTGCGCAGTCTGCTGCCTGAGCTGCGCGCCGAAGAAGTTGAACTCGCGCTGCGCACGCACATGGACGCCGCCGCGCGTCAGGGACTCACGGCACTGCAGTTGGCCAATGACCCCGGTGAACTTCTGGCTGCCGCGTTCGAACGCGCAATGGCAGAGGATGCAATGAAGGTGCGCTTCCGCGCCGCCGTGCCGTTTCACGCCGAGGCCAAGGAGGAAGACCTTGCAGGCTACCGCGCGCTGAGCAACCGCCATACTGGCGCACTGCTGCGCTATGGCACGGCCAAGGGCATGCTCGACGGCACGGTGGATGTCGCCACCGCGGCGATGCTGGACAACTTCGCCGGTCACGATCACAGCGGCCTGCCCATGTGGGCGGCCGATGATCTCAATGCGATGGTCGCACGCTACGACGCTGCCGGGCTGCAGGTGCAGCTGCACGCAATCGGCGACGCGGCGATCCGCATGGCGCTGGATGCCTTCGCGCACGCAGCCGAAGTGAACGGCGCACGTGATCACCGCCATCGCGTCGAGCACCTGGAGGTGCCCCACCCCGATGACCTGCCACGCTTCGCACAGCTCGGCGTGATCGCCTCCTCGCAGGCCATTTTCGCGATTCCGGATGCCACCACGCTGAACGTCTACGCGCCGATGCTCGGTCCCGAACGCGCGGCGCGTGCCAACAACTTCCGCGCGATCGACGAGGCCGGTGCGATTCAGGCGTTTGGCAGCGACTATCCGGTGTTCCCGATGGATCCGCTGCTGGGCATCTACACGGCGGTGACACGCATGACACCTGAGGGCACGCCCGAGGATGGCTGGTTTCCGGAGAACCGCATCAGCCTGGAAGCAGCGCTCCGCCACTACACCTGGGGCTCGGCCTACGCAGCGTTTCGCGAAGACGAGCTTGGTGTGCTGGCGGCAGGCAAGCTGGCGGATTTCGTGGTGCTGTCAGACGACATCATCGATGCGCCCGCCGAGACATTGCTCAGCACCCGCCCTGTGCTGACCGTCATGGGCGGCCGCGATACCTATCGTGATGGTGTGCTCGCCGATCCCGTCGCGGATTTCACAGCACTGGTTGCAGAGTTCGATGCCCACGAGCAGGCACGCAATCCGATCGCCGCCGGGCGCGATGGCGACCTCGAGGCGCTGGCGCGCTGGCCCGAGGAATCCCCCGAGGCCGTCGCCTCACGACTCGAAACCGAAGCCGGCTTCGCAGAGCGTCTCGCGGCGATCGACATCGACAGCCTTGCGACGCAGGACCAGGTGAGCTACAGGGTGCTCGACTACCTGCTGACCGCGCGAATTGAACTCGGCGAGCATGAACACCGCCGGCTGGCCTTCACCAATGACAGCGGCTTTTTCTCGGTGCCGACACAGCTGGCCAATGCCACCCGGCCGCGCAACGTGGCCGAAGCGCAGGCGTGGATCAGCAGGCTGAATGCACTGCCCGACTATCTCGACGACCACCGTGCCTGGCTGCTGCGCGGCCTGGCATCGGGTTTCGTCCAACCTGAAGCGGTGGTCAACGAGGTCATCGAGCAGATCGCCACTATTGCCGGTGCAAGCGCGCAGGACAGCGAACTGCTGGCGCCGATGCAACGCCTGCCCGAGTCCATACCGGCCACCGAACGCGAGCGGCTGCAGCGCGAGGCGCACGCAGCCCTCGAGGAACATGTCTTGCCCGCGTATCAGGCGCTGCTGGCGTTCCTTCGAGAGGACTATCTCGCGCAGCCACGCAGGAGCACCGGCATCTCCGAGGTGCCCGGTGGCCGCGACTATTACCGCGCCGTGGTGCGCTACCACACCACGCTCGATCTCGAGCCCGAAGAGATCCACCAGCGCGGCCTGGCCGAGGTACGCCGCATCCGTGCCGAGATGGATCAGGTGATCGAGGACAGCGGCTTCAAGGGCAGCTTTGCGGAATTTCTCGCGTACCTTCGCAGCGATCCGAAGTTCTATGCCGAAACGCCAGAGGAGCTGCTGATGCATGCGGCGCGCATCTCCAAGCTCGCCGATGATGCGATGCCGGCGTTCTTCCGGCACCTGCCCCGGCTGTCCTATGGCGTACGCCCGGTGCCAGACTCGATGGCGCCGAACTACACCACGGGGCGTTACTGGTCGGGCAACCTGGAGGCCGGCCAGGCTGGCGGCTACATGGTCAACACCTATGCGCTGGATCAGCGCCCGCTGTACGAATTGCCAGCGCTGACCGTGCATGAGGCCGTGCCCGGTCATCATCACCAGATCGCGATTGCGCAGGAGTTGGAGAACGTGCCGGAGTTCCGCCGCCGCGCGGGCATCACCGCCTTCTCGGAAGGCTGGGCGCTCTATACTGAGCACCTTGCTCAGGAGATGGGCATCTACCGCAGCCCTTACGAGCACTTCGGCCGGCTCACCTACGAAATGTGGCGCGCCTGCCGGCTGGTGGTGGACACCGGCCTGCACTGGTATGGCTGGACGCGCGAACAGGCCGAGGCCTGCCTGCTGGAGAACTCCGCGCTCGCGCCGCTGAACGTGCGCACGGAAGTCTCGCGCTACATCTCCTGGCCGGGTCAGGCGCTGGCCTACAAGCTCGGTGAGCTGCTGATTCGCGAACTGCGTGCAGACGCCGAAGCTGCCCACGGTGATGCCTTCGATCTGCGCGCCTTCCACGACCGGCTGCTCGATGAGGGCGCGATGCCGCTCTCGGCGCTGGAGACCAAAATGCGGGCGTGGATCGACGCAGGGCCGTAAGCAGCTCAGCGCACGAAGCGCTAGCCCTGACGGCTTCGCGCCGCGCGCACTTCCTCGCCGATGATGCGAATCCCCTCGCGCACGCTTGCCTCATCCTGCGAGTAGGTCACGCGAATGCACTCGTGGCGATGCGTCCACTCATCGGCAAGCCCCGGGAAGAAGTGATGGCCCGAGAGCACCAGCACGCCGCGGGCCTTGAGCCTTTCGTAGAGCACCTGGCTGCTGATGCCAAGACCCGGGAACCACAGCCACAGGAACAGCGCGCCCTCGGGCCGATGCACGCGATAGTCGCAGCGTTCAAGATGCTCATGGACCCAGCCCAGCGCCTGTTCGGCACGCTGCCGGTACCAGGGACGGATCACCTCGCGACTCAGGCGCAGCAGTTCGCCGGAGGCCAGCAGGCGCTCCAGCAGCACCGGGCCCACGCTCGACACCGCGAGGCTCATCACCGCGTTCATGCTTGTGAGCGCATCAACGATCTCCTCGCGTGCGATGATGATGCCGCAACGCAGCGCCGGCAATCCGAGCTTCGAGAGACTCATGCACAGAATGATGCCGGGGTTCCATGTAATCGTGATATCGGTGAACACGATCTGCGGAAACGGCATGCCGTAGGCGTTGTCGATGATCAACGGCACATCGTGTGCCTTGGCCACGGCGGTCAGTCGCGAAACTTCCGCATCGCTGAGCACATTGCCGGTGGGATTGGTGGGTCGGGAGACGCAGATCGCAGCGACGTCCTCGCCGGGCGCGAGCGCGTCGAAATCCACACGGTACTTGAACAGGCGATCATCCAGCAGCTCGATCTCCGGACGGCGCGATGTGAAGGTATCAGCCGCCACACCACTGTCGGCATAGCCGATGTACTCAGGCGTGAGCGGCAGAAGGATACGGCGCATGTCGCCATCGGCAGTGGGACCGGCGAGCAGATTGAACAGCTGGAAGAACCCGGTCTGGCTGCCGGCGGTGAGCGCGATGTTGTCGCGCGTCAGACCCCAGCCGTACTGTGCGTTCAGCACTTGCGCCAGTGTGTCGCGAAAACGCTCTTCGCCAGCGGGTGAGGCGTAGTTGCCGGCCATGCGGCGGAATTCGTGCGTGTCGGCTGCGATGCGGGCGAGCTCCTCGCGCAGGCGTGCCTCCACTTCGGGTATGTAGGCAGGATTGCCACCGCCGAGCATCAGCGAACCGCCGCGCGCCATTGCGGCGCCGAGGTCGTCCATCAGATCGCGGGTGCCGGTGTGTCGGCTGAAGCGCTGGCCGAAAGCGGAAAATTTCATGATGTCTGGGGTTGGTCCAAAGGTGATCAAGCGCATCCTATGGTACCGGACATCTGGCAAAGCCCTGAAATCAGCATGCCAGAAGGTGCGGGAGAAACCCTCCCGCACCTTGCCTGGCAATAAGTCTAGTTCAGCAGCGATCTGGCTGATTTCTTCAGCACCCCCTTGATCTCCTGCTTTGCGGGCTGAGCAACCTCCACCTCTACCACCGTCGGGCTGGTCGCCGTTGCCACACTTCCATTCGCTGCGCCACCGGGAAAGGTGATCGAGCGCGTGGTCATGGCGCCGGTTTTGGATTCGATGCCATTGCGAATGGATCCGACGAACTGGCCTTCCAGTGCAGGGTCCATCTGCACCAGCGCCGGGCCGCCTGCCATGGTGAGCTGGCCCGCGTGAACCGCCGCCAGGCAAACGAGGCTGTTCAGCGCATAGGCATCGGTCCCGTAGATGGCGCGATTCCCGACATTTGCCGGCGCGCTGGGGCAATCAAACGCGAAGCGCTGGCCGGTCAGGCGGATGTTCGCAAGCCCGGTCCGGGAGAACCTGTCATCCCACTTCAGGCGCGGCTTCCACTCGTGCTGAATCGCATCCAGCTCCGCGCGGGTTGCCTCGGACATGAACATGATGCTGAGCTTCGTACCCGGCAGGTCCCGTGATTCCACATCGTTGCGAAGCGTGCCCTGGTATTCGGCCACCCCCGGATTGAGTTGCAGCATGATCGGACCGCCATCGGCGCCTACGACACCCGCGTGCTGTGCCGCCACACAGATGGGCGTGTTGGCGGGGTAGACATCTGTGCCGTGGATTGCGGGATCGGTATCCCGAACTGTTTTGGCCGGGCAGTTGAACTCGAAGCGCTGGCCGATGTACTTTTCGTTATCCACTTGAAAGTGGTGAAGGGTAGTTGTCCGGCTCAGGTCCTTGCCGAAATCACTCATGGTACCGGCGGCCATGGCACTGGTTGCCATCGTGCAGGCCAGGGCGAGGCTGGAGCAGGTCAAGGCAAGACCACCGACTCGGCGCGGTGCTGGTGCTGTTTGCGGGAACATTTCGGATTCTCCTTGGGTTGTGAATCTGGATGAGTTTCAGGTAGTGACACCCAGACAAGCGGAATTGGCTTCGCCAGACGACACGGCCTGAGAAATAAAGACGATGAGCGAGTCCGACGGCGAGATCCCCGGAGAAGTCACGCGCCTGCTGCACTCCTACGCAGCAGGCAGCGTCAGTTCCTTCAATGAGTTGATGCCGATCGTTTATCGGGAGCTCAAGGGGATCGCCCGTTCGCAGTTGCGCCGAAGCGGGCAAGGCCACCGGCTGCAGACGACGATGCTGGTCCACGAGGCCTACGAAAAGCTGGTTCGCGGGCAGACGCAGGATGCAAATGACAGGCGCCACTTCTTTGCGATCGCCTCGCGTACGATGCGCCAGATCGTCATCGATACCCATCGCGCCGAAGCTGCGGCGAAGCGCGGGGCCGGGGTCGTATTCGAAGCGCTGAACACCGGCGAGATGGTGGACTTGAGTACACCCGACGGGCTGCTGGATTTCGAGCAGGCGATGCAACGACTCGGTGCCGAAAATCCCGAGCTTGCCGAGGTCGTCGATCTGTCGTGTTTCGGCGGCCTTTCGAACGAGGAGATTGCCCAGCTGACAGGCGACAATGTGCGTACTATCCAGCGCCGTCTCGTCCGCGCCCAGGCGTGGATCGCCGCCTTCGTGAACGACCAGCCGGCTTAGGCGCACTTCCGTGAGCGATGACACCACCGTCGACCTGAGTTTCGCCGCGATCGACGCCTTGCTCGATCGGGTACTGCAGCTCGACGACGCGGCGCGCGCGGCATTTCTCGGCCGCCTGCCGCAGACGCAGCGCGCCGCCGTGCTGAAGCTGCTGGACAACTCGCATTCACGCGTACTGGACCGCGTCGCCGATCGGGTTCGCGACACGGTCCGCGAGGTCGCGGGCGCCGAAGACGACGCCGAAAGCAGGGCCGGCGACTGGCAGCTGAAGCGCGAGATCGGCGCAGGCGGCACCGGCCAGGTGTTCTATGCCGAGCGCCGGGACCGGCATGAGGTGATCACCGAGGACGGGACAGACAGCTTTGTCCAGCGGGCGGCCATCAAGATTCTCTGGTCACATCGCGTCAAGTCGCAGTTCCGCGATCGCTTCCTGCGCGAGCGTCGAATCCTCGCGTCCATCGATCACCCCGGCCTGGCACGCTTTCTAGATGGCGGCCTGCTCGGCGACGGGCGCCCCTGGTTCGCGATGGAATACGTGGAAGGGGCCAACATCATCCAGTTTGCCCGGTCCTTACCGCTCGCCAGACGGCTGGCGCTCTTCGTCGACGTGGTCGACACGATCAACTATGCCCACCAGCGTCTGATCGTGCATCGGGACATCAAGCCGCAGAACATCCTCGTGGACCCGATGGGTCGACCGCGGGTGCTGGATTTCGGCATAGCGCGCATCCTGGGAGAATTCGACGAGAAGGACCTGACGCGTGCTCAGGGCACGCCCGTCACATTGCAGTACGCCAGTCCGGAGCAGGTCACGGGGCGGGCGATCGACGTCGCGAGCGATGTCTATCAGCTCGGTCTGCTGCTCTTCGAGCTGTTGACCGACACCCGGCCGTACCGAATCGACGAATCCTCGCTGCGCTCGGCCATCGACACCATCTGCCGGCAGGTGCCGCCGCTGCCCAGTACCCGTGTCGACTCGATAGATGCGGATCTCGATGCCATCGTCGCGAAGGCGTTGCGCAAGCCGCCGAAAGACCGGTACGCGTCTGCCGCAGCCCTGGCTGAAGATGTGCGACGCTTCATCGCCGGACGACCGGTCGCCGCGCGGGCGCAGTCGAAGTGGTACGTCCTCACTCGGTTCCTGCAGCGAAATGCACTGACATCGGCAATTGTTGCCGGATCGTTTGCCGCGCTGACCGTCGCGACGGTCGTGTCCGTTCACAGCGCGCGAGAAGCCCGCGCCGAGGCCGAGCGCAGCAGAGCCACACAGGATATTCTGGCGGCCGTGTTCGAACAGGCGGATCCGTTCGGCAGAGGCAGCGCCAGCATCTCCCTGCCGGATGCGCTTGTCCAGGCAAAGCCCTCCATCGACGCACAGGTTGCGGGTGACCCGAGACTGGCCTGGGAGGTCAACAAGACCCTGGCGGGGATCTTCTCCAACCTCGACATGCTGGATCTGGAACGCGAGGCGTTTCAGTCGGCGTGGAGCGCGGCACGCGAACTCGGCGGCAGGAACGAAGCAGAGAGGCTGTTCGCAGTGGCCGGGCTCGGCAATATCCTCGCACGCGAGGACCCGGGCCAGGCAATCGAGTTCTTCGCCACACATCTGCCGACTGTGCCGGCGAACCGGCAAAGTGCGGTCGACTGGCTTTCGGCCAAGTATTCACAAGTCAGTGCGTTCATCCGCCTGCGGGACTTCGAGCGTGCCGACGCCGGGGCGCATGCAATGCACAAGGTGGCCACGAGATTCGACATCGATGCGCCCCGGACCTTGGGCCGCATCCATCAGCTGCTGGCGGGGGCTGCCCAACGGGCCGGGGATGCGCCTGGCGCCGATGCGTATTGGGCGAGCGCGGTGGCTCACATGCGGCGAGCAGACAATCCTCACGGCGTCGCCGTGACCCTGAGCAACCAGGCATTGCACCTCGGGCGAACGGGACGGTATCCGCAAGCCGAGGCTGCGTTCGAGGAGTCGGTCGCAATCTTTCGCGAGCACGCTCCCGACGACACCTCGCATGCCAACGTGCAGCGGCTCTACGCGGGTCTGCTGTTTCGCATGCGCCGCACGGACGAGGCCCTGGCGGCCTTGCATCTGGCGCAGTCCATTCTGCGTCCGGACAGACAAAGCTATGAGTACTTCGTGGCTCAATACGACCGCGCCCACTTCAGCTTTGTTGCCGGCGATATGGGGGTGTCGATCGATGCCATCCAGCGCGGTCTCGACGTGGCCATCAACGCCTTCGGGCGCGATTCGGACGTCACGCGACGGATGATCCCAGTGACTGCGCGATTACTGCTGTTCGCAGACCGCCCAGCGGACGCAGCGCGGCTGGTCATGGGGGAAGATGCGCCAGGCAACGGCCAACTGTGCGCGTCCCTGACGGGTGACATCGATTCGATCGACCAGATCACCCGACTGTTTAGCGACGACGCAGGCACGGAAGCCCAACGGCAGGCATTGTGGGGAAAGGTCACCCAGACAAGCACCCCGACGATCGAGCGCCGAATCGGTGCGCAGTTCTTTGCCGAGGCGATGGCAGCCTATCGGGCAGACCAGAGCGTGTTTCTGGATGTTCTGGATCGGCATCGCCTGCTCAGCGCGCTCAACGAGATTGGACAGCGCACCGGTACGGTGCTGACGCAAGAGCTATCGGAGGAACTTACACGCCTGTCCGCGCTCAAGACCGCCGCACGGCTGGCTCTGGGCGACGATGGCGCAGGACCCCTCGGGACTTCGCTGGAAGCCCTGTATGCCATGTCCGAGGAGCAGTTCGTCGCGTCATGTGCGACTGTTGCACAGCCCGCTGTCGTATCGCGAACGATTTCGCGCTAGTAAAGTCATGAACGATAGAGCTCGATCCACTGCCGCCCGCGCCAATACGCCATCATCCGGGACACTGCTGGAGCGACTCGGCGGGGATTCATCCCTGGATGCCCTGGTCGGAGCGTTTTACTTCAAGGTACTCCTCGATGATCGTCTGGCTGGCTTTTTTGCAGACAAGGACGTGGAGCTGATCCTGAACCATCAGCGGATGTTCCTGGCGACCGTGCTCGGGGTGGAAGATCGGTATCGCGGCCGGAATCTGCGCGACGCACACCGAGCGCTCGTCGAGAAGTCCGGCCTGAACGACGGACATTTCGACGCAGTCGTCGAACTGCTGTCGTCGACGCTAGAGCAGTTTGGTTATGCCAGTGAGCTCAGGCACGAGGTGGCATCCCGGGTGTTGCAGCTTCGGGACGACGTGCTGGGCAGACGTTAGCCATGGGCGTGCAGCGCGAGGGCCAAGTAGTGAAACTGGTGCCGCCGGAGAGAATTGAACTCCCGACCCTCCGCTTACAAGGCGGACGCTCTACCAGCTGAGCTACGGCGGCTTTGGGGTGGCACGCTGCGGATTGTAGGCCCCGCGGGACCCTGCGGCAACGCAACTAGGGCAGCGGACACTCGCGCGGCTCCACGGTTACCTCGCGCGCACCGGGCCCGGACTCGGGCGGAGCGACCGTCATGTCGCCGGGCATCTGCAGCGCCAGCCAGTAAACCGTGCCGCTCCGAAAGCGATCGCGCAGCTGTGCCTCCACACCCAGTTCCGCAGCCTCTGCGAGCAGCCGTTCGGCGCGCGCGCGCGTGCTGAAGACCCCCAGGGAGACGGTGAATGCATCGTCGCCTGGAATCACGTAGGCATCATCCACGCCACCGGTGCGGAGTGCGGCAGCGGCATCGCGCGCGGCATCGCGTTCAGCGAATTCCGCAAACAGCCAGTAGCCTGTCCAGATGCTGCCGTCCTCGGCCTGGCGCGTGGGGTTGAGCCCCCGCACGCGGAGCGTATCGGCAAATGCATCCGAGGCACCGAGTTCCGAGAATGGTCCGATCGCCACGCAGCGCGGTGGCACCGGCTCGGGCGCGGGCGCGCTGCCCGAGCCCTGTCCGAGCGGGTCACGCGGCGTTGCAGGGCCGAGCTGCTGCACCAGCTGTGGCGGCGGCTCATCCACGCGCACGGCCTCGTCGTCCGCCGCGTCGTCGGCCGGGCCGCCGGCGCCGACACGCGCCGGCGCCGCGTCCGGATCACCCGCCTCGACAAGTTCGAGCTGCGGCACGCCACTTTGCTGCGGTGGCTCACCGCGCGGAGGCTGATCCACCCAGTAGCGCCAGGCCAGCAGCGCGAGATTGGCAAGCAGCAGGGTCAGCAGCAGGTTGCGCATCAGGCTGTCATTCCTGGGCCATGATCGCCAGACCCTCGAGCAGCAACGCTGGCCGGTGCTCGGGCTGACCGGCAAGATAGGGCAGCAGTTGCGGTGCGCTGCCGCCGGTAACGTACAGCACCGGTTCGGCCGAGAGCGCCTCGCGGGCGGCGATGCGTGCGCGTTCAACCGCACCGACCAGGGCCCACACCGCGCCGAAGCTCACCGCCTCATCGGTCGTACGACCGAAGGCCTCATGGCCGTGCCCCGGCAGAAGCTGCACGCGCGCATGACCGATATCGCTGGTGTCGCGATAAAGTGCGCGGGCCATCAACTCGGCCCCGGCGACGATCAGCCCGCCGAGGTGCTGGCCATCGGTGCTCACCACATCCACGGTCACCGCGGTGCCGGCATCCACCACCATGGCGGCCACCCCTGCGCGCCGGTGGGCCGCAATGACCGCCACCCAGCGATCCACACCCAGCTTGGCAGGCTCAGCGTAAGCGCAGCGCACACCGTGCGCATGCGCCGAGGTGGCAACAAAGCGTGGAGGGATGCCGCACACGCGCGAAAGACCGCGCCGCAACGCATCGGCCACCCAGGGACCGGCGACATTAGCCACGATGATGGCCTCGACGCGCTCGGGGACAGCGGCTGTCAGCGCGCGTACCGCCCCACCGGGGTCGCGCTTGAGCGGACAATGCGCGGTACCCGTCACGCGCGTGCCGTCCCAGAGCCCCCATTTAAGGCGACTGTTGCCGGCATCAATCAGCAGCTTCACCGGCGCAGTCCCACCGAGACTTCGCCAGAGACGATGCGCACGACTCCCTGCGCGGTAGCCACGCGCAGCGCACCATCGCTGTCGACCCCATCTCCGGTGCCACGCAACTTGCCGGCGGTGCCTGCACTCCCGGTCCCCTGGCCGGCAGGCGCAGCTGCGCTCAGCGATCGCCCTCGCAGATAGTCGGCCTGGGCGTAGGCATCACGGAACTGCGCAAATCCATCCACCTGGAAGTCCGCCAGCATCTCGGCAGTGCGTGCGATCAGTCGCCCCGCGAGCACGTTGCGCGAGACGGGCCGGCCGATGACCTCGCGCAGATCGACCGGACCACGGCCCCAGTTTGGCGCGATGGCCTCGCGCGCCTGCGCCGGCAGGGCCACGTTGATACCCACGCCAATGACGACCTGGGAGGGGCCATCCGCCTCGCCGCGCAGCTCCACGAGAATGCCGCCGAGCTTGCCGTCGTCGACGACCAGGTCGTTCGGCCATTTCAGCTGCACGGACTCGAGGCCCAGGTCGCCGAGCGCGGCGCGCACCGCCACACCTGTGGCAAGACTCAATGCCGGAAAATCCGGTGGCCGCGGATCGAACTGCCAGGCCATGGACAGATACAGGCCACCGCCCAGTGGCGCAGCCCAGCTTCGGCCACGTCGACCGCGTCCGGCGGTCTGCGTCTCTGCGAGGCAGGCGTCGAGTCGTCCGCGCGGCGGCATCGGCTGCGACAGCAGCCATGTGTTGGTGGAATCCAGCTGACCGAACACGCTGAGCGTACGCAGCGCCTTGCTGCCGGCTGCGCGCCGGATCACAGTTGCGTCGAGCAGCTCCAGCGGCTGGACCATGCGATAGCCCTGGCCGGCAACGGCCTCGACGTCGAGCCCCAGCGATACCAGTTCGCGAACCTGTTTCCATACTGCGGTACGGGTCACGCCGAGCCTGGCCGCGAGCGCCTGGCCGGAATGGAGTTCGCCATCGGCGAGCAGAGCGATCACCGCCATCGGAATTCCCGTGCCGGTGGTCATCCCGAACGGCGCCGGAACACCATCAGGCGCGCGACGCGGTTCTCGGTGCCTGCGCGCAGGCGTGCGATGTTGCTGCGATGGGTGTAGAGCATGAGCGTGGCGATGATCAGCGCGAACCAGAAAAAGCCCTCGAGCGCCACCGGCCATCCAAGCGCGACCAGCAGCGGCGCGATGGCGGCGGCACTCATCGTGCCCAGGCTGACGATGCCACTGGTGAGGACGATCGCCAGCCACACCACCAGCATCGGCAGTACCAGCGTGGGTGCGAGCACGACGATGACACCGATGGCGGTCGCCGCACCCTTGCCACCGCGAAACTCATACCACAGCGGCCAGATATGGCCGAGGATCGCCGCCAGTCCGCAGCCGAAGATCACCACCTCGCGCGGTATCGCCGGATCCAGCGGCACACCGGGCAGCGCCAGCGTCGGCAGCAGCAGGACCGGCAGCACGCCCTTGCCGATATCGATGAGGATCACGCCGATCGCAAAGGCCGCGCCCTGCGTGCGCAGCGCATTGGTGCCGCCCGCATTGCCGCTGCCCAGCTCACGGATGTCCACACCGCGCAGGCGACCGAGCAGCAGGCTGCCCATCACCGAGCCTGCGAAATAGGCCACCAGCAGTTTGAGTCCGAGTTCGAGCATCAGGTCGATCCGTGGAGAGATTGCACGGATTGTACCTTGGCCTCAGCGGGGCGGACGCTCAGGCGCGCCGGGGCCGGGCAGGCTGCCGGGCGTGCTCGCAGCCCCCGCCCCCCGCCGCGAGCCCAGCCAGATGGCCAGCAGCGTAATTACCGCGCCCAGTGCTTCGGTGCCGGTGAACCCGCGGCCCAGCAGCAGCACATCCCAGGCGAAGGCCAGCGTTGGCTGCAACAGCAGGACGAGCCCTACCCGCGTGGTGCTCACATGGGCCAGGCTGCTGGAAATCAGCACCCAGCCGAACACCGTGGCCGTGAGTGCGTAGCCGGTAAGCATCAGCCCGTCACGCAGGCTGGGAATGCGCAGCGACTCGCCGGTGCCAGTGCTCAGCACCGCCAGCACGACGGCCCCGGCCAGCGAGGCCACCGCGACATCCCGCATGGGCGAGCCCGCGCCGCCGCCGCGCACGCGCACCAGCTGCAGACCCAGCAGATAGCCCGAATAGGCCACCGCCGTGAGCAGGCCGAAAACGATGCCCAGACGGTAATCCGGCGAGAGCACGGACCAGTCCAGACCCACGATCATGACCAGGCCGATGATGGCCAGCGGAATGGCCAGCAGCTGCAGCCGCTCGGGCCGCTGGCGATACAGCACGAAGCCCACGACGGTCAGGATGAACACCTGGAAGTTCGCCAGCAGTGTGGAGACACCGGCGCCGACATACAGAATGCTGCGATGCCAGAAGAACAGGTCCATCGCAAAGCAGGCACCGGCGATCATCACCGCGCCGATCAGGCCGGGCCGCACCCAGATGCGCTCCGAGCGCGCGCGGACAAGTATCAGCAGCAGGACACCGCCGATGGCCAGACGGTAGAACGCGCTGGTGGTGGGCTCGACGGCCAGAAACGACACCCACACCGGCGAGAAGCTGATCAGCGCCGCGCCCAGCACCAGGCGCAGCAGGGCATGACGCGGCCCAAACATCAGTGCAGCAGGCGGCAGGCGTGGGGCGGATGGGCAGGCTGAGTGATCATCACGGCACGACACAGGGTGTTGGCCATGCCCGCAGCGGGCTGGCGGCGGCCCATGGTAACGCAGGCCGGGCCTGTCGCAGGATATCGCGTCGACTGCGAGGTCAGTTGCGCGGGGGGCTTCCCCGGTGAAACCGACGGCTTCGATCAGTCGGCGTGCGCCGCGCCGTTACCGTTGCCGCTGGTGTGGCCGTTGCCGATACCGCTGTTGCCGTGGTCATCGGGTGACTGAAGGCGGTAGCCGAAGCCGCGTATCGTCTGGATCATCCCCTCGAGCTGGTGGGGCTCGAGCACCTGCCGCAGGCGGCGCACATGCACGTCCACCGTGCGCGGGCTCACGCCGTTCTCGCGGCCCCATACGCGGTGAAGGAGGTGGGAGCGACTGTGTACCCGCCCAGGGTGGGCGAGCAGGAACTCCAGCAAGCGGTACTCGGCCGGCGCGAGGCTGACCTCTTCCTGACTGACGCGCACGCGGTGGGCAACCCGATCCATGCGAATTTCACCGATGTGCAGGGTCTCGGAGACCGGCAGCGCCGCGGGCCTGCGCAGCGCCGCGCGTACACGTGCCATCAGCTCGGCGGCGCGAAACGGCTTGGTGATGTAGTCGTCCACACCGGTGTCGAGCGCGCGCACGATGTCGCGCACATCGTCGCGGTGGGACACCATGATCATACGTGGCGGACGCAGCCCGTCGCGCGTGCGCAGCTGACCGACGTAATCGATGCCGGACATGTCGGGCAGGGCCCACTCGAGCATCAGCAGGTCGGGACAGTGTTCGCCGAGCAGATCGTCGGCCATGCGACAGCTTGCCGCCTCGCGCACCTTGTGTCCCTGACCGCGCAACTGACGCGCGACCGGCTCGCGTGCGGTGGTGTCGCCATCAACGATGAGAATCGATGCCATTTTCGTGCCTCTGACACGCAGATGTGCTGCTGGAGGGCCGAGGGCGGCGATGCACGCCGGCAGTCGGGGAACCTGCAGTGGGCCACGACAGCTTTGCAGTGTGCTTACAGCGATGTTGTGGTTTTGTTACACGAGTCCGCGCGCATCGATGTCACGTGATGTTCACCGAACTGTAAGCCTATGGCCACACGGACATTTCAGGCTATGTACATTCGGGCCACTGGAGAATACGCGGATGCGTCAGCCCACCCGGTTGCGGCAGCACGACTACCGCAGCGTGTTCATCTCCGATGTGCACCTGGGATCGACCGCCTGCAGCGCCGAGCTGCTGCTGGATTTTCTGAAGACCGTGCGCTGCGAGAAGCTCTACCTGGTCGGTGACATCATCGACGTGTGGAGCATGCGCAAGCACTTCTACTGGCCGGCCTCGCACAACGAGGTGGTTCGCCGCGTGCTGAAAATGGCGAAGAAAGGCACGCGGGTCATCTACATCCCCGGCAATCATGACGAGATGTTTCGCGATCACGTGGGACTCGACGTCGGCGGCGTCGAGATCCACCAGGACTACATCCACGAGACCGCGGACGGTCGGCGTCTGCTGGTGCTGCATGGGGATGAATTCGACCAGGTCGTCAAGTTCAGCCCGTTGCTCGCAAACCTCGGCGCCCGCGCCTACGAAAAGCTCATCCGGCTCAACGCCTGGGTGAACCGCTTCCGGCGCCTGTTCGGTGCGCCCTACTGGTCGCTTGCGAAGTACCTGAAACATCGGGTCAAGAATGCGGTGCAGTACATCGGCGAGTTCGAACGCGCCGTGGTCACCGCGGCACGGCAACGGGGGGTCGATGGCCTCGTGTGCGGCCACATCCACCACGCGGAAATCACCACCGTGGAAGGCGTGACCTACTGCAACGACGGCGACTGGGTGGAGACCTGCAGCGCGCTGGTCGAACACACGGACGGCCGGCTGGAGATCCTGCGCTGGGCCGAGCATGTCGCTGCGCGGGAACGCAGGCTTACGCCCGTGCCGGTGCCCAGCGATCAGGCCGCGTGAGGGAGAGGCCCTAGCGCGGCTCGCTGAGTTTCAGTGTCAGGCACTTCGCAGATCCTCCGGCCTTGAGGAACTCCGAGAGATCCACTTCGTGCACGCTGAAGCCTGCAGCGGTCAGCGCCGCATGCAGCGGCGGCGATGCACGGTTCAGAAACACATGTCGATCGATGTTCACGGCGTTGCAGGCGAACTGCCCGGCATCGATCGTATCCACGACGATGCGACGCTCGGCGGGCACACGGGTCTCGATGGCGATGCGCGAGTCGTAGTCGAAGGCCGGCGGGTGATACATCAGGTAGCCGCCGGTCAGCGGGCACATGCAGGTGTCGATGTGATAGAAGCGTGAGTCGGTCAGACGCACCGACACCACTTCTCGATCACCGAACCAATCCTTCAGAAATCCGTGCGCCTCGATCTCCGTGCGAAACCCGTAGCCGGTCCACATCCACGGACCGCCACGGTCCAGCAGGCAGTCGCCGGCGCCCTCGAAGCCGATGTTCTCCGGCAGCACCCGCAACACGAAACCCTGTTCGCGGAACCACTCCTTGAAATAGGCCTCCTCCGGGCGCCGTTCCATCGGCATGAAGTGACTGGGCACTGCATCTTCGCCGAACACCATGCCGGCATTGGCGGTGAACACCATGTCGGGAAGCTTGGCACGCGGCGTCATGGTAACGATGTCAGCATGCTCGGCGAGCATGTCGCGTAGCTGCGCCCACTGCTTCTGCGCAAGCCCAATGTCGGGCGCGCCCTCCTCGCCGGCCATCCACGGATTGATCACGTACTCGACGCTGAAATGGTCAGGCGGACACATCAGGATTCTGGGTCTGGACTGGCTCATGCAAACACCTCCGCGAGCATGCAGCGCACACTGCCGCCGCCCGCCATTTCGATATCGGGAATGGGTGCGCTGACGATGCGACCGTGCGCCATCAGACGTGTGCGCTGCGACTGCGTCAGCGCGGCTTCGGCGGTCGCCGACATGGCGATGACCGCAGTGCCGTCCGCCGCGCTCAGCTCCAGCATGTTGCCGACGAAGCAGCCGATCTGGGCGAGACTCGCGGTGATCACCTCGCGACCGCCGGCCTCGAGTTCGGCAAGCACCTCGCTTCGCGCATCGGTTGCGGTGATCGCCTCGGCGCACACCAGCGCAAAGCCGCTGCCCACGGACATCATCACATTGGTGTGGTAGATCGGCACGCCATCGCCATCGACAGCATCGAACATCACCAGCCGATACCCCAGGCGCAGCGCCCAGTCGGCAGCGACCTGCGCATCGGTGCGCGGCGCACGACAGGCATAAGCGACCCGGTTGACGCGGTCGAGTACCAGGCTGCCCGTGCCTTCCAGGTAGCGCCCCGTCGCCTCATAGGCACTCAGATCGATCAGGCGGCGAAGCTTGAATCCCGCCTCACGCTGCAGGTGATCGAAGACATCGGTGCGCCGCTCGGCGCGCCGGCTCGGCGCCTGCATCGGGTAGAGCACCGCGGTGCCATCGGCATGCAGGGTCAGCCAGTTGTTCGGGAACACCTGGTCGGGCAAACGGGGCTCGGCCCTGCCTTCGACGACGATCACGGTGACACCGGCCTCGCGAAGCGCCTGGGCGAGCCCGTTGAACTGTGCGGCGGCGCTGCTGGCCAACGCATCGGTGGCAGGCACCTTCTGCTGAAAGGCGTTGCTCGCGGCCGTTTCGGGGTTGGCGGTGAAGCCGACCGGCTGGACCATCATCACCGCGTGGCTGCACTGACGCGAGGGCTGCGAATTCATCGGCGGATTCTACACCCAAAAAGACGAAGCCCCGCACAGGGGCGGGGCTTCTCAGCGATTACGGATGAAATCCGCAGTCGCTATTCCACGGTGACGAAGTCATCCAGCAGAATCAGGCCGAAGTCCATCTGAGCGGGGAGCGGATCCCGGGCGATGGCGGTGTAGATGCCACCCGCCGTCAGCTCGATGGTGGCCGGACCGACGGCGGGCGTGGTGGTGCCCGTTGGGGTCACGGTGACGTCGTAGTTGCCTGCCGGCAGACTCAGATACCCGGTCTGATCGAGAAACACGAAGCCTTCAACAGCTGGCTCGGCATCGTCGAGCGACTCGCCCACGCCGGTGACGTAGATGTCCACCGAACCTGCGTTGGGTGAGCCGTGCACGATGCGCACTTTCGCCTCGGTGGCAACGCGCCTGTTGTCGTCGACCAGTACCAGTGCGTCCAGCGTGGCGGGGCCAAGCTCGCCCGCGGCGATCACCGAGTATTCGGCGCCTGTCTCGAGTTCGAGATCGGCTTCGATGGCCACGGTGCCCGGATTGCCGGCCGGTGTAACCTTGACGTTGTAGGTGTCCGACGCAAGAGACAGGTAGTCGGTGAACTCCGGAAACGCCAGATTCGGCACGGCGACGGCATCGTCCACCAGCACATCGACGTTGCCGGCATCCGGTGAGGCGTGCACGACGCGCACATTGGAAGGCGTGTCGATGTCCACCAGATTGAACGCATCCGTTCCATCCGAGACCACCAGCGTGACGGGAGAATCCCCCGGGCCGGTGTTGGTCACGGCGGCGATCAGCAGATCGGCGCCATCGGGCAGCGCGATGGTGCCTGAATCGAAGACCACGGTGGGCGGATCGCCTGGCACGGCAACGCGGATCTGATAGTCGCCCGCAGGCACTTCAACAGGTCCGAGGTCTTCGCCGAACACGAAGCTTCCCAGCGGCGGCTCGCCAGGTGCGAGGTCTCCGGGTGCCGTCACGTAAACTTCGACCTCAGGCGCACCAGGTGCTGCATGCACGACGCGTGCGCGCAGATTGCCCGCTTCGATGTCATTGGTGGGCTGGCTCAGCACAAGCGGCTCGATGCCATCGCCTCCCACATCACCGATCGCGAGCACGTTGTATTGCGTATCAGCTTCAAATGTCAGCGTGACCGGTCCGATGACGGTGGTCACGGTGTCGCCGGGCAGTCGCCCGTCGACCTGGATCTCGTAGTCGCCAGCATCGAGTTGCGTCAGCGGCGTGGCGGCGAGAAAGGGGACGTCTTCAAATGCAGCGTCACCGTCGATGAGAATATTGACGTTCGGCGCATCGGCTGATGCATGCACGATACGGACAGTCGAGGCTGCTGGCGGTGGCGGCGGTGGTGGCGGCGCAATTTCGGGTTCAGAGTCGGAGCTGCTGCCGCAGCCCGCGATCGCAAGTACAACTGCTGCAAGCGCAGCAGGCAGAAATTTCCTATCCATGGGTGAACTCCTTGAGCAAAAAGTTTTGTGACGTCATCGATGCATGCACCAACATGCGTTACAGCAATGCGCGAATCAGTCTCATCACATCATCTCCATTGTTCGGTGCGGGATCGAACACAGACATTCACGGATTACGCGCACGGTCAACGCGCGGATTCACGAAACCGGGAAGGTCATCAGCGGAGATTTGACAACCGACCGCAGGGCGGGCGGCGGGCGGGCAGGAGGACTAGTTGACGGACGCGACCAGCATCAGCTCTTCGCGACTGGAGACCACCACGCCGCCGCTCTGCTCGCGTGTAATCGCAAACAGCGTGGCTTCACGTACCGGCACACCCGCGCTGATCGGCACGACCACTTCCGATGCGTCGGCAGGCATATCGAATACACCGCCATCGACGGGAAAAGTCTCGTCGCGCGTCGCATCGAAAATCCACAGCTGATACTGATTCTGCGCAGGATCGTTAACAGGCAGACCGCGAAACACCATGTAGCCCTCCTGGCGCTGCGGACTCCATACGACATCGCCCGCTACGGACAGGGCAGCATAGTCATCGGTGAGCTGCCAGCTCGAGCGCACCAGCTCACCACCCTGCTGTTCCAGATTGGCAAGGCGCAGTTCGGGGGGTGGCACTTCAGGCGCGACCTCGACGATGCGCTCGACTTCGACCGGCACCTCGCGAACTTCCGGGCCCCGCATCCACAAGGTAAAGGCGATGACGATACTCGCCGCTGCTGCGAGCCACGCCGGTGCAGCACTTCGCCTGGTCGCGCGATGTGCATCCATGGCAACGACCTTGTCACGAGGAGACGTCGCAGTGCCGGCACGGCCCGCAAGCGCAGCGGCCCCCTGTTCGGAGATCCGCGCCTGCAGTTCGGCGGGCAT
>CAYLNP010000009.1:0-32045 GCA_964384925.1 uncultured Woeseiaceae bacterium
GATTTCATCTGGACGGGCGGCGACTGCCACCTCTACCTCAACCACCTGGAACAGGCCGACCTGCAGCTCGCCCGCGATCCGTTCCCGCTACCGACACTCGTGCTGGCGCGGCGACCAGCCAGTATTTTCGACTATCGCTTCGATGATTTCCGCATCGACGACTACCGGCACCATCCGCACATCAAGGCGCCGGTGGCCGTATAGTCTTGGCCGACATCGCCGATCCCGGCAGTGTGGCTGACGCCCTCGTCGAGCGTGGTTGGGTGAGTGTTGCGCACTGGTTGCCGGAGCCATCCATCCTGCGCCTGCGCAACGCCGGTGAGGCGCACTGGCGGGCTGGCCGATTGCGCCATGCAGGCGTCGGGCGAGGCGGTGATTTTCGCGTACTTCCCGATGTTCGCAATGACCGCGTCCTGTGGCTCGACGATTCGACGGCGGATGCTGCGACGCTGGACTATCTGGCGGGCATGAACGAATTGCGCCAGGCGCTCAATGAAGCACTGTTCCTGAGCCTGGATCGCTTCGAGGCGCACCTGTCGATGTACTCGCCGGGTGCACGCTATCGACCGCATCTGGATCATTTCCGAAACTCGCAGCACCGGGTGGTGTCGAGCGTGCTGTATCTCAATGAAGCCGACTGGTCCAGCGACGATGGCGGGCAGCTTCGCCTCTACCTCGGCGCCGCTCCGCGTGGCGAGCATGTAGACATCCTGCCGTGCGGCGGCACGCTGTTGCTGTTTCTGTCGCAGCGCTTCTGGCACGAAGTGCTGCCGGCGCGTCGCGATCGATGGTCGATCACCGGCTGGTTCTGCCGCAGGGCGGCTGCGGCGTTCTAGCTCACGCAGCCAGCCGCTTGCGCACCATCTCGTGCGCGCGCTTTCTGTCGACATCGTCAAGGCGATCCACGCCCAGCGTCAGCTGCTCCAGCAGCTCATCCTGGATGCGTCCACGACGCTGCGCCTCGGCGTAGCTGATTTCGGGGTGAAACATCACCATCGAGTAGCGCGGGATGAACAGTTCAGGGAAGGCGCGTTCCAGTTCGAAGGCCAGCGCCTTCTTCAACGCAAAGCGCGGATCGCGCACGGTGTCGCGCATCTCCACGTAGTTCTCCAGTGCCATATCTGCGATCGCATTTGCCGATGGCCCGCGGATGGCCTCGAAGCGGGAGAACACCTGCTGCCAGTCCGCACCATGCAGTTCGATCAGGCGGTCAAGCGCCAGGCAGTCTTCGAACGCGCAGTTCATGCCCTGTCCGTGGAACGGCACGATGGCATGTGCCGCATCGCCCAGCAGGAGCGAGCGATCGCGATAACGCCACGGGTGGCAGCGGATCGTACCCATATGACCCACGGGATCGCGGAGAAACTCTTCGGCGAGCGATGGCATCAGGGTCAGGACGTCGGGAAACTCCCGCTCGAAGAACGCGGTCACCGTCGCGGCGTCGTGCAGCGCGTCGAATCCGCTCTCACCGACGTGGGGCAGGAACAGCGTGCAGGTGAACGTGCCGTCGAGGTTCGGCAGGGCGATCAGCATGTAGCCGCCGCGCGGCCAGATGTGCAGTGCATCGGCGCGCAGTGCGTGACGGCCATCGGCAGCAGCAGGCAGCGTCAGCTCGCGATAGCCATGAGGCAGCCATTCTTCACTGACCCCGCACAGACCGCGATCCTGCATCGACTTGCGCAGCAGGGAGCCGGCGCCGTCACAGCCGAGAAGGACATCCGCGGATTCATGGCGCGTCTGGCCGGAGATTTCGTCCACGAGGGTCACGGTGGCCTGCACCGGATCGACCTGGACACAGCGCTGATTGAACGCAAAGCGCACACCGGGAAGTTCCGCCGCGCTCTCCACGAGAGCTTTGTTGAGCAGGCCGCGCGAAACCGAGTGGATCCGCTCGTCATCGCGCTGGCCGTAGGGCATGAACCGCGACTCGGCGTCCAGTTCATGCAGCTGCCTGCCCCGCATCGGGATCAGCAGTGGTTCGATGCGGGAGAACACACCCGCCGCCTGCAGGGCCACAATGCCTCGATCAGCGAGCGCGAGATTGATCGAGCGGCCGGATTGTTCGCTTGCGCTGCGGGGGTCCGGGCGACGCTCGATGACCAGCGGCGCGTAGCCTCGGCGTGCCAGCATGACCGCGAGCAGTGCGCCTGCCAGCCCGGCGCCCAGGATGAGCACCTTCTGCATCTCAGCGACGCGTGGTGTCGACCGCCCGTCGCAGCACATCCACCGCCCGGTAGATGTCCTGGAAGCGGTTGTACAAAGGCACCGGTGCGAGACGAATGATGTCGGGCTCGCGCCAGTCGGCCATTACATCGCCTTCGGCAAGTGCTTCGAAGACACGACGCGCGCGCTGGCGGCCGCCGCGCAGCCGCAACGACAGCTGGCAGCCCCGTGCCTCCGGGGTGATGATCTCGATGTCATCGCGCAGCCAGGCGGTGATCAGCTGTTCCAGAAATCCGGTCAGCTTTCGCGATTTTGCGTGCAGCTGGCGAATCCCGGCCTGGCGAAACAGCGCCAGAGATACGATGAGCGGCGCCAGCCCGAGAATCGACGGGTTGCTCAGCTGCCAGCCTTCGGCGCCGGCGGTTGCGTGAAAATCCGCTTCCATGGCGAAACGCCTGCGCTTGTCCTGACCCCACCAGCCGGCAAGGCGCGGCAGGTCGGCGCGCGCCCAGCGCTCATGGACGAAACATCCGGCCACCGCGCCAGGTCCCGCGTTGAGGTACTTGTAGCTGCACCACACGGCGAAATCCACGCCCCAGTCATGCAGTTGCAGGGGCAGGTTGCCTATGGCGTGTGCAAGATCGAGCCCGAAGCGCACGTCGTGGCGTCGGCAGGCTGCGGCAATCCGTGCCATGTCCAGCGCCTGACCGGTGAGGTACTGCACGCCCGGCAGCAGAACGAGTGCGAGTTCAGCGGCATGCCGCTCGATACATTCAATGATGTCGTCGGTGCGCAGTGTCGACTCGCCTTTGCGCGGGGCGATCTCGAGACGCACCTGGTCGGCTTCCAGGCCGTGCCAGCCGATATGCGTGTCCACGGCGTAGCGATCGGAGGGGAACGCACCAGACTCGATCAGGATGCGTTTGCGTCCGCCCTCTGGGCGATAGAAGCTCGCCATCATCAGGTGCAGGTTCACGGTCAGCGAGTTCATCGCCACTACCTCGGAGCGTTCGGCACCCGCGAGTTCGGCGAGACCTTCCGAGGCCTCCTCGTGGTAGGTGAACCACGGACGATTGGCGTCGAAATGTGCGCTGACGGCCAGCGAGCGCCAGTCGTCGAGCACTTCGGCAATGATGGCGGCCACGCCGCGGGGCTGCAGTCCCAGCGAGTGCCCACACAGATAGATGCGTCTGCCCTGACGACCCACCGGCAGATGAAACTGCCGGCGCAGGTGTGCGAGCCGATCGGTGCCGTCGAGTTCGCGTGCCGCACGCAGCGTCGCGGCAACGCCCTCGAGGTGGCCGATGCGTGGGCTTGAGTGCTCGTCTGTCGACATGCGTGCTGCCCGGAACCGCCGGCTTCAGTTGTGCCGCGGCGGCATGGTCCACCCACACGCGGCGCAGCTGCGGTGGCTGTCGTCGCCGTAGAAGCGGTCGAAGACGGGTGGGAGGTCGGTTTCGATGTCGGTGACGTGCAGGTACTCCTCGTAGAGCTTGCTGCCACACTGCTCGCAGTACCAGATGAAGCCGTCGAGTTCCTCCGGGCGGCGCTGTCGCTCTACGACGATACCGATGGTGTCGGCGAATCGCTGCGGGGAGTGATGCAGTCGCGGGGGCAGCAGAAAGATTTCGCCTTCGCGAATCGGGATGTCGACGAGGCGCCCGTCCTGCACGGTGCGAAGCAGCATGTCGCCTTCGACCTGGTAGAAGATCTCCGGGCCCTCGTCGTGGTGAAAATCCGTGCGTGCATTCGGCCCACCGACCACCATGACGATGAACTCCGAATCGCGGAACACCTGACGATTGCACACCGGCGGCTTGAGCACCTCGCGGTGGCGCTCTATCCAGCTCATCAGATTGAAAGGCTTGAGTTCGTCCATGATCCCTGCTTTCCGAGCCCGCGGCTCGTCTGCGCTAATGTCCGCCCTTGCGACAGGGCTCGCTGATCGGCTGTGCATCGGCCTCGTCCAGGCGAAGCGCCGTCAGGCTGCGCCCCCAGTAGCATCCGGTGTCCAGCGTAACGAGGTTGTCGCGTCGGGTACAGCCCAGCGCCGACCAGTGGCCCACCACCAGCCGCGTGCTGCCCCAGGCGGACTGAGGATGGTCGAACCAGGGTACGAGTCCGGGGGGCTGGCTCCCAGGCGGACCCTTGGCCTTCATGTCGAGACTGCCGTCGCTGCGGCAGAAGCGCATGCGCGTCAGCGCGTTGATGGTGAATCGCAGGCGATGGTAGCCCGACAGCGACTCCGACCACCGGTCCGGCTTGTCGCCATACAGGACCGCCAGGAGATCGCGCCAATCCGGGCTGCGCAGCACTTCCTCGACGCGGCGCGCCTCGCGCAGCGTGGTTTCGACATCCCAGCCCGGCGGCACGCCGGCGTGCACCAGCAGCGCATCGAGTGATGTATCGAAGCTCGCCAGCGGCTGGTGGCGAAGCCAGTCGATGAGTTCGTCGGCGTCGCTGGCCCGCAGCACCGCATCGAGCGTGTCGCGGGCGCGTGTGGCCGCACCGCGCTGCGAGGCGCGTGCCAGCAGGTGCAGATCATGATTGCCAAGCACCGTGGACACCGCATCGCCCTGGGCGCGCACCCATCTGAGCACCGCAAGTGAGTCCGGTCCGCGATTGACGAGGTCGCCGACGAGCCAGAGACGATGGCTGCCAGCATCGAACTCGATGCGCGAGAGCAGGCGCATCAACGGGCCATGACAGCCCTGAAGATCGCCGATGGCCCACGTGACCGTAGTCATCTGTCGCGCGACAGGCGCACCGGTCAGTGCAGCATGCCGGGGATCGCCAGCGAGAACGCCGCGATCGGTGCCTCGAAGTGATGCCCGTCTTCGCCCTGCATCTGATAGCTGCCCTGCATGGAGCCCACGGGTGTCTCCAGCACGGCGCCACTGGTATAGCGAAAGCCCTGCCCGGGTGCCAGATGAGGCTGCTCGCCCACCACGCCTTCGCCGCGCACTTCCTGCACCTTGCCGTTGGCATCGGTGATGATCCAGTGACGGGTGAGCAGCTTGGCGGGCTTGCGACCTTCGTTGGTGATCGTGATGGTGTAGGCGAAGACGTAACGGGCGTCCTGGGGACTGGACTGGCCGTCGACGTAGGTGGTCTCCACCGAGACCTGGATATCGTAGTCGGAAGTGTCCATGAGCGTCATTTTAGCGTGCTCACGGCGGCAAGTCGGACGAAATCCTCGATCGCGAGAACTTCCGGCCGCGCTGTGGGGTCGATGCCGCAAGCTTCGATCTGTTCTGCCGTCAGCAGGGCTTTGAGCGCATTGCGCAGCGTCTTGCGGCGCTGGCCGAACGCCGCCGTGACGACCGTGCGCAGCCGGGCCTCGTCTGCCGGCGGGCCCAGTGGCACCGGCCGGGGCACCAGTCGCACGATCGATGACCACACCTGAGGCGGCGGCTGAAACGCACCAGGGCCGATATCAAACTGCTTCTCTACGGCGCAGCACCAGCCGAGCATGACCGACAGTCGGCCGTAGTCGCGGCCGCCCGGGCCTGCGGTCATGCGGGTGACCACCTCCTTCTGCAGCATGAAGTGCATGTCGAGGATATGCGCTCGCTGTGCAAGCAGGTGAAACAGCAGCGGGGTGGAGATGTTATAGGGCAGATTGCCCACCAGGCGCAGCCGCGCACCGGCGCCCAGCTCGGCGAGGTCGACGCTCAGCGCATCGCCTTCATGGATATGCAGATCCCCGGCATCGGCACAGTGGCGTGCCAGTTCTGGGATGACATCGCGATCGATCTCCACCGCGTGCATCGTGCCCGCGCGCAGCAGCAGCGGTCGGGTGAGGGCGCCAAGTCCCGGCCCGATCTCGACCAGCTGCTCGCCGGGTTTCGGGTCGACCACTGAGACGATGCGTTCGATGACATAGGGATCATGCAGGAAATGCTGGCCGAAGCGCTTGCGCGGACGGTGGCTCACGCGGGCCGCGCGAGTTCGATGGCCAGGGCGAGCGCGGCAAGCAGGCTGCCCGTATCGGCGCGGCCGGTCCCGGCAAGATCCAGCGCGGTTCCGTGATCCACAGAGGTGCGCACGATCGGTAGTCCAAGTGTGACATTGACGATCTCACCGAAGCCCACCGCCTTGATGGCCGGCAGGCCCTGGTCGTGGTACATCGCAAGAATCGTGTCGGCACCGGCGCGGCTGCGGGAGGTAAATGCGGTATCCGCGGGCACTGGTCCGCTGGCGTCGATGCCACGCGATCGGGCCGCCCTGATGGCAGGCATGATGATGTCGCCGTCTTCCGAGCCCAGATGCCCACCTTCGCCCGCATGCGGGTTGAGTCCGCAGACCAGGATTCGTGGTCGGGCAATGCCGAACCGCACGACCAGGTCGCGCTGAAGCACGTCGAGCACCTCTGTGAGCAGCGTGGTCGTGATCGCGCCGGGAACCTGAGCCAGAGGCAGATGCGTTGTCGCCAGCGCCACGCGCAATGGACCGGCCACGAGCAGCATCACGGGCAGCGGGCAAGCTGTGCGCTCGGCCAGATACTCGGTGTGGCCGGAAAAGCGTATGCCGGCATCGTTGATGATGCCTTTGTGCACCGGTGCGGTGACCATGGCATCGGCACGGCCTTCTCGGCACGCCTGCAACGCGGTATCGAGCATCGACAGCACGCTGGCAGCGTTGTCGACGCAAAGCTGCCCTGGCTTGCTGGGCTGGCTCAGGACATGCGGCCAGACATGCAGGGTTCCGGGCTGGTGCGGCGGCGGCATCTCGGCCAGCGAAAGCACGCGGATGTCTATGGGTAATGCCAGCGCGCGTGCGCGCGTGGCAAGCAGGTCTGGGTCTGCGCAGACGACCAGGTGCGCGTCGAGCGCGTGGGCGGCGACCTGCAGGCAAAGCTCAGGTCCGATGCCGGCGGGCTCTCCGCTGGTCAGTACCAGCCGCGGCGGGCTCATGCCCGTCCGCGCCTCAGGCTCAGATGCGGTACTCGACGAAGGCCTCGTCGCGCAGACGCTGGATCCACAGCTCGACCTCTTCCTCGAACTTGCGCTGGCGCACCGCCATGACGGCATCGCGGCGCTGCAGGTCTTCGGTCGTATCGTAGGTGCGTCGCTCCATGACCTCGACGATATGCCAGCCAAAGGGCGTGCGGAACGGCTCGCTGAGCTCGCCGATGGGCAGTTCGGACACCACGCGGGAGAACTCGGGCACATAGTCGCTGGCCTGTGCCCAGCCCAGCGAACCGCCCTCGGCGCCTGAGCCTATGTCCTCGGAAATTGCGCGCGCGATGGCACCGAAGTCATCGCCCTCCAGGATCTGGTTGCGCACGCTCGTCAGGCGCTGACGCACCGCCTCGTCATCCATGATCTCGGTGGGCGAGAGCAGGATATGCCTGGCCCTGACCTGGTCGACGACCACCCGCTCGCTGCCGCGCACATCATTGACGCGCACGATGTGAAAACCACTGCCGCTGCGGAAGGGGTCGGCGATGTCCCCCGCCTCGAGGCCACCGACGACTTCCGCGAAGATGGTCGGCAGCTGACTGCCCTTGCGCCATCCCAGTGCGCCGCCGTCCAGTGCCGTCTGGGCGTCAGAGTAGGTCACCGCGAGCTGGGCGAAGTCCTCGCCTGCTTCTATCCGGGCCATGATTTCGTCGACGCGCTGCTGCGCTTCGGCAAGCTGCTCTGGTGTGGCCGATGTCGAGACATTGACCAGTATGTGCGCAACATCGTAGTCGAGATCATCGAGTGCGGCGCCCTGCTGTCGGGCCAGGTGCTGTTCGACTTCGCGCTCGGAGACGTTGATGCGGTTCATGACGTCGCGAGAGCGCAGCTGCTCGAGAATCATCTGTTCGCGGAAATCCTGTCGGTACGCGACATAGTCGATGCCTTCGGCCGCGAGCACCTGTGGAAACTGCTCCAGCGTGAGTTCATTGCGACCGGCAATTTCCGCGAGTGCACGATTGAGCATGTCGTCGGGCACGACGATGCCAAGGCGCTCTGCACGCTGCAGCTGGATGCGCTGCACCACCAGGCGTTCGAGGATCTGGCGCTCGAGCACGGGCATGGGTGGCAGTTGCGTCTGTTGTTCGCGCAGGCGCTCTACGATCAGGCGCATCTGTTCGCTCAGCTCGCTCTTCAGCACCACCCCTTCGTTGACGACTGCCGCGACGCCGTCGATCAACTCGCCGGTGGCTGAAAGCTCGCGGGTCTGTGCCTGGCTTGCGTGCAGCGGCGCGAACACCAGCGCTGCGGCCACGAAAAGCCCGGTCAGGATGCGCTCAGAACCTTTCGCTGCCATATCCAATAATGCCCCTTTCGAGAAAATCTTCAGCGGAATCTCCGACACTGGCAAGCCCGTTGAGTTCAATCTGCAGCGCGATGGCCGTATCGGACTCGCCGGTGCGCCGGCTGATGTAGCGCCTGACGACCAGACGCAGCGCGAAACAGCACGCACGGTACTCCACACCCGCGAAACGATCCAGCGTTGTACGCTCTCTGAGGGAGTAATTGTACCTGCCCACGAGATTCCAGCGCTCGCCGGCCGGCCACGAAAACGACACATCGCCCTGCTCCAGGGCGCCACGGCGGAACCGGTAGGACAGATTCACCACCCGCGCCTCATCGGGACGGTACTGCAGCCGTGCTTCGGATTGCCGCGTGGCCGCGAGCTCGCTGCTCCACTGGTGGCCAAGGTCCAGGCGCCAGCGATCGGCCAGCGCAAGTCCCAGTTCGCCGACGTATTCGGCACTGTTTGCGCTGGGCGCCGAGGTGCCGGGCAGGGCGATCGCCTGGTCGCTGAGGTAGCGGGTCTGGCCCAGCGTCAGGCGCAGGCGCTCACGCCCGGTGGTCTCATCGAGCACGCGGGTCGTGATGCCGAGGTTGACCTGATCGGTGTCGCCGACGCGGTCGACGCCCAGGTAGCGGTTGGTGCGAAACAACTGTACCAGGTTGAAGTCCGGCAGGATGGTGTCGAAGATCGGCAGATCATTCTGTTCGCGGAAGGGCACGTGCACATACTGCAGGCGCGGCTCCAGCGTCTGCAGCCAGCGTCCGTTGCCGCCAGCCTCGCGTTCGAACAGCGCGCCCAGATCGACGCTGCTGACCGGGAGCGTGCGGGTAGGGCTGCGCGTCTCACCGGGGGCGCCTTCATCCAGTGCATAGCGGGTGTGCTGCAGAGCGATCGCCGGGCGCAGATACAGGCCGGGCGGCCCGAAGCGGCGACTGATCTCGGGCTGCAGATCCATGCGCCAGCCGGTAGCGCCGACGCTGCGATCAAAGTTCACCAGCTCCCCGGTGACGCCGAGGTCCACACCCAGCCACCGATCGGGCCACAGACCTTCGAGCAGCATCTGCGGCACGCGACGGTATGGCTTTTCGGCTTCGAGAATTTCGTCGTCGATGGTCTGGTAGGCCTGAAGCCGGGCAATGAACCGCAGATCACGGCCGGCGTACTCGACGTCCAGCCGCCGGTCCAGGTGGGTTTGGCTGGTGTTCGAGACGCCGCCTCCAAGATCCTCGAAATACTCACCGTCGCTGACGTCCTTGCCGTCGAACGTCGCACGCCAGCGATCGCCGAACCAGCTGCGATGAAACAGGCTCGCGTAGCTTCGGTCCCTGCGCGCGAGCCGGTCGCTGGGCAGGAAATCCAGTTCCGCAACGCCTTCGGAGCCGCGTGTCAGGTAGCGGAAATCACTGCCGAGCATGACGCCGCGGCGGGTCATCGCCCGTGGGGTCAGGGTCAGGTCATAGTTGGGCGCGAGATTGAGATAGTAGGGGACGCTGATGTCCTCGCCGGTACGATCCGAGCGGCGCAGCTGCGGAAACAAGAAGCCAGACTTGCGCGCATCGGTGATCGGAAACGAGATCCACGGGGTGTAGAGGATCGGCACGCCCATGAAATCCACGCGAACGTTGCGGCCCGTGCCGAAGCCGGAGTCTGCGTCCAGGTGAATCTCGCCGGCGCGCAGCCGCCAATCCTCGTTGCCTTCGGGGCAGGTGGTGTACAGCACATCGCTGAGGCGTACGGTGCGGTCAGCGCCCACTTCCAGCGTCGATGCGCCCCCTCGCGCGGGGCGACGTGGCAGGCTGAAGGAAGCGTCGCCGAATTCCACCCTTTCTTCGACGCCGTCGAACCCGGCGTCCTCGCTGCGCACCACCAGGTTGCCGTCGCGGTACTCCACGCCGCCGGTAACGCGAAGCCGCTGTGTGGCAGCTTCGAATTCCGCGGACTCGGCGCGCAGCATGCGTCCGCGTCCGCGAAGCTGCACATCCCCGGACAGTGTCGAGACGCCTTCACGGCTCAGGTCGGCATCGTCGGCACTGATCGAGAGCGCATCATCGCCGGCGATCTGTTCGGCCAGCAGGCGATCCATCTGCGGGTCGACCGGGGGCAGGCACATGGGTCCGGCAGTCTGCGCCTGCGCCGTCGACGCTGCCGCCAGTGCAAGGCACGATAACAGGGCAAGGGCAGGCCCGGCTGGCAGGATCGGATTCACCGTAATTTCAGGAGTACGCGCGCGAAAGGGTGGCTACAATGGCACAACTGATGAGTACCTTCAACGCAGCCCCGGAACACATCGATCCTCGCATGGAGGCTGCCCGTCGCTGGCTTGATCAGGTGCTGCCCGATACCGTGCTCGGCCTGGCACCAGCTTCCGCCGACGCAAGCTTCCGCCGCTATTTCCGGGTCCATCGGCAGGGGGAGAGTCTCGTGCTCATGGATGCCCCGCCCGAGCTTGAGCCCTCCGAGCCCTTTCTGCGTGTGGCCGGTTGGCTGGCAAGCTGCGGCGTCCATGTGCCCACAGTCCATGACCACGACCTGGGTGGGGGCTTCCTGCTGCTCGAAGATCTGGGCGATCTGTCCTACTTGTCCGCGCTGCGCGCCCAGCCCGACCGGGCCGATGCACTCTACCGCGATGCCATAGCCACGCTGGTGGCGATGCAGACGGCAGGCTGCGCCTTTCAGGATAGTTTGCCGTCCTACGATGAGGCGCTGCTGCGTCGCGAGCTGGCGCTGTTCACCGACTGGCTGTGTGGCACGCACCTGGGCCTGGCATTCACGCAAGGCGAGCTCGCGCAGCTCGAGACCACCTGTGCGTTGCTTTGTGCAAATGCTCTCGCGCAGCCACGGGTGTTCGTGCATCGCGATTACCATTCGCGCAATCTCATGGTGTGCGATGAGCGCAATCCTGGCGTGCTGGATTTCCAGGACGCGGTGGAGGGGCCGATCACCTACGACCTGGTATCGCTGCTCAAGGATTGCTATCTGGTCTGGCCGCAGCCCGATCGCGCGCGCTGGATCGCCGAGTATCACACCGCCGCCGCGGCGGCGGGGCTGCCGGTCGGCACGGCAGAGCAGTTCAATCGCTGGCTGGATCTGATGGGGGTGCAGCGCCACCTGAAGGCGGCCGGCATTTTCGCGCGTCTCAATCATCGCGACGGCAAGTCGGGCTATCTCGCCGATATTCCGCACACGCTGGCGTACGTCGTCGAGGCGGCGCATGCGCATGCTGACCTGACGGAGTTGGGTGCGTTCGTGGAACGTCGTGTGCTGCCGGCTCTGGCGGGTCGCCGGAAGTGAAGGCCGCGAAGTGAAGGCCATGCTGCTGGCGGCAGGGCGTGGCCGCCGGATGGGCGCGCTGACGCACAAGCGTCCCAAACCGCTGCTGCCTGCGGGCGGTCAGCCGTTGATCGTCCGGCATCTGGAACGCCTGTCCGCAGTGGGCGTACACGAGGTCATCATCAACCTCTCGTGGCAGGGGCAGCGGCTGCGCTCGGCGCTCGGCGACGGCAGCCATTGGGGTCTTGTCCTTCATTACAGTGACGAGGGCGACACAGCGCTTGAGACTGCAGGCGGCATCATCGAGGCCCTGCCATTGCTTGGCCCTGAGCCATTCCTGGTGGTCAACGGTGACATCGTCACGGATCACCCGCTGGTGCTTGCCCCGCTGGAGACGGATCTCCTCGGGCGTCTGGTGCTGGTCGAAAATCCCGCGCACCACCGATCCGGTGACTACGGCCTGCGCGACGGGCGCGTGGTCGACGCTGCGCCGCGCCTTACATTTTCCGGTATCTCGCTGCTCAGTCCGTCACTGTTCGAGGGGCTGTCGCCGGGCATCCGGCCGCTGGCCAAGGTGTTTGCCCCGGCCATCGCGGCACGACGCCTCGCGGGCGAGCATCATCCGGGCTACTGGTCGGACGCGGGGACGCCGGCGCGTCTGGCAGCGGCCGATCGCTGGGTGCGGGAGCAGGCCGGCGCTTCGAAGAGTTGACAGGGCTGGTTTGTGGCCTGAAAAGTCATTTGAAACATTGCCTTGAGTGCGGCGAGCTGGCACAATACTGTGGTTATAAACAGTCCTGTATTTCTATACAGCCACAGCGAGGTGCCGCCATGGCTGCGCCCCATGTCTGGTACGGCGAGCCCGAACTGCCAACTGAAGCCCACCGCGAGCGCCTGGAGCGGCGCATCACCGAGCTTGCCGCCCATGTGCATGCTGCCACCGCAAAGCTTTTGTCTCTGGTGCGTGCCTACGACGAACGCGCCGGCTGGGCGAACACGGGGGCGAAGTCCTGTGCCCACTGGCTGAACTGGAGCTGCGGGATTTCATTAGGCGTGGCCCGCGAGAAGGTGCGGGTAGCGCATGCACTGGCGCGGATGCCGCTGGTGCGTGAGCGCTTCGAGCATGGTGATCTGTCCTATTCACAGGTGCGCGCCCTGTCCAGGGTGGTCACGCCGGAGAATGAAGAGCTGCTGCTGCACTGGGCGCAGCGTTCGACGGCCGCGCAGCTCGAGCGTATCGTCAGTGCGATACGCCGGTGTGGTGGGGATGTGAGTGCCTCGGCCCAGGCTGCTGACACAGCTGTACCGGATCGCAGGCTCGACACCTGGTACGACGATGATGGTGCGCTGAACCTGCGCGCCCGTCTACCTGCCGATGAAGGCGCGGTGTTCGTCAAAGCCCTGGAGATCGCCCGCGAGCAGCTGTGGCGTCAGGCACGAAAGGCAAGCCCGCAGGAGGCGGCCACCCATCCGCTGGCGCGGTGGGAGTCTGACGGCCTGATCGATCAGCCTGAAATAACCCCTCCAAATGAGAATGATTCCATAAACGACTCCGCGGCGTTGCCGCACGATGCTTCAGAAGCACCGCTGCCAGAAGGCCCGGCGCTGCGGGCGATGGCGCTGTGTGCACTGGCCCGGTCTTTTGTAGATACACAATTGTCTGAGAAGGCAGATTCCGGGAGCGCAGCCAGCGCGTCGTCGGATCACCGCCACTCAACACCATCCGTCATCCCAAGAGCGCTCGGCGAACACTTCCAGGTCCACGTGCATCTGGACCTGCGCCAGCTGCGCCCGGAACAAAAAGACCCGCTCCCAGCCCACGCCTCACACGCCCACGACTGCCCCCTGTCCGAAAAGACCCTGAGACGGCTGAGCTGTGATGCCAGTCGCGTGGCTATCATCCATGGGGAGCAGGGCGAGATCCTCTCGGTGGGGCGTCGCAGCCGCGGCATCCCGCCGGCACTGCGCCGGGCCCTCAGAGCCCGCGACCAGGGCTGCCGCTTTCCCGGCTGCAGCGAACACCGCCATGTGGAGGCCCATCACGTTGAACACTGGGCCGAAGGCGGAGACACCGCCCTGTCGAATCTGGTGGAGCTGTGCCATCACCATCATCGTCTGGTGCATGAGGGTGGGTTCAGTCTGCGGGCAAACCCCGATCGCGATGGCAACGTCGTATTCGTCGATCCGAAAGGACAAGAGATCGCCCGTTCATGGCCGCGCGCATCACTGCCCGACAATCCAGTACAGAGGCTGCGCCACCGCCAGCGTCACCTGAACATCGACTGGCGCAGCTGTCGCAGTGGCTGGACCGGCGAGACGCTGAACATCAACGATGCGATCCAGGCCCTGGAGAGTCGCGGATGGTTGGGGCCTTCGCCGGGGACAGCTGCACCAGAACCGTGAGCGCACGACATCGCAGGGCGTAGCGGTTGGATCAGTGACGCTTATGAGCACCTGGACAACCTACGCCTGAGTTCGAGGCTACCGCGGTGCTTCTACCCATTTCATGGGATAGCCGTCGCCCGTTCTTCTGCCCACACTAATCTCTACTTGGCAACTCGGCACCGGGAGGTTCACATGCAGGCAAATCAGCGTAACTTCGGGCAGCTGTTTGGCGGGATTGCGCTTGGCTTTGCTGTAGGGGCAAGTATCGGATATGGCGCACAACCTGCGGTTGCGTCAGGCACTGAAGCGGGTTCACCTTATTCCGTGTTATCGGAGCAAATCGCGCAGAACAGCCGGCGGATTACCGAGCTCGAACGACAACTGCGCGGTGTCGACAATCGCATCGGTACAATTGACCGTAAGGTCGAGTCGAACCGCGATGCGACCAGGGTTCTGGCAACCCGGTCCGGAATTCAAATGGAGTTCCGTGATTGATCACCCGTGCACAATGAGTGCGCTCGATGTTCATGAGGCAACGCCGTTGCTTGAGTCATACAGCGTCAGGTCCAGGCACTGCAGCAGTGCTTTGCGATAATCAGGCATCACCGATGCGACCGTCGCACCCGCTCGCAGATCACAGATGCGCGTCATCGGCAAAGCTTCATAGCCGCAGGGATTGATGCGCGAGAACGGCGCAAGATCAAGATCCACGTTGATGGCCACGCCATGGTAGCTGGCACCGCGCCGCACGCGCAGGCCGATACTGGCCACTTTGGCACCTGCGACATACACGCCCGGCGCATCCGCGCGCGCGCGAGCCTCGATATCCCAGGTCGCCAGCATCGCGATCACCGAGTTTTCAAGCGCGGTGACCAGGCTGCGAATGCCGAGCCCCAGACGCCGCAGGTCCAACAGGGGATAGACGACCAGCTGCCCTGGTCCATGGTAGGTGACCTGGCCGCCGCGATCGGTCTTGATCACCGGAATATCGCCGGCCTCGAGCACGTGCGCAGGATCACCATTGAGCCCCAGCGTGAACACGGGCTCGTGCTGGAGAAACCAGATCTCATCGGGTGTATCTGCGTCCCGCTGCTCCGTGAAGGCCTGCATGCGCCGCCAGGTAGGCTCGAAGGCCACCAGCCCGGGCTCGCGCAGCAGCGCCGTTCCGGTCACAGAGCCATCAGCACGCGATCGCTGGCCGACAGGCTGCGATAGATCGCATCGAGCTGAGCTTTGCTGCGCGCCTGGATGGGCACGGTCACGGCGACAAAGCGTCCATTGCGACTGACGCGTGACTCGATTTCCTCTTCGAGGACATCATCGACATGAGTGCTCACCAGCGCGAGTGCATGCTCGGCGAAGTCAGGCTCGTTTGCGCCCATGATCTTGATGGGGAAGCGGCAGGGAAACTCCAGCAGCGTGTCATCGGACCTGGCCATACGCGCGCGCCTACTCCAGCCACAGCAGTACGCCGTCGCGCACGCGCTGCCACAGGTTGCCGGCGGGCGCATCACTGAGCGGATACAGCGGCACCTGCATCAGCGACTCGCCCTCGAGCCGGATATCCAGCTGACCGACAGTCTGGGTGCGCTCGAGCGGCGCAGACAGCAGTGCCACCAGATCAAGCTCCGCCTGTAGCCGCTCGCGCTGGCCGCGTGGCACGATCACGCGCACGTCATCGACAACGCCCAGTGCCAGTTCGCGCTCGGCGCCCCGCCACAGCCGCTGCGTCGTGACCGTGTCGCCGGCGCGATAGAGGACGTGGCTTTCAAAGTTGTTGAAGCCATAGCTGAGAAGTTCGCGATTGGCGCGCTCGCGCGCGCTCACGCTGGGCGCGCCCATGACCACGGAGATCAGGCGCATCCCCGAGCTGTGCGCGGAGGTGACCAGGCAATACTGCGCGGCATCGGTGAAGCCGGTCTTCATGCCATCCACCACTGCACTGGCGCCGACCTGCATACCCAGCAGGCCGTTGCGATTCGGCTGGGTGACGCCGTCCCAGGTGAAGTTGCGTTCGGAGTAATAGGCGTAGAAGTCTGGGAAGTCGTTGACGATGGCGCGTGCCAGGCGCGCCATGTCCGCGGCCGAAGAGAGGTGATTTTCAGCCGGCAGGCCGTGGCTGTTGACGAAGTTCGAGCTGACCATGCCAAGCTCGCCGGCGTAGTGATTCATCAGGCTCGCAAAGGCACTCTCGGAGCCTGCGACCCGTTCGGCCAGTGCCACGCTGGCATCGTTGCCTGACACCACGATCATCCCGTGCAGCAGCTCATCGACCGTCACCTGGCTGCGCTCGCGCGCATACATGGTAGAGACATTGCGCCGGGCGCGACTCCCGGGCACGCCGCCACCGGCGATCCAGGCCTCGCGGCTGATCGTGACCGGGTCGGCCAGCCCGACGCGGCCTTCGCTGATGGCCTTGAACACCACGTAGGCGGTCATCAGTTTGGTCAGGCTCGCGGGTTCGACCGCCTCCTCGCTCGCGTTTTCGCTCAGCACCGTGCCCGAGGTGGCATCCATGAGCAGATGCTGGCGTGCGCTGATCTGCGGCGCCTGCGGGATGGGCATCTGCGCGGCGCTGTGTGCGGCGAACAGCAGCGCCAGGGCGCCACAGGCGGCCGGGCCGGCCATGAATCTTTGCATAGGGGACATCTGCATTATTCGGAGACTAGGCGGGTTTCGAAAACGCCCAGCGCCGCAAGTTCCTCGACGGCCGCGTCATAGGCGGCGACATTGGCGATCGGACCGATCCTGACGCGGTAAATCGCCGGCTGGACAGTCGCCTCGCTGACGATGAAGGCATTGCTGAAACCGTCTGCCGCGAGGCGCTCGCTGAGCCGCTGAGCGTTGTCACGCTGGCTGAAGGCGCCGACCTGGATGTACAGCCTGCCGGTGGAGGTGTCGCCGGGCGCAGCGGCGGACGTGCCTTGCGCGACGCTGTTCACGGCCGGAGTCATCGGCACCGCGGCTGTCGCCACGGTGACCGGAGAGGCGTTCTGCTGCCGGCGCGGCGCCGGCAGCGCGGCCAGCAGCTCCGCACCGGTGCTGCGCCGCCCGTCGGCAGTGTAGATGATCGCCGCAGCACTGATCTCGGCGGGATCGTGCAGCGCGCGTACCTCGACCAGCGCGGTGCCGGCTTCGACCATGCCGATCTCGCGTGCCGCGGCATAGGACAGATCGATGATGCGATTGCCCACGAAGGGGCCTCGGTCGTTGACGCGCACGATGATGCGTCTGTCGTTGCGCAGATTGTGCACTTCCACCCACGTAGGCAGCGGCAAGGTCTTGTGGGCGGCCGTCATGGCATGCATGTCGTAAGGCTCGCCGCTCGAGGTGGGCAGGCCATGAAACTTCGCACCGTACCAGGAGGCGACGCCGCGCTCGCGATAGCCCTGCGAGGTCGGCAGCGTATGGTAGCGGCGCCCGAAGACTTCATAGAACGCCATGTTGCCGCGCTTGCTGGGGGGCTCGGGTACGCCCGGATTGCCAGGGGCCGCGCGGGTGGGTTCGCTGCGCGAAGGGGCGGTATCCACGGACGGGCGCACACCCTCGGACGCCACGGGTGGCGGTGGCGCGCTGCGCGGTTGATGGCTGCAGCCGGCAGCCAGGCCCACCGCGGCGATCAGCGCAACTGCGGCGAGGCTCCTCATGATTGCTCGGCCTGTGATTGCGGCTGTGCCGCTGCTTCCGCTTCGGCCCCTGCAAATCCGCGTCGGATCTCCTCGCTGAGCTGATAGACCGCCAGCGCGTACATCAGACTGCGGTTGTAGCGCGTGATCACGCGGAAGTTGTCGTAGCCGACCCACAGTTCGTCACCATCCACGCCGTCGAGTCGCACCATCATCGCTGGTGCGCTGTCCGGCGCTGAGGTGGGAAACAGATAGCCGCTGGCGGTCAGTTCGCCGACCGTAGCCGTGAGTTCGAGCGAATTCTGCGGATGGGTCCCCGCCCACTGGCGTCCGGTGGTCGCCTGGTCGGCCACAGGCTCACCCGCCCGCCAGCCGTGAACCTTGAAATAGTTGGCAACACTGGCGATCACGTCACTCCAGTCATGAAACAGGTCGCGACGCCCGTTGTCGCTGCCGTCCACGGCATAGGCGCGGTAGCTCGAGGGGATAAACTGCGGCGGCCCCATGGCGCCGGCATAGGAGCCCAGTGTCGCGCGGGGTTCGATACGTTCCTCACGCGCCAGCAGCAGAAATTCCTCGAGCTCCCGGCGAAAGAACGTCGCGCGCGGCGGATAGGCGAAGGCCAGCGTGGACAGGGCATCGAGCACCCGCCAGCGACCGGTGATACGGCCGTACATGGTTTCCACACCGATGATCGCGACGATGATCTGCGCATCGACGCCGACTTCGCGGGAAATGCGCTCGAGTTCGGCGGCATGCTCGCGCCAGAAAGCGACACCGCCTTCGACACGCTGCGCGGTGAGGAAGATCTGGCGGTACTCATGCCAGGGGCGCACGCGCTCGGCCGGACGGCTGATCGCATCGAGAATGGGCTGCTGCTGCTCGACATCGGCAAACCACAGGTCCAGCGTGGAGGCCGGAAAGCCGTGACGTTCGGCGACATCCTGCTTGAATGTATCGATGGCTTCGCGGAAGGCTGCCTCGTCGATGGCCTCAGCCGCATGCGCGGGCATTGCCAGAAAAAGCAGCAGCGCAATGATGAGAAATCTGCTCAAGCGAAGCTCCGGGACTCAGGTGGGAAGCAGTTTGCGGCGGGTGTGTATCGACATCAGAATACCGAAACCGCCCAGGAGCGTCACCATGGATGTGCCGCCGAAACTGATCAGCGGCAGTGGCACGCCCACCACCGGCAGCAGGCCCGAGACCATGCCGGCATTGACGATCACATAGATGAAGAACGTCAGACTGATGCTGCCCGCCAGAAGGCGGCTGAATGTGTCCTGCGCATTGGCGGCAATGAACAGGCCGCGCCCGATGATGATCAGATACAGCGTCAGCAGTGCGAGCAATCCCAGCAATCCGAACTCCTCGCCGATCACCGCAAAGATGAAATCGGTGGCGCGTTCCGGCAGGAATTCCAGGTGAGCCTGTGTGCCGTTGAGCCAGCCTTTGCCGAACACGCCACCTGAACCGATCGCAATCTTCGACTGGATGATGTTGTAGCCCGCACCCAAGGGGTCGGTCTCCGGATTCAGGAAAGTCAGCACCCGCCGGCGCTGGTAGTCGAGCATGAAATGCCACAGGACCGGCGCGGCCGCGACGGCAAGCACGGCGGCGGCGAAGATATAGCGCAGGCGAAGCCCGGCAAGCAGCAGCACCAGCATGCCGGCGCATGCCACCAGCACGGCGGTGCCTAGATCCGGCTGCACGACGATCAGGGCCGCGGCTGCCAATATCGCCAGCAGGACCAGAATGACATGGTGGAGTGCAGGCGGTAGCGCCCGGTCATGCAGGTACCACGCGGCGAGCATCGGCAAGGCGAGCTTCATGATCTCCGATGGCTGGAAACGCACGATGCCCAGGTCGAGCCAGCGCTGCGCGCCCTTGCCCGTGTCGCCAACGAACAGCACTGCCACCAGCAGACCCATCGCGGCCAGATACAGCCACGGTGACCAGCTGCGCAGGCTCGACGGCGGCACCTGCGCAAGTATCAGCATCGCCGCGAAGGCCACCCCCATGCGCATGGCCTGACCGATGACAAGATCCGAGTTCTGCCCCAGCGCGCTGTAAAGCACGAACAGCCCGAGCGCGCACACCGCCATCAGTGCCAGCAGCAGCGGGGCGTCGAGATGCAGCGCGCGCATCAGCTGACCTGGCAGGCTCAGCGGCCGGCGCGCCTCGAAGGCGTGCGTCTGCTCGAAGATCACAGTGCCCGGTCCTCGAAATACCGATCCATGATGCGCCGCGCGATGGGTGCGGCGACGCGGGCCCCACTGCTGCCGTTCTCGACGATGACCGCAATACTGATCTCCGGTGCCTCGGCCGGGGCGAAGGCGACGAACAGCGCGTGATCGCGCAGACGTTCGTCGATCTCGTCTTCGTCGTATTTTGCGTCCTGGGCGATTGTGAAGACCTGTGCCGTACCGGTCTTGCCGGCAACCACATAGTCGGTGCCCTGCATCGAGGTTCTGGCGGTGCCGCGCAGTCCGCGGGTGACCGCCACCATGGAGTCGCGGATCAGGTCCCAGTGATAGTCGTCACGCAACGCGAGTCGGGAGATCTCGATGCCCGGAATCTCCAGCAGTCCGCCGTTCATCGGGTCCGTGCTGGCCACCACCAGCCGTGGCTGCATCCGCGCACCGCGCGCCGCCAGGATCGCCGTGGAATGTGCCAGCTGCAGCATCGTTGCGTTCATGTAGCCTTGACCGATGGAGGCGATGACAGTTTCACCGGGAAACCACGCCTGATCCTCGCGCCGGCGGAAGGCCCCGCGTTTCCATTCACGCGACGGCACGAGCCCCGGCCGCTCGCCAAGAATATCCACACCCGTGACCTGGCCCAGCCCGATGGCGCTCAAGAATTCGTGCATGCGATCCACGCCAAGCTCGTTGCCATTGGCGTAGAAGTACACATCGCATGATTCCGCCATCGCGTCTATGAGGTCGACATTGCCGTGGCCCTGCGGTCGCCAGTCACGAAAGCGGTGTGAGCTGCCTGGCAGCCGGAAATGCCCCGGGCAGAAGCGCCGATCGCCGGGCTTGACGATATCGTGATGAAGAAAGGCCAGCGCCATCTGCGGCTTGATCGTCGATCCGGGCGGGTAGGTCCCGCGCAGCGCCCGATCGAACAGCGGGTTGTCGGGATCGTCGAGCAGGGCCTGATAGTCGCGCTGCGACAGCCCTTCGCTGAAGCGGTTCGGATCGAAGGCCGGTGTCGAGAGCATCGCGAGGATATCCCCGGAGTCCGGCGCGATCGCGACCACCGCACCACGCCAGCCTTCCATGGCTTCCTGCGCTGCAAGCTGCAGACGGATATCAAGCCCCAGCACGACGTCCTGACCCGGGAGCGGCGCGCGGCCGGCCCGACGGGGACCGCCGGACGACACCTCGTCGCCGGCCTGTCCTGCGTCGTCGCCGGTCTCCAGGTACTGCAGCGCACGCCCGCGGGCATTGACCACGACCTGCCGGTAGCCCACGCGACCATGCAGCAGATCCTCGTAGGCGCGTTCCACGCCCACCTTGCCGACCTGTGCGGTGCCGGCGTAGTTGGCTCGGTCGAGGCGCTCGAGATCCTGCGCGCTCAGGCCGCCCACATAGCCGACCGTGTGTGCCGTGGCGCGATCGAAGGGATAGTGACGGCGAAGGCGCGCGCGAATATCCACGCCCGGAAAATGCTGGCGCCGAACCGCGAAAGTCGCGACCTGTTCGTCGTCCATGCGAAAGTTCAGCGTGACCGGCTCGAAGCGACGCTGACGTCTGGCCAGCGCGAGTGTGCGCTCGATCTCGTCGGCGTCGAGCAGCCCCAGTTCGGCCAGCGCCTGCAGCGTCGCAGGCATGTCCTCGACCTGCTCGGGAATCATCTCCAGCTGGTAGGCCGGCAGGTTCTCGGCGAGCACCATGCCGTTGCGATCGTAGATGAGTCCACGCGTCGGGGGCACCGGTTCGATGCGGATCCGGTTGTCCTGCGAAAGATCGGCAAAGTGCACGTGATCGATCACCTGCAGCTGCACCAGTCGGGTCACGAGCACGCCCACCAGCAGCAGCACGACGACGATGGCGGCCAGCAGCCGCCCGAAAAACAGGCGCTGCTCACCCCAGGGGTCCTTGAAGCGAATCGCCGGCGCCACGGCTACAGCCTTGCCGGTTGCTGGTGAGTCTCGCGCAGCGCTCGCTGACCCACCCAGTAGACGAGCGGCCATGCGAGCGTGCCGGTGATCACCGGCATCCAGCGCTCATGCAGCGGCACGCTGCGCGCAGCCACACCGTCGATCCAGAACAGCGTGAACTGGTAGATCATCAGCAACACCAGCACGGCGATCATCAGCTGCGCCAGCGGGAATACACGCAGGCGAAGACGGAACTTGAGCGTCAGGTACATCACCAGCAGCAAGGCGAGTGCGTGCTGTCCGAGCAAGGCGCCGCTGAGCGTATCGAGCAGCAGGCCCAGCGCGAAGGCCCATGCCAGACCGAACCGGGTTGGCGTGGCCAGGCACCAGAACACCAACGCCAACAGCACCCAGTCCGGACGCATTCCCGTCAGTGCAGGGGGCAGGGGCACGATCGCAAGCATCAGCGCGCAAACGATCGAGACGATGCCCACGGCCAGCGACGAGCGCATGGCGTTCATGTCCGCCCCTGTGCCGCGGCATCGGCGACGGCTGTGTCATCGCCATCAGCCGGGTCATCAGCCGGTATCGCATCGTTCTCCTCGCTCGGGTCCCGGCTGCTCCAGACCAGCAGCACTTCGCGGGCCCGCTGCAGTGCGGCCGCCGGCTGTGCCGTAATCTCAGCGAACGCGGACCCCGGGCGGCGCTCGACACGCGTCACCCGGGCTACCGGGTAGCCACTTGGGAAGGCGCCGCCGAGGCCCGAGGAGACGAGCAGATCGCCTTCCTCGATGTCGGCGCTGTTGGGCAGAAACGGCAGCGACAGTCTGTCGGTGTCGCCTGTCCCCATGGCGATGGTGCGAAGCCCGTTGCGATTGACGATGACGGGCAGCGCATGATCGGCATCGCTGATGAGAATGGCCTCGGCCGTGAATGGCTGCACGCGCACGATCTGACCGAGCACACCGTCGGCATCGAGCAGCGCCTGACCGACGTGGACTGCATGCCGATCGCCCTTGTTGACCGTGAAGCGATGGCGGTAGGGGTCGAGGTCCACCGCGAGGATCTCGGCCACGAGCACGCGATCGGCAGCCTGCCGGCTTGAGCCCATCATCGAACGCAGCCTGGCATTCTCGGCTTCCAGCGACGCCAGGCGCTGCAGCTGCACGCTGACATCCAGGCGTGCCTCGCGCAGCTCGCGAAGCTCTTCGAGCAGTGTGCGGCGGGCGGCGGTGACGTCGCGACCCCAATGCCAGGTGGCAAACGGCAGATTCACCAGCGCCTGGACCGGGAACAGCAGGACAGAGAGGGTGTCCCGGATCGTGGCCAGGTGCTGATTGCGGTGGTCGACGACCATCAGCGTGACCGCGACCAGGCCCAACAGGAAAAACCTGGGACCCAGCGCCAGCCCGCGGGTCGGGCCTGCCGACTGCCGACGTCGTGTCATCTCTATGAATTACAAGGCATCATTGCCGGACGTCATCACCGTCGTGGTGAAATCCGGATGATAGCGCAAGCGAAGGTGGCTGTTCAGATAATGTACAGCCCCGCTTGTCATTCGAGGCCGAACACCCCCGGGCCGTACTGGTCCATCAGTTCCAGCACGCGGCCGCCACCGCGGGCTACACAGGTCAGCGGCTCATCGGCCACGACCACCGGCAGGCCCGTCTCTTCCATCAGAAGCTTGTCCAGGTCGGTCAGCAGCGCGCCGCCGCCCGTCAGCACGATGCCGCGCTCCGCCACATCCGAACCCAGTTCCGGGGGTGTCTGTTCGAGCGCCGCCTTGACCGCACCGACAATGCCCGCCAGCGGCTCCTGCAGCGCCTCAAGAATCTCGTTCGAATTCAGCGTGAATGCCCGGGGAACCCCTTCGGAGAGATTGCGGCCCTTGACCGAGATCTCACGCACCTGCTGGCCCGGATAGGCCGAGCCGATCTCATGCTTGATGCGCTCGGCGGTGGCCTCGCCGATGAGTATGCCGTAGTTGCGACGCACATAATTGATGATGGCATCGTCGAAGCGATCACCCCCGACGCGTACGGAGGCCGCATACACGATGCCATTGAGCGAGATCACCGCGACCTCCGAGGTGCCGCCGCCGATGTCCAGCACCATCGAGCCGCGTGCCTCGTGCACCGGCATGCCCGCGCCGATGGCCGCGGCCATGGGCTCCTCGATCAGATAGACCTTGCGGGCTCCGGCACCTTCGGCAGATTCCCGGATCGCCCGGCGTTCGACCTGCGTCGAGCCATAGGGCACACACACCAGCACGCGCGGGCTGGGCCGGAAATACCGGCTGCCATGCGCCTTCTTGATGAAGTGCTGGAGCATTTTCTCCGTGACCGTGAAGTCGGCAATCACGCCGTCCTTGAGCGGACGAATGGCGGTGATGTTGCCCGGGGTGCGCCCGAGCATGTTCTTGGCCTCGGCGCCTACCGCCTCAAGCACTTTGCCGCCGCGGCCGGGCTCCTCGCGAATGGCCACCACGGAGGGCTCGTTGAGAACGATACCCTTGCCGTGGACATAAATGAGTGTGTTGGCCGTGCCCAGGTCGATCGACAGGTCGCTGGAGAAATACCCGCGGAATTTCTTGAACATCTAAAGGATCATCTGGCGCGGAGCTAAGCCGGAGATGCTAGCAACGGCTGGATAGATCAGCAAGCGACGGGTTAGACTTGCCGGCTTATTATTTTCCAGCAGATCCTGGGGGCGTGTGTGTCCTTAAGCCAAGACGACGTGCGCAAGATCGCCCGCCTTGCGCGTCTGAAGGTGAGCGATGCGGAGATGGCCGAGGTTGCCGACAAGCTCTCGAGCATCCTCGGCATGGTCGGCCAGCTGCAGGCCACCGATACCGCCGGTGTGGCCCCCATGGCCCATCCGCTGGATGCCGCACAGCGCCTGCGTGCCGACGATGTCACCGAAAACGACTGCCGCGATGCCTACCAGGCCAACGCGCCTCAGGTGGAAAACGGCCTTTATCTGGTGCCTCGGGTGATCGAGTGACCGCGCTGCACCAGGCCACGCTGGCGGAGCTGGGACGCCTGCTTGCGTCCCGCGAGATCTCCTCGGTGGAGCTTGCCCGCCACTTTCTCGATCGGATCGAGGCGCAGGATGCGCAGCTCAACAGCTTCATCACGGTGCTCGCCGAGCGGGCGCTGGCGCAGGCGAAAGCCGCTGATGCGCGCCTGGCGCGCGGTGAAGGCGGCGTGCTCACCGGCCTGCCGATCGTCCACAAGGACATCTTCTGTGCTCGCGACACACGCACGACCTGCGCATCGCGCATGCTCGAACACTTTGTGTCGCCCTACGATGCGGGCGTCGTCGAGCGACTCGACGCGGCCGGCATGGTCACGCTGGGCAAGAGCAACATGGATGAGTTCGCGATGGGCTCGTCGAACGAAACCAGCTATTTCGGACCGGTGCGCAACCCCTGGGATGCCACGCGGGTGCCGGGTGGTTCCTCGGGCGGTTCGGCAGCCGCGGTGGCAGCCGGTCTGGCCCCGGCCGGCACCGGTACCGATACCGGCGGCTCGATCAGACAGCCCGCCGCCCTCACCGGACTGACCGGCTTCAAGCCGACCTATGGGCGGGTGTCGCGCTGGGGCATGATCGCCTTCGCCTCCAGCCTTGATCAGGCGGGTACGCTGACGCGCAGTGCCGAGGATGCAGCCCTGCTGCTATCCGCCATGGCCGGGTTCGATGCCAGGGACTCGACCAGCGTCGAGGCCCCTGTCCCGGACTACGCCGCCGCGCTGCAGGGCCCGGCTCAGGCGCTGCGCATAGGAGTGCCGAAAGCGTTCTTCGATGAGGGCCTCGCGCCCGCGGTGGCGGCCTGCGTGCGCGAAGCGCTGGCCGAGTACGAGCGCTCAGGCGCCGCACTGGTGGAAATCGAACTGCCCAACCTGCATCTGTCCGTGCCCACCTACTACGTGGTGGCGCCGGCCGAAGCATCATCCAATCTGTCGCGTTTCGATGGGGTGCGTTTCGGTCATCGTGCCGCCGATCCTGTGGATCTGCTGGATCTCTACGAGCGCAGCCGTGGCGAAGGCTTCGGCGCCGAGGTCAAGCGCCGCATCCTTACGGGCACCTATGTGCTGTCGGCCGGCTACTACGATGCCTACTACCTCAAGGCTCAGCAGGTGCGCCAGCTCATCACCAGGGATTTCGCCCGCGCATTCGAACACGTCGATCTGATCATGGGGCCCACTACACCCACACCTGCATTCGAGTTCGGGGCTAAGACCGCCGATCCGGTGCAGATGTATCTCAACGACATCTATACGATCGGCGTGAACCTCGCCGGCCTGCCTGGTGTCAGCGTGCCCTGCGGCATGGTCGACGGGCTGCCGGTGGGCCTGCAGATCGTCGCGCCGCATTTCGGTGAAGCAGCGCTGCTGGCAGCCGCGCATCGCTATCAGCAGGCCACGGACTGGCACCGGCGCTGGCCGGCCGGCTGGGCGTGAGGGGCGCGTCATGACCTGGGAAACCGTCATCGGTCTGGAGATTCACACCCAGCTGGCCACACGCAGCAAGATTTTCTCCGGCAGCGCGACGGCGTACGGCGCGGCCCCGAACACCCAGGCCAGCCTGGTCGATCTGGGCTACCCGGGCGTGCTGCCCGTGCTCAACGCCGAGGTCGTGCGCATGGCCATTCGTTTCGGCCTGGCGACCGGCTGCACGATTGCGCCGCGCTCGGTTTTCGCGCGCAAGAACTACTTCTATCCGGATCTGCCGAAGGGCTACCAGATCAGTCAGTACGAACTGCCGATCGTGCATGGCGGCCATCTGGATATCGAGCTGGCCGACGGGGTGCAGAAGCGTATCGGCATCACGCGCGCGCACCTAGAGGAGGATGCCGGCAAGAGTCTGCACGAGGACTATCACGGCATGACCGGTGTCGATCTAAACCGTGCCGGTACGCCGCTGATCGAGATCGTCTCCGAACCGGACATGCGATCGCCCGAGGAGGCCGTGGCCTACATGCGGCGCATTCACCAGCTGGTGCGCTGGCTCGGCATCTCCGATGGGAACATGCAGGAAGGCTCCTTTCGCTGCGACGCGAACGTGTCGGTTCGCCGGCACGGTGACTCGAAGCTCGGCACCCGCACCGAGATCAAGAATCTGAACTCTTTTCGCTTCGTGGATCGAGCCATCCGCTTCGAGGTCGAGCGTCAGATCGAAGTGCTCGAAGAAGGTGGCCGCGTGCTGCAGGAAACGCGGCTGTACGATCCTGACGCCGATGCCACCCGTCCGATGCGCAGCAAGGAGGAGGCCAACGACTACCGCTACTTCCCGGATCCTGACCTGTTGCCGGTGGTGATCGAGGACGCGCTGATCAAGCAGCTTCGCGCGGCACTCCCCGAGTTGCCGGAAGCGCGGCGTGCGCGCTTCGGTACGCAGTTCGGGCTGTCCGACTACGACGCCGGTGTACTTACGGCCAGCCGTGAGGTCGCCGACTATTTTGAAGCCGTCGTGGCCATCGTCCCATCGGCGCCGAAGCTTGCCGCGAACTGGGTCATGGGAGAGCTGGGTGGCGCACTCAACCGCGACGGGCTGGAGATAGGCGAAAGCCGCATCGATGCGGCGGCGCTCGGTGGTCTGGTGGCCCGTATCGAGGATCAGACCATTTCCGGCAAGATCGCCAAGGAGGTGTTCGAGGCGATGTGGGCGGGTGAAGGCAGTGCGGATGCCATCATCGAGGCGAAAGGTCTCAGACAGATCACCGACACCGGTGCGCTCGAGGCGATCGTCGATGAGGTCATCGCGGAAAATCCCGCGCAGGCCGAGGAGCTTCGTGCCGGCAAGGACAAGCTGCTGGGCTTTTTCGTCGGCCAGGTCATGAAGCGCACGCAGGGCAAGGCCAATCCCGGGCAGGTCAACGCGCTGATCCGCGCGCGGCTGAAATGAGACAGGCCGACCAGGCGCGCGCCTTCCTGTTCGAAGGGCTCGGCGTGCGCGGGCGGCTGGTGCGTCTGGATCAGACATGGCGCGAGATCATCGCGCGCCACGACTATTCCGCGGATGTCGCAGGGCTGCTCGGTGAGGCGGCCGCCGCAGGCGTGCTGCTGGCAGACAACCTCAAGGGTCGCGGCAGCGTCCACCTGCAGATCCAGGGTGAGGCTGATGTGCGACTGCTGCTGGTGCAGTGCGATGCACAGCTCAACGTGCGCGCACTTGCGCGCGGAGACAGCGTCGCAGGCGCAGGTTCGATGCGCGAACTGCTCGGCGAGGGCCGCATGATGGTCACCATCGATCCCGGCCCCGGCCAGGACCGCTACCAGGGCATCGTGCCGCTGGCAGGCTCGACGCTTTCGGCATCTCTGGAGGGCTATTTCCGGGATTCCGAGCAGTTGCTCACACGGCTGTGGCTGGGCGTGATCGGTGGCAGCGCCGTGGGCCTGATGCTCCAGCGCATGCCCGAGCTTGCTGGCAGCGATGACGATTGGCACACGCTTGGTGTGCTGGCTGATACCGTGCGCATCGGCGAGCTGGCGGAACTCGCGGCAGGTGATCTGCTGCGGCGTCTGTTCGACGGCTACGAAATCCGCCTGTTCGATGCGCGTCCCGTCGGTTATGACTGCCGCTGCACGGACGAACACCTGCACAACGTCATCCGGCTGCTCGGCGAGCAGGAGGTCACCTCAGTGCTCGAAGAACAGGGCCGACTGGAACTCAATTGCGAATTCTGCAACAAGTCCTTCAGCTTCGCGCCCGAGCAGGCGCGCAAGGCGCTGCTCGGCCCATCGGACGAGTCGCAGCTGCACTGAGCCTGTGATCCCACTGGCTGTAAAGGTCGGTTTCTCATTGTGGCTGGTGGTCTGGCTGTCGATCATGCTCGGGCCGATCGGGCCACAGAATTTCTTCTGGCTTTGCAACGCGGCGATGTTCCTCATTGTCGTCGCACTGTGGACCGAGAACCGACTGATTCTTTCCAGTCAGGCAGGCACGGTGGTCCTCGTGGGCATCGTCTGGACCACGGATCTCGTACTGGCGCTGATCCTGGGGGGGTCGGTGACAGGCTTCACGGCCTATATGCTTGACGACTCGCTTCCCCTGCAGCTTCGCTTGAGCTCGCTCTACCACGTGTGGCTGCCACCGTTGCTGCTGTTTGTGCTTGCGCGGATGGGGTATGACGGCAAGGCGTGGCGGTTGCAGTGCGGCTTCGGTGCCCTGATGGTCATCGGCGCATGGCTGTTCACGGAGCCGTATCGCAACGTCAACTGGGTCCATCAACCCTTCGGCCTGGATCAGCCACCGCTGCCAGTGGCGCTATGGGTGATCGTGCTGGTGTGTGTCTATCCCGTACTGATCTATTTTCCGGGACACATGCTGGTGGCGCGCCTGCTGCGTCGGTGGATGTGATCGTCGCCGGCTGGACCACCAGCGTCGGTCCACCTCAATAGAACGACAACTGTGTTTCGAGTTCCTGGCCTGCGGGCCAGGCGCCCTCGTGCTCAAGCAGCCAGCGCTTGCGTTCCAGGCCTGCGCTGAAACCGACGAGACGCCCATCGGCGCCGATCACACGATGACAGGGCACGATGATCGGCAGCGGATTGCGGCCGTTGGCTGCACCCACGGCCCGCACGGCGGCCGGTACCTGCACGGCGGTGGCGACGTCCCGGTAGCTCGCGGTCGTGCCGAAGGGGATGCGTTGAAGTGCGGCCCACACGCGCTGCTGGAATACGGTGCCCACTGCGTGCAACGGCAGATCAAATTCGCGGCGTGCGCCGGCGAAGTACTCGAGCAGCTGCGAGCGTGCCGCTTGCAGCCGATCAGGTGCACGTTGCCAGTGTTCGTCCGCGGCGGGCATGCCGTCTGGCGCCTCGAAGCGCACCTGCCTGAGTCCCTGGGCATCGGCGACCACGGTCAGTGTGCCCACCGGCGTGGCAAACATGTCGTACCAGATCATCGCATCATTCCCCTGTGTCTGCGACAAGATGCCACAGGTGGATCACCGCATAGGCACGCCACGGCCGCCAGGCCTGCGAGCGCGCCTCGCATGCTCGTGTGCTCAGTGCACTGCCGTCGCCCTGTGCGTGCCCCAGTACCTGCCTGATCACCAGATCGCTGGCAGGAAACGCATCCGGCTGCCCCAGCGCGCGCATCGCGACATACTGTGCCGTCCACGGGCCGATGCCGGGCAAGGCGGTCAGTGCGGCGATGAAGCCTTCCGGGGACTGACCGGCCGAAAAATCGACGCGGCCGCTCGCCACCGCGTCGGCCAAGGCGCGCAGTGCGGTCACTCGGGCGCCAGGCAGACCCACTCGTCCCTCGGTGACCTGCAGCAACGTCGCTGGCGTCAACCAAGCTCGCCCTGGCGAGGACGCGTCGCCCCCGGACACATCGCGGCAGGCCGCAACAAGCCTGGCCGCCAGCGTGGTGGCCGCCGAGACGCTGACCTGCTGGCCGAGGATGGCGCGGAAGGCGACCTCGAAGCCCTCCCAGCCGCCAGGCACACGCAGGCCGGGCCTGCGGGCAATCGAATCGGCCAATATCGGATCGCCGCCAAGAAGTTCATGGACCACACGCAGGTCGGCGTCGAGATCGAACACACGACGTACGCGCCGGACCAGATCGGGGATCTCGCGCGCATCGACATCGCCCAGCTCGAGACGAAGTTCGGCACGCCTGGGTACGGCGCTCACGCGCACGCGAGGCTGCTGCGGGTCCTGCGTGCCGAAGCGCTCGTAGGCGTCCGGTGTCACGCGCTCGAGTCCAGGGATCGCGCGACGGGCGAGGAATGCCAGCATCGCGTCGAAATCCAGCGGTGGGCGATAGGCCAGGCGCAGTGTCAGGCCGCCGGTACCGCGTCTGGCGGATGCGCGGCGCAGCCGTCGGGGCGGCATGCCGCAGCTGGCCAGAAACGCGTCGTTGAAACGCCGCAGGCTGCCGAAGCCTGCGGCAAGCGCTACCTGCGTGACAGGCAGCGCCGTCTCCGTGAGCAACTGCTTCGCCAGCAGCATGCGCCGCGTGGCGTGGATCGCCAGGGGTGTGGCGCCCACCTGGGCGAGCAGCAGGCGGCGCAGATGCCGGGCACTCACGCCCAGGCGCTGGGCAAGGGATTCCACCGAGCCGTGCTGCAGCGCGCCCTCGGCGATCATCGACAGCGCCCGGTCCACCAGTGCCTCGCTCAGACGATGGGCCATGGCATCCGGAGAGAGCTCCGGGCGGCAACGAAGGCAGGGCCTGAATCCGGCCGCGGTGGCGGCCGCTGCGGTGGAAAAATAGCGCACGTTGCGCGACAACGCCGCTGGTGCCGGGCAGATCGGGCGGCAGTAGATGCCGGTGCTGGTCACCGCGGTGAAAAACAGTCCATCGAAACGAGCATCGCGTGCGCGGCGGGCGCGCTCGCAGATGCTCGCTGCCGGCAGCACACCCGCGTGCGGTGCGGGAGGGGACTGCGACTGCGGGGCCGGGCTCGTCATGGCCGCATCATGGCAGTTTTCGCGCACCGGAACTGGCTGGTTTCGGACATCGATGCGGCCGCCCGGACGAGGCTTGACCGCGCGCTGCGCGTTTCAGCAGTCAGCGGGCCCGGGTCAGAATGCGCTGACGCCCGTGAGCTCCTTGCCCAGTACCAGCTGATGCACCGCCTCGGTACCCTCGTAGGTGATCACGCTTTCCAGGTTGAGCATGTGGCGGATGGCGTGATGCTCGGCACTGATGCCGGCGCCACCGAGCAGATCGCGGCAGTCACGTGCAATGTCCAGCGCCATGCGCACGTTGTTCCACTTCGCAAGCGAAATCTGTGTGGGGTGCAGGCGACCTTCGATCTTGAGTTGACCCAGGCGCAGGCTCAGCAGCTGGGCAGTACTGATGCGCCGCGCCATGTCGGCCAGCCGCATCTGCACCGACTGGGTGTGCGCCAGCGGGCGACCGAACATCTCGCGCCCCCCGGTGTACTCGAGCGCCTCGGCAAGGCAGGCCTGGGCGGCGCCGATCGCCCCCCAGGTAATGCCGTAGCGCGCCTGGTTCAGACATGACAGCGGTCCGCGCATGCTCGACACGCCCGGCAGCGCGGCCTCTTGCGGCACCCGTACATTGTCCAGGTACAGCGCCGAGGTGACCGAGGCGCGCAGACTGAACTTGCGCTCGATCTCGGGTGCGGAGAAGCCAGGCATGTCGCGCTCCACCAGAAAGCCGCGGACGCCCTCATCGGTCTTGGCCCAGACCAGCGCGCAGTCAGCGATCGAGCCGTTACTGATCCACATCTTCGAGCCATTGATCAGCCAGTCGCTGCCATC
>CAYLNP010000010.1:0-6063 GCA_964384925.1 uncultured Woeseiaceae bacterium
CCGATCACGATGATCATCAGAATGAAGCAGACCATGTAGCCAAGGAACATCGTGATGTTGAAGTTCAGCGCCTCCTTGGCCTGGTCTGCGACATACTCGCTGTCGTCACGCTTGACGAGCCAGACGACCAGCGGGCCGAGGATGGTGCCGACGAAGGGCACGAGCATTCCGGCAACGGCGCTCAGGTGGGCGATCAGCGCCCAGTTTCGTTCGTCCTTGCTCGGCTGACCTGCGATGACCTCGACCATATGCGTCTCCCTTGTTTGGTATGGGCGCTCATTGTACGCGTGCCGCGCGCCATTGTTCGTCTACAGGCCGTAGCGCAGCGACAGCAGGGTGCTGAATCCCAGCCACAGCAGCACTGCCAGCGGTGTGCCCACGCGGGCGAAGTCGCCTGCCTGGTATCCACCGGTGCTCAGCACAAGGAGGTTGCTCTGGTAGCCACCCGGACGGATGAAGCAGATGCTGGCACCGAACAGCGCGGCGAGTACGAACGCCTGGGCTGGCGCCTGCAGGCCGGCGGCCAGCGGCACTGCCAGCGACACGCCGACGGCCGCCACCACGACGTTGGCCGCGAGCGTCGTGAGCACCACCATCGCCGCCATGAACACTGTCAGCACTGCGGCGACGGGCCAGCCGCCCAGACCGGCGAGCAACCACTGCGCCAGCCACACCGCCGCCCCGGAGCGATCGAGCAGCAGCGCCAGAGACAGACCGACGGCCACCGTCAGCACCAGGCGGGTGTTCAGCGCCTGGACGATGTCGCGCCAGCCGACGCAATGGCTCACCAGCATCAGTGCGACACCCACCAGCGCGCTCATCGCCAGCGGCAGCACGCCGAAGGCGGCCAGCGCCAGCACCAGCGCGAACACGGCCAGCGCGCGTGGCGCGCGTCGTGTGTGCGGCAGATCCATCGTGCCATCGAGCACCAGCGCATCGCCGCTGCGACGCACCGCATCGAGCGCCGCGCGCGCGCCCTGGACCAGTACCACATCGCCGGCACGCAGGACCGCGTTTGACAGATCAGCCACCGGCTCGAGCGCCGGCCCGCCGCGCGCGCGGTGAAGCGCCAGTGGCAGCAGCCCGAAGCGCGTGGCAAAACGCGTCGCCGCCAAGGTGCTCTGGTGCAGCAGGGCACCGCGTGTGACAACGATTTCCGCGAGCTGCTGACCCTGTCCCGGCAGGCCCTCGAGGTCGGCGCCGGCATCCGTTGCCAGCGTCGCGCGCAGCGCCTTTTCGAAGCGCTTGAGACGCTCGGGCAGGTCACGTACATGCAGGCGGTCTCCCGGTTGAATCACCAGCGACGGCAGCTTCGCCACGAACAGGTGTTCGCCGCGCTGCACGCGGTCCACACGCATCAGGTTGTTGGTCAGGCCGCGCACCTCCGGTAGTGTGCGCCCGGCAGCGATGCTGTCCTCCTCGATGCGCAGCACGGCCGAGAACACCCGCGGTGCGGTGTCGCCGAGCGGGGTGTGGCGTTGCGGCAGCAGCCGGGGCGCCGCCCACCAGAGGTACAGCAGTGCGAGCAGGCCGGCGGCGAACACCGGCCAGGCCAGCTCGCCGATGGCGATTGCGGGGGCACCCAGATCGGCGGCCACGCCGAGTGCCACGAGGTTGGACGAGGCGCCGATCGCCGTGGCCATGCCGCCAACGATCACGGCAAAGCCCACCGGCATCAGCAGTCGCGAGGGCGAGAAGTGCTGGCGCAGCGCGATGCTGATCAGGGCGGGCATCAGCAGCACCACCACGGCCGCATTGCTCAGAACCGCACTGAGCGAGGCCGCCAGCGCCAGTGTGGCCGGCATGCCCAGCCGGGGCTGCTCCTGCCACAACCGCGCGAGCCCCTCGAACAGCGACGACAGCGCGCCGGTCACTTCCAGGCCCCGGGCCATGATGACGAAGCCGGCGATGCTGACCATGGCCGGGTGGCCGAGGCGGCTGAACACGTCATTGGCGGAGACGGTGCCGAACGCACCCTTCACCGGAAAGAAATGCAGACCCAGCAGCAGCACCAGCAGAAACCCCAGCGCTGCGCTTTCGTGGGGCACCCGCTCCTGTGAGAACAGCCACAGCGCAAGCAGCACGAGCGCCCAGACTGCGGTCACATGGGGATCAATCGGGGGCACACGGCATCCGCGCATCACTGTCGAGGCGTGCACCATTAGCACGGCGACGCGGCGACTCCAAGCGCGACGCCGGCGGCGGCTGCCCGGTCACGGCGATCCGCGCTTCCATCGGGACAGGGGCGCGGGCTAGTATTTCGCTCTGGCCAGTCACTGCGGATGCCCTCCTGCACCATGAGCCTCAAGGACCTGCTGGTGGCCTGGGAGCAGACCCCCAGGGTGCTCAAGACCGCCGAGAAATACGCCCTGCGCCTGCCGCTGGAGGATGCCGCGCGCGTCGAGGCGCTCGACGAGATGTATCCCGGCATCAGCCGGGAGCAGATCCTGACCGAGCTGCTCAGCGCCGCGCTCGACGAGCTGGCCGAGAGCATGCCCTACGTCGCCGGTGAGCGGATCATCCAGGAAGATGAGTTCGGAGATCCCGTTTACGAGGACGTCGGGCCGACCCCCCGCTTCATCGAGCTCACGCGCAAGCATCTTTCCCGCCTGTCCGACGGTCACTGAGCCGGCGCTGTGAGTCCCCCTGTCGAGCGCCCCCGGGGTCGCGCGGGGCTGGCCGGCTTTCTGGGCGTGTTTCGCTACAGTCGCGCGGCCATCGGGCTGGTATGGACCACCAGTCGATCGCTGACGCTGTGGTTCGGCGCGCTGACACTGATCGCAGGTCTGCTTCCCGCGGCCATTGCATGGGTCGGTCAGATGATCGTCGATGCGGTCGTCGCAGCGTTCAACACCTGGCAGGGCACCGGCGAGGCGGTGACCGGCGAACTGCTGCAGTGGGTCATCGTCGAGGCGGCGCTGGTCGTGGTGCTCGCCGGTGTCCAGCGCGGCATCAGCACCTGCCAGTCCCTGCTGCGCGCGCAGCTGGGTCAACGGGTCAACGTCATGATCCTCGACAAGGCGCTGACGCTGAAGCTGGCGCAGTTCGAGGACTCGGAGTTCTACGACAAGCTCACCCGTGCGCGGCGCGAAGCTTCTTCGCGACCCCTGTCGCTGGTGACCAAGACCTTCGGCCTGGCGCAGAACGCCATCTCGCTGGTCAGCTTTGCAGCCCTTCTGGTGCAGTTCTCACCGTGGGCCGTGCTGATCCTGGTACTTGCCGGCCTGCCCGCCTTCGTCGCCGAGACGCATTTCTCGGGCGAGGCCTTCCGGCTGTTTCGCTGGCGCTCGCCGGAGACACGCCAGCAGATGTATCTGGAGACCGTGCTGGCGCGCGAGGACTACGTCAAGGAAGTGCAGCTCTACGACCTGGGCGCCGAGTTCCTCGATCGCTATCGGCGCATCTTCGACAAGCTCTATGCCGAAGACCGGCGACTGACCATCCGCCGAGACGTATGGGGCTTTTTCATGGGCGTGATCAGCAGCGCCGCCTTCTATGGCACCTATGCCTGGATCGCGCTGTCCACGGTGATCGGGCGCATCACGCTCGGACAGATGACCATGTACCTGATGGTGTTTCGCCAGGGTCAGACTGCGGTCGCGGCAATCCTGTCGTCCATTGGCGGCATGTACGAAGACAATCTGTATCTGTCGAATCTCTACGAGTATCTCGATCAACCCGTGGACGCACATCGCGGCACGGCCGTGAGCGCACTGGTTGCCAACGACGGTCTGCGCTTCGAGGATGTCTGGTTCACCTATCCGGGTCAGGAGGCGCCCGCACTCAAGGGTATCTCGCTTCATGTACGCCCCGGCCAGAGCCTGGCGCTGGTGGGCGTGAACGGCTCGGGCAAGACCACGCTGATCAAGCTTCTGACGGGGCTCTACGAGCCTGAGCGCGGACGCATCCTGCTCGACGGCCGGCCGCTGCCCGACTGGGACCGCGCCACGCTGCGACGGCGCATCGGGGTGATCTTCCAGGACTTCGCGCGCTATCAGCTGCAGGTCGGCGAGAACATCGGTGTCGGCGACATCGAGGGCCTGCGTGATGAATCGCGCTGGCGCAGCGCGGCCACGAAGGGCAAGGCCGCCGAGTTCGTAGAGAGCCTGCCCGCCGGGTATCTCACTCAGCTCGGCCGCTGGTTTGCCGACGGGCGTGAGCTGTCGATGGGCCAGTGGCAGAAGATTGCACTGGCGCGCGCCTTCATGCGCGAGGAGGCCGACATCCTCGTGCTCGACGAACCCACAGCGGCGGTGGACGCGGCCGCCGAGGCCGAGATCTTCGAACACTTCCGCGAGCTCACGGTGGGGCGCATCGCGATTCTGATCTCGCACCGCTTCTCGACCGTGCGCCGCGCCGACCTGATCGTCGTGATCGAGGACGGGCGACTCCTCGAGCAGGGCACGCATGAGGCGCTGATGGCGGCGCGCGGCCGTTATGCGCGGCTGTTCGAGCTGCAGGCGGAAGGCTATCGCTGAGCGCGGCAGGTTTGATCTGCTCCGGGGACGCACGCCATACTTCTGCCCATCATGAGTGCCAACTTCAAATCCTCGAGCTTTGCCGACCCGCCTGCCCCCCTGGCCGTGCAGGAGTCGCGAGACTTCCGCAGCTACCACGCCTTTCTGCGCGCCGCGCGCAACTACATGGAAGGCCCGCTGGTCGGGCAGATGTACGACAGTTACGAACGTGTGCTTGAGGGTGCGCAGCAGCCACCCCCCGAGGACTGGCGCGAAGCCGAAGCCATCCTCGATGGCTTGCCCGAGTTCGCCTTCTACTGCTGGGCCTATCGCCACCTGCAACGCTTCAAGTATCACCGGCCGGGCCTGGGGATCTTCGACACGCTCGAGGCCGAGCGCGAGCGGCTGAGTGCAGCCCTCGACGAGGCAGCGGCTGCCACCCCGTCGGAGCAGCTGCGCCTGAACCCGGAGCTTGCGCTGCCTGAGTATTATCGCTACGTGCCGTTTCATCAGCACACGGGCGGCGTGGCGACCGACGCGCTCGACGGGCTGGCCTACGAGATCGGGCGGCGCACGACGGTGCCTGCCCACAGTGACCCGAACGGCATCTATCACCTGCTGTTCGAAGCACTGCCCAGGCGAGACTATGCGCGCGTGCTCGACTGGGGCACCGGCCACGGCGCAGCCCTGGTCACCTGGCAGACCCTGCACCCGGAATCCGAATGTCACGGGGTGGACCTGTCGGCTCCGTGTCTGAAGGTCGCCAACCTGCGCGCCCGTGAACAGGGGTTCACGTTTTTCCTGTCACAGCAGGATCTCGAACATCTGGACTATGCCGACGACAGCTTCGATCTGATCTTCTTCAACTTCATGCTGCATGAGCTACCGCCTGCGCACACCCCCGCCCTGCTGGCGGAAGCCTGCCGGGTGCTCAAGCCCGGTGGCGTGTTTGCAGGCCACGAATTCCATTTGCGCCCCAATGATGCCTTCCAGAACGTCCTGCAGCGCAGTCATGCCTGGACCAACAATGAAACCTATGCCGCACCGTGGTACGACACACCAATTGCGGCACTCGCGCGTGAGGCGGGTTTCAGCCGCGTGCACATCGAGCCCTTCGAGCGGCTCAACCGCTCCGTGAAGCGCGAAGGCCGTACGCCGGTCAACAGCAATTTCTGGAATCTCTACGTGTTCGAGAAATGAGCATGAGCGAACCGAAGCAAGGGCCCGCACTGGCCGGGCATAAACCGCGCATCGCCCTGCAGGGGCCGGTGATAGAAACCGAACCGGACTTTCTTGGCGCGCTGCCCATGGACAACACCGTGGGCGCAATCATCGCGCTCACGGCTGAGGTTTACATGCTGCGCGAGCGGCTAGGCGCGCTTGAGTCGGAACTCGCCACCCACAAGGTGCTGCCCGCAGACGCGGTTGAGACACACGTCGATACGCCACAACAGGCACAGGCCCGCGCTGCGGATCTGGCCGCCTACACCCAGCGGGTGCTCTCGGAGCTGACGCGTGATCGGGTGCCGGTGTCGGACATAAACCCCGACGTGGCGAAGTATCTGCGCCCGACACGCTGATCGAACCGCGTGGGCTCTACACCGAG
>CAYLNP010000010.1:6073-31318 GCA_964384925.1 uncultured Woeseiaceae bacterium
GGGATGGGCATCTACCGCAGCCCCGATGAACAACTCGGCGGACTCCCCTACGAGATGTGGCGCGCCTGCCGGCTGATGGCGGGCACCGGAGCTGGTATGGGTGGACGCGACAACAGATCGTGGACTGTCTGCTGCAGAAATCTGCGCACGCACTCCTAAATGTGCGCACGGAAGTCTCGCTCTCATCTCATGGCCGGATCAGGCGCTGGTCTACAAGCTTCACTAGTTTACTGCATGAAAAGCTTGATTGGATGAAGGTGCTGGGAATGGCGAATTTGGTTGTGATTAAACACCGCGACCCACATATAGGTCGGCGTATGGGGTGAAAAAGCGATATCGAACGTAGAGCCGGTATCAAGTGCACGCCGCATCTCAAGCGTCCAGTGGCCATCATGCCAATGAGCCTCAGCACGGACATCCGCGCGGTCACCCTGAAACTCACCCGACAGAACCACTCCAGGCAGGACGGTGCCGACTGGATACAGATCAAGCATCTCATCGTAGGCGACGACCTCATCTGCAAAGAGATGCCATTTACCCTCATCACTTACCGAGGGGTCCAGACTCACCTTTCCCATGCGATTCAAAATTTGCGGGTCACGCGGCAGGAAGCGCGGCAGCACCGGGGTCTCATGCAGTGGAAGCGAACGATCCGAAGCAACCCAGTTCAGCAAGTACGGGTGGCCTGGCAATGGGGATGGGTCCTGCGTGTAGCCACCGGTGTAGCGCGCTCCGGCACGCTCCGAAGCCATAGGCGGACCGATGAAGTTGTCGTCCGCGTAACCGAGCGCACCGCTACGAACACTCTTCCAGTGCCACAAGTCCAGAATGGAGCCGTCTGTTGTGAAATGTAATCCCCTCATATTGCGGTAGTGCGGTCCCGGGACAAGATCTTCACCGAGGTGCACCGAGCCAGTCCCCAGTGACGGACGGTCTGAGAGGATCACGGCGAACTTATCTTCGTAGAAAACGCTTTCGTCATTGGTCTCGTAACCGGTCGCCATGACGCGCCAGCCCTGTTCAGTCTTGACCAAAGGATGATGTTTCTGGCTACGTGTGTCGTCAGCCCAGCGAAACTGAAAATAGGCCTGCTCACCATCGTGCACAGCTCGTACTTCAACTTCCACCTGTCCGCCGGGCAGATTGGCGCCACGGACCGTACTAACAGCCACGGCCCGGGTGGCAGACCAGACCGGGTCGTGTCCGCGACCATCCATCACCGGGGACTGGACCACCCGGGGAACGATCAGGCGGACCTGGTAAGAGGCATCCACGAAGTAGAGCGGGGCAATCAGACCAACCGCAGCGCCAATGCTGACGAGGGAAGCGAGGCGATAGCCTCCTCGAGGCCGAAACATCGAAAAGAACCGTCCGATCTTCAAAGCAATGAGAGGATGGATGGTCGCCAAAGCAATTAATGCCACGGCACTGAGCCCATGAACGGACTGAACACTAACTGCTTTGAAGCCGAAGAAGGTCTCCCGGTACATCATCCAGCCAGTGATCGCCACGATAGTCAGCAACACATAGGAGCAATGAAACATCACGCGATTAAGCGCATGCCACGACGCCGTGGCTGCAGTCTTCCTGGCAAGCAAGAATGTCGGACGAATGGATTTTAGGGATGCCGCGCCCAGCCTTACACGGTGGTAAAACTCGCCGCGCCAAAGAAAAAATGCGTAGGCTAACGTCAGCGAGACAACCGCCCAACTTGACGTCACATGCCAGTCAATCACCTGCCCTCTGGGCAATAACCAGCTGATTCGCCGCGCTACCGGGCCAACGATGCCATCGAGATAGTCTGCTGAAATGCGAAATCCAGTCAGCAGGCTGACAAAGAATGCGATGACAAGGAGCCAATGGACGCAGACTATCAGAGCGGGCTGGGTCGGTCGGCCGCTCCGTCGCTTCTCCTTCGGACGGGATTCCACGCTGCTATTGCCCCAATATGTCAGCTGGTCAGAGCATCACTTAGCGATACACTCCGTATCCGGTCATTCTGCTGACATCCGGATAAAAGATGCCGAGTGCCGCCTGATTGTTCGAACGGGTCGAGTAAATGATGGCCCCCTCACGGGTGATATCCAGGTTGGGATTGTCAGACTGACGCGGCGTTGGGAAGTAGGAGAAGCGCTCGCTCACCGGGTCGAAACGCACCAGCGCCCCGCCGAGCCCACCATCGCCGAACCAGATCTCACCCTCATGACCGACGACAATCCCATAGGGCTTGGAGGCCTTTATCCGCGAGAACGGTACGACGTCATACTCCACGATCTCGCCCGTATCCGGCGACAGTTTACCGAGCCGGCCGGAACTGAACACCGAGTACCAGATTGTATCGTCGACATCGACAGTAATACGGTTTATAGCGCAGTTTCGGCTTGGAGAAGGGAACTCTGTGAATTCTTCGGTCGTTGGATCAAACTTCGCCACCGCGCAGGTGGCGAACTGAGCCACCCAGATGTTGCCCTTGCTGTCGATATCGATGCCGTAAGGAAAGGAGTGCCGGGTGGGGAACTCCCAAAGCTTGATCTCCTCGGTCTTTCGATCCCAACGACCGAGCCTGTTGCCGCGGATGACCGTAAACCAGACGTTGTTCTGCGGGTCGAACGCGGGACTGTGGCCGCGGGCACTGCCCGCCACCCCGTTCTCATCGACGACCACGCCTTCAGGGTCGATCGGGAAGCGATCGACACGGCCAGTCGCCGGATCGAGTCGCCCCAGATGCCCACCCTGGAACTCGCCCCAGAACACCAGCCCATAGGAATCGACCCTGAGGTCATGCGGAAAGATCGCGCTTACGATGTTGCCGGGTTCGCCGGCTCGTCTTCCGTACATATCGACCGGCGGGTTATTCTCATCGGTACCCAGCGGAAAGTGGCTCCATGTCGCTGTTCTCGGGTCTACACGGCTGACCCCGATGATCCCATTGGTGCCCCAGATGTTGCCATCGTTGTCCATATAGGGACGATGCAGGCGGTGCTTACCGGGTTCGTTGCCAGAACGCTGCGAAAGATCGGCGCCAGGCTGCAGGGGTGTGAGGTATTCAATGAACATGCCGCGGGCGAGGACTGCTTCATCCAGCGGGTACTCGACATCTATTTCCAGCAATCGCGAGGGGCTCTCTGGCCCGAAATTCTCCGTCAAATAATCTGCCAGCTCGTTGTGTTGCTCGGCCGTGATGCTGCGGGCCGAATCGGGGTCCGAAAATCCGGCGCTGGGATCGAGCATCACACCAATGATCGCATGCCACTGCGGACGGCTCATGCGGTGGGATGGCAGGAACGACTGACCATGACAGGTCATGCAGGTTGCCTCGGCAAGGGGTCTTGCCGGGTGTTCAGGATACATTTCGTCGTACGGCACCACGGTGGCACCGCTGACGCCGCCAAACTGCGGGCCAGGCAGCCGGCTGTCCATCCTGGTAAGGATGAAATCAGGGCCGGGACTGAGTTCGAGCGCCAGCTCAACTGAAGGCTGCCCCTGTACTCGCATCCAGCGATGCTCGGACTTCAGTTCGCCTTTCTCAGCCCAGATCTCGTAGCCACCGGGCAGCAGGTTGGGCGCCCGGAATCTGCCCTTATGGGTATACACCGTGTACAACATGTTGGTGTCGTGGTTTCGCGCATATACCTTTGCCGCCGCGAACGGATGCACCGAGCTCACCAGCCCATGGAGCACCGTCGTGCCTTCAATGGTGGAGGGCTCTACCGCATCCCCAGCTTCGCTCTGCACAAATGCGAGCAGCAGGCCCGCACATAAGAGACTCATCAAGCAAAGCCGCCAGAGGCTGAACAAGGTAGCTGGGCTCATACAACATCTCCACGACGATTGGAATTCAGCTCGATATTTACCATGCTTCAGTCGGCTTGTAAACGATTGCAAACCGATTCCGACAAAAGAAGTGTGAATTGCGACGATGATCCTATGTCATCTGCCCAGCGTCAGCAGCACGGGCGAATTCGGCTGTACCCGCTCGTGCTTGCAATACCCACCTGCAACACGTGCCCCCCTGACCCCGCCCGGTCCGTGTATACTTTTTCTGAAGAGATAGCACTCGCACGTTATTCAATTTAAATTAACCATATAGCTAAACAATCCAACGACTTCGTGAACTCCAAGAAAAGAAGAGTCAGCTCCGTCGATGTGGCAGAAGTCGCCGGCGTATCGGTAGCCGCAGTCTCCCGGTGCTTCACACCAGGCGCGAGCATTGCAGCAGCCACGCGTGAGCGCGTACTGCAAGCGGCCAATATGCTGGGGTACCGACCTAACTTCATTGCACGTAGTCTGAATCAGCGTCGGTCTGCGCTTGTCGGGTTGCTGATGTCCGGCTGGAACAACTACGGCTACGTGGAGATCCTCCGCCTGCTTAGCGAACGCCTGGAAGCAAAAGACTACGAAGTCATCCTGAAATCAGTACTCAGCGAAGACCAGATTGAGGAATACGTCCAGCAGATGCTGCAATACCAGGTGGCGGCCATCATCGTGGTCTCCGAGGTCTTGCCCAGCCCGGTTGCCGAGGAATGTCGACGTGCAGGCGTCCCGGTGATGCTCGTCAATCGCCTGGGCCGCGGTTCCGGCTGCTCCGCAGTAAGCCTCGACGGCCTCAGTATCGGCACGCAGGTTGCCAGCTTTTTGATCGGCTGCGGCCACGAACGACTCGCTCTGCTACGGGGACGGCCTGATATCGACTTCACCGCTGATATTACACGGGCGATCACCGACCGTGTCGCCCGCACTAGCGACTGCCGCATCGTGGCGGACAATACCGACGTTATAGGCTATGACGCCGGCCGCGAGGCCATAGGTGAGTTGCTTGCCAGCGACAATCCTCCTGATGCCATCTTCTGTACCGCCGATACCACCGCCATAGGCGTCCTCGACGGCGCCCGGATGGATCATGGCTTGCGGGTACCCGAGGACCTCGCGATCCTGGGCAACGGCAACCGCGACATCGCCTCATGGGCCTGTCACGAACTCAGCACCGTGGAGTATCCCCGTGACGAAGTCATTGATCACTGCATCCGCATTCTGCTGCCGCGCCTTAGCGACGAGACGCTCGCACCAGAGATCCAGCTGATCGACACCCATCTGGTATTGCGAAAGACCACGAGGGCACCTGCGGAGCCTACACTTGACGTCATCGGGCTGGCCAGTTCTTAGCGATCTGCGCTAATTTGCACACGTTTGCATTCCAGCCTAGAATCCTTCGTCGTTCATCATGACGCACTGACCCCAAGGACCCCGCATGAAAGCCCTTCTCTGCCTGGACTACGAAAACGACATCATTCACCCGGACGGTAAGGTTGCAGGCAAGGGTTATTGCGCCTTCGCCGAACGCCATGGCGTCCTGGCACGTGTTCGGGGCCTGCAGAGTCGCTTTCGCGAGCTGGGCCTGCCGGTGATCCATGTGAGAGTTGGCTTCTGGCCCGGCTATCACGAGCAGCCCAAGGCATCACCCCTGCTGGGCAAGGCACACGAGTACAAGGCGTTCGACCTCACGGGCTGGGGCGCGGCATTCCTCGATGAACTCGCACCGATCGGCGACGAGGTCGTGATCAACAAGCATCGCGTAAGCTCCTTCTGGGCAACGCCACTGGAGCTGACGCTGCGCAATATGGGGGTCACGCACGTCATTCTGGCCGGTGTGGCCACCGACATGGTCGTGGAGAGCACAGCGCGGGACGCGCATGATCGAGATTTTCAGGTGACGGTACTCGTCGACGCCTGCGTGGCCGCAACTGACGAGGACCACGAACGCAGCCTGGCGAACATGCAGAAGCTTGCTGCGGTCATCCACAGCACCGAGCTGCAGCTGCCCTGACCCTGGTCGCGTCCGGATGCGGCATGCCCGCATCCGGGCATAGCTGCGGTCGCACGCTAGTCGCGAACGACCGGGTCATCTCCTGGCGCAACGACGGCTGCCTGCAGCCTCATGCGCTCACGCAGAGCAAGCGCCAGCAGCACACACGCGATTACCGCGAGCAGCATGAACAGCGGCCGGCTGAGTGCGAACGCGAGCCAACCGCCTGCCGCATCCGCAAGGATCACCGTCTGTCGTGCGGATCGCTCCAGGATTGGGGCAAGAATGAAGCCGATCAGCAGCAGCAGCGGCGGATATCCCAGTTTCAGCATGCCCCAGCCGATGATCCCGAAAATGAACATCACCTGCACATCGAACAGAGAGCCGCGCATTGCGAACGCACCTGCCGCCGCGATCACGATGATGATCGGGAACAGCATGCGTTTTGGAATGGCCACCATGCGTTTCGCCGCTGGAATCAGTGCCATGCCAACCGCCAGGTTGGCCACATTGGCGATCAGCAGGGCTGAGAAAATAGCGTAAAGCGGTACGGGATTGCTGGCGAATGCCAGCGGCCCGGGGGTGATGCCATGGATCAGCAGGGCACCCAGGATGAGCGCTGCGGCCACGTCCCCGGGAATCCCGAAGGCCAGCAGAGGGATCAGACTCGCGCCTCCCACCGCGTTGTTGGCCGCCTCCGGCGCTGCCACGCCCTGCAGCGAGCCTTTGCCGAATTCATCCGGATTTCTGGCCGTGCGTCGCGCCTCGTTATAGGCAATGAAGGCGGCAACCGTTGCACCAAGGCCAGGCAGAGCGCCGATCAGCGTACCGATAACAGACGAGCGAAAAATCGTAGGCACCAGCATCCGCGCCTCGTCCAGGGATAAGCGGTTGTCTTCCCGCCGTTTGGAAAAAACGATCATGCGCCTGGTGAGATTGCCGACAGGTTCTTCGAGCTGGCGAAACACCTCGGCGATGGCGAGCAGACCGATCAGCAGGGGAATCAGGCCAAGGCCGTCGAATAGCTCGGGATTGGCAAAGGTCAGGCGCTCGGTACCGGTGATCGGATCGAGCCCGATACAGCCCAACAGCACGCCGGCCAGAACGGCAACTATTCCTTTCCATGAACTGCCGCGATTCATCGCCACCAGCGTGGTCATCGCAAAAATTACGATGACGACGTATTCGCCTGGCCCAAATCGAATGGCCACCGCCCCCAGTAGACTGGCGCCGATGATGAGCACGACGTCCGAGAACGTACCGCCGCACACGGACGCATACAGCACCGTGTACATCGCCTTGCCACCCTTGCCGGCACGCGCCAGCGGATAGCCATCGATCACCGTGGCCGCTGCTGCAGGAGAGCCGGGCGTGCGCAGCAGAATAGCCGGAATACTGCTGGCAAACAGCGAGCCCTTGAACATGGCCAGCATCATCGGAATGCCGACCCAGGGATCGAAATAAAAACTGAACGGCACGAGCAGTGCGACCGCCATTGCCGCGGTAAGCCCGGGAATGGCGCCCAGCACCTGCCCCAGGGTTACGCCCAACAGGATCCCGAGCAGCGAGCCGATACTTACCGACAGCAATACCCCGTGGAGTATCGGGTCCATCAGTGCGATTCCTCGCTCGCCGTCCACACCGGCTGGGGCATGTTGATCTGAAAACCCAGCTCGAACAGCACATAGATACACAACACGGTCAACAGCGGAACCACAAGCAGATGGACTGGCCGGCGCTCACCCAGCAGCAGCTTCAGGACCACCATGAGCATGGCGCTGCCCGCATAGAACCCGAACCACACAAACCCCCAGGTAGCGGTCAGCAAACACGCCAGAGACACCGCCACCGGACGCCAGGCACCCGTTGCTTCCGCCTCATCCGGCAACCCATCCCCAGCCGGCACATCCGTGACCGGCCCCGCCGCCGGGTTGCGCAGGATCGCAACAAGGCCGCAGAGCAGCGCCAGGCTCATCCCCGCTGATGCCAGTTGCGGCACCAATCGTGGCGTACCCGGCGATGCACTCACCGAAAAGCCCACGCCGATGCCCGCCGGAATGACCACCAGCAGAAAAATCAACGCTAGCACCACCAGCAGCAAGGTCACGACAGCCTCCTGGCGCCGGCCGTCACCGCGCAAATGCAGCTTCACCGCGTCAACCCGAGCGAGTTCAGGGCGCGTCGCGTCGTGACGATATCCTCCAGAACGAAGTCGTGGAATCGATCATGACCAATAAAGCTGGCATCGCCGTTCAACCTGGCGATGAGACGGCGAAAATCCTCTGAGCGCGTGACCTCCTCGACAATGTCACTCCACAACGCAACCAGCTGCGTTGGCATGCCGGCGGGTCCGGCAATACCGAAAAAGATCGTCGGCGCCAAAGGATAGCCCAGGCGCTCAAAAGTCGGGATCTGTTCCAGGCCGGCAAACACCTCCGAGCCGATTTCGGCAAGCAGGCGAAGTCTGCCGGCTGCCAGCAGCGGCGCATAATCGGAAATGACGCCCACATCGAGCGTATTGCCCAGCAGACCGGCGAGCACTTCCGCCGAGCCCTGCATCGGCACAAATGCCGCTCTGACGCCTTCCTGGCGCAGCGCCGCTTCAACGGCGATGTGGGGTGAACCGTTGATGCCCGCTGTCGACCAGCGCAGTCTGCCGGGGTTAGCGCGGGCAAATGCCAGGAGTTCATCGAACGAGTGCCATGGGGAGTCCGCCCGCACCACGACCGGATAGGCGCTGATCATGAACCGGGCGATGTAGACGAAATCCTGCTCCGCGTCGTAGGGCACATTGACGAAGTTCGGCACGGACACGATCGGGCTGCTCGAGACGAACGCCAGCGTATACCCATCGGCAGGGGCTCGCGCCACTGCACCCACGCCGATGGTGCCGCCGCCGCCAGGACGATTCTCGACGAGCACACGCCGACCGAGTCTTTCCTGGGCCTGCATGGCAATGGCTCGAGTCAGCGTGTCACCTCCACCGCCGGCCGCGTACGGCACGATAATGGTGACCGGTCGACGCGGATAATCGCCGGTGTCGTCGGCAGCCACGCCGACCACTCCGGTCAGCCAGAGCGAGAGACACAGCACGAGCCTGCCGGGCAGTGCCTGCCACCGGCGACCGGGCAATCTGCCCGCCTGCTCAGGCAAGCAGTTTTCGCGCAATCTGCATCCGTTGGATCTCATTCGCGCCGCCTCCAATCTGGCCATGCCGGAGATAGCGATAGAACAGCGTCAGAGGCAGCTCAAGGGCTTCGCCCATCGCACCATGAATTTGGATCGCGTGATCCACGCAACGTGCTCCCCACTCCATGGAGGTCACCTTGACCATGGCGGCTTCGGCACGAATGTCCTCGCCAGCGTCTGCACGTGAGGCCATGCTGTAGGTGAGGGCACGCAGAGCCTCGAGGTCGATCAACATATCGACGAGCTTCCACTGGATGGCCTGTCGGCTGGACAGTGGTTGGCCAAATGTCACGCGCTCCTTGGACCAAGTCACAGACATGTCCAGCGCACGCTGCATCTTGCCCAGCGCGAAGGGTCCTCGCAACAGCCGATCATGGATGGTCAGCCAGCGCTGTCCGAGACGGAAACCGTTGCCGATATCGCCAAGCACGTCTGCCGAGGAGACGCGACAATCATCGAAGTGCACGATGTACTGGGACGCCTTCGGACCAAGCCAGGTGGCAATGCCCGGTTCCTCGATATGCACCCCCGGATTTGTGCGCTCTACCAGGAACATGGTGATGCCGCCGCGCTGGCGCTTTTCATCGTCGGTAACGGCCTGAACCATGATGATGTCGGAATCCGCCGCACCGGAAATCCACATCTTGGTGCCATTGATGATCCAGTCGTCTCCATCCTGCACGGCTCTGGTCTGCATCATGCCGCCCGGATCGGATCCGGCGTTTGCTTCCGTCTGGGCGAAGCAGGTGAACTTTTCTCCCTCGATCACCGGCTTGAGGAAACGATCGATCTGGGCACCGCGACACTGGTAGAGGATGTTCGGGACGTTGGCGAACGGAAACGGTACGGCGGTGTAATGGAACTGCTCCAGGATGGCAATCTGCGCCAGCATGGACAACCCTGCCCCGCCATACTGCTCCGGCACCATCAGATACCACATCCCGGTATCCTTCGACAGCGCTTCAAGCCGCTTGGCAACGTCATCGCCGAATACCGTTTTCAGATTTACGGTCTCCTTGATGCCGAAGGCATGGCCTGGATGAGGCAGGAACGTCGGCTCCAGCGGCATCAGTTCCTTCTGCACGATGCGCTTGGCCAGATCGCACTGTTCCTGGATCTCATCGGGCAGGCGAAACGACTGTTCAGAGGCGCTGTTCACATCCATTGAATTCTTCTCCTGGGTTCTCAGCCGCGCAGCGCGGCAAGTTGTGCGGCATAGCCTGTAGCATCGACCACCACATCGATGACTGTGGGGCCGCCATGCGTGAGCGCCGCTGCGGCCGCGCTTCGATATTCTTCACAGCTGGTCACCCGATACCCGGCACCGCCGAGGCCACGCATCACCGCTGCGAAGTCGGGATGTGTCCAGGCGACCGCGTTCTCGGGCACCCCACCTTCCTGCTGCTTGATGGCAATCAGCGACAGCGCGGCGTCATTGAACACCACAACAATGAGCGTGGCCGCCTGCGCCGCGGCCGTCGACAGCTCCCCCATACACATCAGCAGTCCACCGTCGCCGGTAAATGCAACCACCGGCCGGTCGGGTTGATAATGCGCCGATGCGATGGCCGCCGGCAGGGCGAACGCCATCGTCGCCAGACCGTTGGAGATCAGCACGTCGTTGGGCTGCTCGCAGGGCCAGAAGGCCATCGCCGAAAACATATGGGCGCCTGCATCGACCGTGATACGGGGATGTACCCCGGCGCTGCTCGCCTCCTCGGCCATGATCTCGACAACCGCCTGTGGGCCGATGGCACCACGCCCCTGATACTGCAGCCGCGCTGTCATCTCCGCGCGCAAGGCCAGTATCTCCTCGGCAGACCACTGCGAGCGGCCTGCCGACTGCGTTAGTGCCCTCAGGTGCGCAGCGATTGGACCATACAGGCCAACGGTGGGTGAGACATAGTGGGGCTCGTGCCTGAGCGTGGCAACATCCAGCACGGGTACGGTGTAAGTCCAGCGTTTGCGGATGAGCTCCACAGGGTCGAGGCCAACACATACGATCAGGTCGGCACGGCTGACGCATTCGTATTCGGCGGCACCACAGGTGAACAGTCCGGTGCAATGGGCGTCGCTGACGACGCCCTTGGCCTTGTATGTCGTCAGGGCTGGGCAATCCAGCACAGCGACGAGCTCACGGGTAGCCGCCGCCGCGGCCTGTTCGCGCGCCTCCAGACCGATAAGCACGACCGGACGACGCGCCTGTTTCAGCAGATCGCAGGCCGACGACAGCGTCGATGCGAGCACAGGCGCTGGCTCCCGGTTAACGATATCCGACACCTGTCCGAGCTGCCTGCGGGCACCCTGACTGGTCAGCTCGATGCACACCGGCCCCGCCGGGGCCGCCAGTGCAAGCGTCAGCAGCGCGTCGATCTCGGCGGCGGGATTCGCAGAACGCAGCGTACTGTAGGCCTTGGTGACAGGCGCCAGAACAGCCGCCTGGTCGAAGACCTGATGCGTGACGAATCCTCGCTCCTCGTCATCGAAACCATCGCAGAGAAACACCACCGGCGAGCGATCGAGCGACGCATAGGCCAGCCCATTGACGGCATTGGCCACGCCCGGTCCTTTCGTGGTGATGACCACGCCCGGAACGCCCGAGAGTTCGGCCTCCGCCGCTGCCATCATGACAGCAGCATTCTCACTGCGGACAAGAACGAATTCGATGCCCACGTCGGCTGCGGCCGTCAGAAGATCAAGGCTGCTGCCACCGCCGGGAAGACCGTAGATTCTCCTGACGCCCCGAGCGAAGAGACGGCCAATGAGAAGTTCTGCGACGTTCAATTCTTTACCTCTGGAGATGGGTTTGCCAGGTCGCCGCTATCACGACGGCCAGGTGTCAATGCTCTGGCAGGTCAATGATCAGGTTCAGCGCCGCATCCACACTGACGCGGCTGCCCGGGGGAATGATCGTGGTCGACTCACGCTCCTCCACGACACAGCCGCCCTCGAAACGGAAGTCCAGATCAAGTCGGTAGCGATCGAACACCGGGATCAGTAGAAAGCCCTGGCCACCGCCGAAATACACGGCACGCTCACCCTTGATTGCATCGCCGCTCTCGACATCCGGCCGCGCCGCCACAAGATCGATAGGGGTGGTCGAACCCGAGACGGTCACCCGCCATGACACGACTTCCACCGGAATACCCGGCTCAGTGCGGCCGTAATGGCCAAGATACGCCGCCTCGAATGCCGCAAGCATGGTCTCGCGATCGCCTCGCCGAAGGGCCTCGACCGGCACCACTGCCTTCACGTCGTAGCCCTGGCCGACGTAACGCATGGCCGCCACGACTTCCACGATCACTCGATCCGCCGCGACGCCGGCGTCGATGACAAGCTCCCGACCGCGCCGCTCCAGATCCTCGAGCACAGCCGTGATGGCCGCGAAGTCAGCGTCGTGCAGCGCCATGACTCCACCCTGGACGAATGTGAACGCTGGCGGCGCCACCAGGAAACCCAGTGCCGAGGCAACCCCGGCGCTAGGCGGACACATGACCCGGGACACGCCTAACTTGAGGGCAATGTTGCATGCATGGACAGGCCCTGCCCCACCGATGGGTACCATCGCGTAGTCGGCGATATTCTGCGCCTTCTCGAGCGCATGAATGGAGGCCGCCTGCGCCATGCTTTCGTTGACGGTCTCGTGAATCGCCCAAGCGGCGTGGACGACAGACACTCCCAGCGGCTCGGCAATTCGCGCCTCGATCACCGCCCGGGCAGCGTCGAGATCCAGCCGCATATCGCCACCGAGGAAATTGTCTGCGGACAGATAGCCCAGCACCAGGTCGGCGTCTGTAACCGTCGGCTCCTTGCCACCGCGACCGTAGCAGGCCGGGCCCGGATACGCGCTCGCACTCTCGGGTCCCACCTGTACCAGTCCAAGGTGATTGACCCGTGCCAACGAACCGCCCCCCGCACCGATCTCGATCATGTCGATCACCGGCACCCGAAGGGGGATGCCGCTGCCGCGCTTGAAGCGATAGACGCGCGCAACCTCGAACTCTGTGGTGCGCGCAGGCTTGCCATCGTCGACGAGGCAGGCCTTCGCGGTGGTGCCTCCCATATCAAAACAAAGGTAATTGTGAGCCTTGGAATGATCCCCCACGATGGCTGCCGCCTGCACGCCACCTGCGGGCCCTGATTGCACCAGCCGGATGGGATAGCGCGTGGCAGTGGACTCGTGGACGAAGCCTCCATCCGATAGCATCAGGTGAAGATCACGCCTGATGCCCATATTGCGCAGGCCCGCCGCGAGACGGCGCAGGTAGCGCTCGAACACCGGCAGCACATAGGCGTTGCAGATGGTGGTGGACATGCGCTCGTATTCACCGATCTCCGGCATCACTTCGCTGGAAATACAGATCACTGCGCCCGGCAGCATCTCGCTCAGAATGGTGCGCACGCGTTGTTCATGCACAGGGTTGCGAAATGAGTGCAGCAGACAGATGGCAATGGCCGAAATGCCGGCATCGCGGATCTGTCTGGCAACTGCGCGCACTGAATCCTCATCGAGCGCCTTCAGGATGACACCATCAGGGCCGATGCGCTCGTCGACTTCGAGCCGATGACGCCGCTCGACCAGCGGGGCTGGCAGCTCCATGAACAGGTCATAAGTATCGTAGCGCCACTCGGTTCCGATCTCGAGCACATCGCGGAATCCGCTGGTTGTCACCAGCGCCACATCCGCTCCCTTGCGCTCTATGATCGCGTTGGCCACCAGGGTCGTCCCATGCACGACATTGGCGACGCGCTCGGGAGCGACGCCATTGCGCTCCAGGATCCGGCGGGTGCCCTCCAGGACTCCCAGCGCAGGATCATCTGGCGTCGTAAGCACCTTCTCATTGAACAAACGCCCGGAGAGCGTGTCGAGCAACACCAGATCGGTAAACGTGCCGCCGATATCGACGCCAAGTCGGAATGTCTCACTCACTGTTCGCAACCTTTTCTGGCATGACACGGTAGTCTCGTGCAGCCGCTGCAGGGGTCACCAGCCCATTGGCTATATCGCGTTCGATCAGGACGAGGTCCCGGTCAGCCGCTGGTCCCATGCCACCACCACCAGGTGTATCGAAACGCAACACATCACCCTTGCTGAGTTCCATGCGAACCTTCGCCGGAATTTTTTCATCGTTCACATACTCACGGCCCGCAGCACCGGCAGACCCGCCGAGCAGTCCGCGTGGCGGAAACTTTACCCGCTCATGGCGGATCGTCATCGTCACAGGCTGCTCGGCCGTCACCTCGAAAGTCAGACGCTGCGCCGCGCCCCCACGGAAGCGGCCTCCGCCGCCAGAGTCAGGGATCAGGGCTTTTTCGGTGATCAGCAGCGGCACATCGTTTTCGAAGTGTTCCACTGGCACCGTTGCCACGTTGCTTGGGAAGCTCAGGCATGCAGGCCCGTCCTGATGCGGACGGGCGCCATGCCCACCGTTCATGAAGAACATCTTCACGAAACGCTCACCGCTTCTCCGGCGGCCCGAGAAGTAGACGTTCCACAGCGGCGACCCGCAGTCGGCGATCACCTTCTCGGGAATCACGCTGGAAAGCGCGCTGAAGATCACGGGCGGCAGATAATGGCCTGACAGATGACGCGCCCAGATGGGGGCCGGCCGGATCGGATTGACCAGACAGCCCTCCGGAGCAGTGATGGTGACGGCGCGAAAGCAGCCATCGTTGTTTGGTGTCACCGGATCGAGCGCACACTTGATCGCATAGGCACTGTAGGCCTGTGTGAAATTCAGCACCGAGTTGATCGGACGATTCACCTGCGCAGAGGTGCCGGTGAAATCCACCAGCAGGTCGGATCCGCGGATGCTGATCCTGCAGGCAATCGTCAGCGGCTCCTCGAAGCCATCCATGGTGATGCTGTCGGCATACTCCCCATCGGGCACGGCATCCACCGCGCGGCGCATCGCCTTCTCGGAGCGCCCGAGTATCTCCTCGACCAACGCGTCCAGATCATCGATATCCTCATCGTCAAGGATCTTCAGGAGACGTGCTATGCCCTGCTCATAGGCGGCGAACTGCGCCCGGATATCGCCCAGGGTCTCGTGAGGGGCACGCAGGTTGGCATTCAGGAACGCCACGACGTCGGCGTTCTCAACGCCTTGGCGGACGATATGCGTCACCGGAATCGTCAGGCCTTCCTCGTAACTGTCGCGCGCGTTGACGGAAGGTGCACCACCAATATCCACCGTGTGGAACACGCTGCTCATGAATGCAACGAGCTCCTCGCCGCGAAACACCGGCCGGACCATGGTGATATCGTTGAGATGCCCGGTACCGTAGTAGCCGTCATTGGAGATCAGAACATCGCGGGGGCGCAGATCTGTCCGCGGAATCTCCTGCAGCATGACGGCCAACGTTCTGGGCATCGAGCCGATGAATGACGGGATGCTGCGTGACGACTGGGCGAACTGCCTGCCCCGGCTGTCCATCAAGCCGACGGCCAGGTCCCAGTTGTCCCGCACCACGGAAGAAAAAGACGTGCGCACGAAAGTCTGCGCCGTCTCGTCAAGCAGGCTGTTGATCCGCTGCCAGACCACACCAAGCTTCAGTGCCGATACACTCCCTGCAGTGGCGCTCATACAGTTGTACCCGCGGTCACATCGGATGACTCGCAGCAAACACTCACGCTCACTCCCATGACTCCGGCTCCTCGCCCTGATCGGATGGCAGACGCGGTCTCGCCGCTGCCGCAGAGTTTATGTAAGCAATCAGCGCTCGCCGGGTCTGTGCATCGGCTACACCAGCAAACACCATCGAGGTGTCGGCCACCAGGCCTTGCGGCGACGCAAGGTAGCGCTCAAGGTTTTCCTCGGTCCAAACCAGCTCGCTGTCGGCCAGAGCTGAGGAGTAGCTGAAGCCTGGCTGAGCGCCGGCCGGTTGGCCCAGAATGCCGTGCAGGTTCGGGCCAATCATGTGCGCGCCGTCCGGGATGATGGTGTGACAGCCAATGCAGACTGAATAGGCGGCCTCACCGATTGCAATCAGAGCCTCGTCGCTGTCGCTCACCGCAGGGCTCGCAAGCGATGCTGCCGTGGCTGCAATTTCGGGTGCTTCCTCGGCCAGGAGACCCTGCGCACGCGCCCATGCAGCGTATTCAGCTGCATTGCGTGCCTCAGCCGGCCAGGCGACCCGCTCCATGCCCAGTGTTGGTGGGGCAGGAGAATCCTTCAGATCCTGAGTACGCGCGCCCGGAGTGCCCTCCCAGTGATAGGCCCCCAGCTCATCGAGTGCATCCTTGTCCGGATACAGCACGATGGCATTGCCGCCAGAGCCTTCATATTTTCCGGCATTGCGATAGATGAACCAGACACCACCGTTGCGCGCGATCGTGGTCTTCAGGCTGTCCGATCGCGTCGTCAACGGATAGTGCGTGAAGTTGTCCGCGCGCGGGTCGTACTTCGAGACGTAGTTGTCGGGCGCGATCCAGATGTTGTCGTTGGGATCGGCTTCGGCGTTGTACAGGGATCCATACGGAATACCTGGATCGTGGGTGGTGACCTCACCGGTGTCGGGGTTGAGCTCATAGAGAAGCGCCCGGTCGAACGCGAGATTGCCCCAGGTTCCGGCCCAGATGTGGTTACGCGAATCCACACCAAGTCTGCGGATCGAGTTGGCGAAACCCGGCTCCACCAGCGGAAAGTGAGTGAACTCCTCGGTCTCGGGGTTGAATCTGGTCACACCACCGTTGTGGTAGTCGGCAAACCAGGGATGATCGTTCTTGTCAACGATAATGCCGTAGGGGCGGCTGGCCACCACCGGCACCTCCCACCACACCAGCGTGTCGCGCTCACGATCCCACTTGCCAAGCCCTCCAGCGGCCAGGAATGACAGCCACAGGTCGCCCTTCGAGTCGAAAATCTGGGTGTTGCTGCGCAGGAAGGGATCTTCACCGATCTTCCAGTAATCCACCTTGCCGGTCTTCGGATCGAGCCGGCGCACCGCATCACCAGAATACCAGACGGTTCCATCGGTCTGGTCCACCACGACGCCGTGACCACCCCCATGGTGATGAAAAGCCTCATTCTCACCGGTGCGCGGGTCGTAACGCACGATGCAGCAGCCGGTATAGGCATTCCACACATTGCCGTCAGCATCGAAATCGATCTGATGCGGCCACGGCCAGAAATCAAACATGCCCTCCGGCTCGCGATAGATGTAGTCGACGAACATCGCCTTGCGAAGTGCCTCGGGATCGAGCTCGACCTCCCTCTCCAGCTGCACCAGCGTGGGCGGCGCATCGGCAGGGAAGTGCTCTGCCAGGTAGTCGATCAGCAGGTCGCGATCGCCCGGTGGCAGCAGCGCCGGATCAAACATTGGCGCCTTGCCCGGGCGTCCGAATGCCGGCGCCTTGTGCATGCGATCGACGGTGGCCGTCCACCCGTCACGATCCTTGGGCTTGCGGCCGCCGGAATATGATCGATCGACGTTGTAGGGGAAAAACTGCACCTGGTGACACCCATGGCAGGTACGCTCCAGCACCTCTCGGCCCGGACCCGGAGGATAGATCACGTCATAGGGCAGGATTTCTGCACCCGTGTAAGGAATGTCGTAGGGCATGCCGCCTACATAGTTGACTTGCGGATAGACCTCGGCAATCGCGAAGTCGAGCGTGGAGCGCGCATTGGCCTCGATGGTGACCTCTTCGACCACCTCGGCAAAGGAATGCATCTGGCCGATCGCCGGACGCAGCGTAACCGTGTAGCTGCCCGGTAACATGTGCGGAGCGCGGTACTCGCCGTCTACGACGAACACCGAATAGCCGACCGTACCGGCATCGTTCAGCGCATAGATGATCGGCAGTGCCTCGGGACGGGTGCCGGCGACTGTCCCCTCGAGCAGTCCATAGCGGGAAAAATCCGCAGCGCCGCCAGTATCGGCAGCCACATCGGGCAGCCGCGCAGGATCCTGCGCGCTGTGCTGCGAGCAGCCCGCAACAAGCAGCAATAACAGTCCAGCGACAACCACATGTCGACTTTTGGGCAACTGCGTGACTCTGCTTGACATGATCAACTCCACGATCTTTTCATTGACGATAAATATCCTGCCCGCGGTACCAGGCAGGTCACCCGTCGAGAGGCGCTCATGGCCTAACGGCGAATGTAGGGATTGGCGACTGCGGTGGCTGTGGACAGCCAGACACTCTTGACCTGCAGATACTCCTTGATCGCCTCAACACCGTTCTCCCGGCCTAGGCCACTGGCCTTGTAGCCCCCGAACGGGCTGGTATAACTGGTGGAGCGATAGGTGTTGACCCAGATGGTGCCCGCCTCGAGGCGTTCGGACATCGTGATGGCGCGCCCAAGGTTTTCTGTCCAAACACCGGCCGCAAGACCATAGTTCACATCATTGGCGATGCGGATCGCATCAGCCTCGTCCTTGAAGGGGATGACTGCGAGGACGGGACCGAACACCTCCTCCTGAGCAATGCGCATGTGCGGCGTCACGTCGGCGAAGATCGTCGGCTCGACAAACAGACCGCGGCTGCCCTCGGGCGGGGTCGCCGCATTACCACCAAGTACGCACCGTGCGCCCTCATCGCGCGCGATGTCGATGTACTCCAGGATCTTCCGATACTGCGGCTCGGTCGTTATCGGCCCGATATTGGTCTCCGCCAGCATGGGATCGCCGATACGGGCCCCGGCAGCGGTTTCGACCAGCCGTTCCAGGAAGTCATCGTGAATGGATTCCTGCAAAAGCAACCGGGAGCCCGCGATACAGGTCTGACCGCTGGCCGCGAAAATCCCCGAGATGGCACCCGCAATGGCGGCATCCTGGCGCGCATCATCAAACACGATATTCGCGGACTTCCCACCAAGCTCGAGCGTCACATGCTTGAATGCCGGCGCCGCCGCCGCATTGACGGCCGCACCCCCATGCTCGCCACCGGTGAAGGCGACCTTGCGGACCAGCCGATGCCGCACTAGAGCGTCGCCAACCTCAGCGCCCACGCCCGTGACCACGTTGACGACCCCGGCTGGCATGCCGGCCTCATGCAACAACTCAACCATCTCGAGGGTGGAGGCAGACGTATACTCCGAGGGCTTTATCACCACCGTATTGCCGGCCGCCAGCGCCGGGGCAAGCTTCCAGGCCAACAGCAGCAGGGGAGAGTTCCAGGGTGTGATGCAGGCACACACGCCGAGTGGCTCATAGCGTGTGAAATTCAGCACATTGGGCTTGTCGATCGCCGGTACGCTGCCTTCGATCTTGTCGGCCAAGCCACCGTAGAAAAAGAACCACTCTGCGAGATAGCGGCACTGGTTCAACACTTCCGCATACAGCTTGCCGTTGTCACGCACCTCGATCTCGGCCAGTTGCTCCGCATTCTGCAGCAGCACATCGCCGATTCGGCAAAGCAGCCGCCCCCTGCGCGATGCGTTGAGCTCCCTCCAGGGCCCCGCGCCAAATGCACGATGAGCCGCGGCCACTGCCCGTTCGACATCGTCCGCATTAGCGCGCGGAATACGCGCCCACACATCACCGGAGTAGGGATTCACCGTATCCAACCAGCGTCCGGACTGCGGATCTGACCATTCTCCGTCGATAAAAAGTTGATAGCTTTTCAAGCCTTACTCCCGGACATCACATAAATCTACAAGTTGAACGAAGTCCGCCATTCGGGGTGATCCTCTAGGGTCCCGCGCACCAGGTTGAAATAATCGTCTCTGAGCAGCCGCGTAAGGGGACCGATCACGCCATCGCCCACAGGCAGCCGATCGATGAACGTCACTGGCAGGATCTCCTGTCCGGTACCACACAGAAACGCCTCATCTGCAAGATACAGCTCGCTGCGGTCCACCTCGCGAACTTGCGGGCACCGGCCGGTGAGTTCGGCGTATCGCTTCAGAATCGTATCGCGGGTGATGCTCTCGAGAATGTTGCTGGTCGCATGCGGCGTAATCAATTCACCGTCGCGGACCATGAAAAAACATGCAATCGGCGATTCCGACACCTTGCCGCCAGGCGTCAGCATCAGTGCACCGTCATAGCCATCGGATTTGGCCTGGTGAGCTGCCAGTCTCGCATTGACATAGTTTGCTGTGGTCTTGATCCTCGGCGGACTGGCATTGTCGGCAAGACGCTGCCATGAACTCACCCCGAGTTGCATGCCTGTATCTGCGAATCGCGGCTTGTCGCGTGGCATTGCAGCTACGGTAAAACCTACCGGCCCGGTCGAGCTGAGAAGCCCGGTGCCCTCGATATAGACCAGCAGACGTATATAGACGTCCGTATCGGGCGCATTGGCGCGAATGACGCGCAGCAGGCACTCGCGCAGAAAATCGATCTCATAACTGGTCTCGAAGCGCATGAGCTTGATCCCCTGCCGCAGACGACGAATGTGATCATCAAAGCGAAACAGGTGATACTCACCGACCGTGCTGCCGGCGTACGCGCGGATTCCTTCGAACACGGTGGCCGCATAGGTCACGGCCAGTGAAAGGGGATGCAGCCGTGCCTCCTCGAATGGCACCAGTTCGCCATTCATCAGCAGAAACCCTGGCTTCCACATTTCGGACACTCCACGCAGTAGGAATTGAACGGTCGGCCGACCCGTCATTCCAGGCCCGGCGTCGAGCCCGGCCCGGAACGACGGAAGCCTGTACTGCGCTCAGAAGTTGAAGGTTGCCTTGACTCCATAGCTTGCTCGCGGGATAAATCCCGCCAGTATCTGGGATGGTCCCGTGCCGGTGCCGCTCTGGCCAGTGAAATCTGGAAACCGCTGGAGCCCCGAGTAGCCCTTCTCGTCGAAAACATTCAAAGCGAAGGCCTCAAAGCTCCAGGCATCCTTCTCGAGCCCAAGGCGCACGTTGGTGGTTGTCACCGAGCCCGCTTTCGTGAGATTGGACTCTGTTAGCCAGAAGCTGCCACGGTGGATCACGTCACCTCTGAGATACCAGCCCATATCGGCACCCAAAGCGCCGAAATAGGTCGCCGAGATGGTGCCGCTGTGCTCGGGAGTGCGGCTGAACTGGTTGTTGGAGCCGGAAAGGGAGCGGCTGCCAGCCAGTGAGAGGTGATCAGGGCTGTTGAAGGTCTTCAACTTGGACTGGGTCCACGCGTAGGTCGCTTCGACACGGATACTTTCGGTAACGCTCATCGCTCCTTCGAACTCGACACCATATAGATCCGCTTGTCCCCCGGTAGCATTTACCTGCACCAGCAGCGGCGTTCCCGCATCCGAGGTGATCGTGATGATTTCTGGTGCCACAATGTTCGACCAGTCCGATATATATGCTGCGAGGCTTGCCGTCGCCCTACCGTCAAGGAAGCGTCCCTTAACGCCCGCCTCATAGTTGGTGAGTTTTTCTTCATCGACTTCAATGCCGCTGCCGCCGGCAGCAACGATCTGCGCGAGTTCGGCTGGTGAGCGAACGAGCAGATTGGCATTGAACTGACCCGGATTGGTGCCTTTCCCATAGGTCAGGTAGAACGTGACGTTCTCGGTCGGCTTATAGTCGAGGATGACTCGAGGGGTCGCGCTGTTGAAGGTCGCACTCAACGAGTCCTGCCCGAGATTGCCCTCCACCACCTTGTCACGCTGATACCGCCCCTCCACGTTCAATGTCAGCTGATCCGTAAGATCAAATCCGACCGAGCCGAATACCGCGGTGGTTTCCGGTTCGAAGGTGTTGATGACCGTGTTCGGGTTGGGTACCAGGCCGCCGAACGTATTCACACTCAGCAACGAGGCATCCACTTCGAAATAGCTGAATCCAAGCATCCAGCGGAGGCGCTGATCAGCTTGCGAGGCCAGACGCAATTCCTGGAAGAAGTCCTTGTTGGCAGTCAACGTCATATTGTAGGAGTCAGAGGAGCTCACCGGCACTGCTGGGGCTCTAATGGCACCGGTCTGACCGGCGGAGGGGCGGCGGTCAAAATCCTCAAAACTCGAATAGTCATTTTTGTGGACAGCGGTGATCGAGCTCAGTGTCATCCCGTTGCCAAGCTCATAATCCAGAATGAGGCTCGCTTCATGCGCGGTCCTCTTCAACCCGAATCGCTCCGGCACATCGAACATATACCGTGCAGTCATGGCGGGGTTAAAAAACCAATCTCTCAGCTGAGGGGTGAGCTGGGTATCCATTCCCACTGCGTCACGGCCAACCACCGGGATCTCGCCGCATATCCAGCTACCATCGCCGGACGCCAACCCGCCAGGAGTACAGTTGAAAAAGTCCGGATAGACGGGCCGGGAGATACCGATGCCCACCGACGGTCCATCGCTGTCACGCCAGGCATGCAGCCGTAATTTGGCGCTCAGCTGATCGGTTGGTGTCGCGAATAGCGTCAACGATACATCGGTGGTCGCCTCCGCCCCGAGCCGTTCACTGGGATTTCCGGAGTTCCTGTACTCCCCGTCAGTCCGGTAATCCCGGCCGGTCACCCGGAATGTCAGTTTATCGGCAATCAGCGTACCCTCCAGCTGAGCACCCAGATCGGTAGAGCCAAAGTTCGCGACCTCGGCGGAAACCCTGCCTCCCCACTCGCCGGTCGGCGTCCTTGACACGGCATTGATCGCGCCCGAGAACGTAGAGCGCCCGAAGTAGGCGCTCTGCGGACCCTTAATGATTTCTATACGTTCGTAGTTATCCGTGCTGCCTAACTCAGAACCGATAACGGGAGCGCCGTCAATGAACAGCGTTGCGCCCTGGCGCGTCTGGCGATCCGTGCGCGGGTTCATGCCACGGAAGATCAGCCGTCGATTGAAGCGCCCGCCGCGCCCGACCGAGTTCTCGGAGTAGAAAAAGCCCGGCGTGAAGTCTACGAGATTGGTTAGCTCCTTGAGCCCAAGACGCTCAATGTCATCGGAGGTAAAGGCCGTTACGGTAAGCGGAACCTCGAGCAATGACTCTTCTCGCTTCCGCGCGGTCACAATCACCTCGTCTATGACCGCCCTGCTGCCTTGCCCCAATGCCGATGGCGTTGCAAACGGTGTCACTAGAAATGCAGAAGCCATCGCAAGAGATACCAGCGTTCTTTCTTTCATGGGTTTGCCCCCCCCTATGAGGACTGCTTTCTATTCACGAATCGAAATTGCCCCTCTTCCTAGGGCCTTCAGACGCCGCATGCGATCACACTGCACATACCTGCGAATCATCCCCGCTTCCATTCATGAAGCGGACTCTATGCGATGTTGTAAACGTTTGCAATCTTTAGCGAACAGTTTTTTGCGTGCCGTACCGAAGTCCCGACATCCCATAACCGGGTCGCGTCCGCTTGGTGGACGTGCTGCGTTTCGGCTAAGCAGGCGGCGCCCAGATAACCGTAGTCTCGACCGCAATGAGCCTTATACACCCTGAGTTTCGCAAGGGCTGGCGCCCGCTCACGGCCGCCACCATCGGTGCCGGTTGCGGAATCACGTCCATCCCCTTCTACACGCATGGTGTGTTTGTCGTGCCCATTGCCGCGGAGATGGGCTGGACGCGCGGTGCCACCCAGTTCGCCTTCACGCTGCTGATGCTCAGCGCGATTGTCTGCGCACCGATGATGGGCATGCTGCTCGACCGCTTTGGCGCCCGGCGCGTCGGCCTGGTATCGATTCCGCTTCTCGGCCTGACCTTTGCGGGCCTGTCATTGGCCACGCCTGCGATATGGACCTACTACGCAGGCTGGCTGGTCATGGCCGTGCTCGCGGCGGGCACACTTCCGGTGACCTGGACCCGTGCAGTGACCACCTGGTTCGACGACAAGCGCGGCCTGGCGCTGGGCATCACGATGTCGGGCACCGGGATAGCCGCCACCATTGCGCCGCTCGTTGCGGCCGCACTGATCACGAATTACGGATGGCAGGATGCTTACAGGTTCCTGGGCCTCATTATCGTGCTCATCGGGTTGCCGGTCGTGGTGCTGTGGTTTTGCGAAGCGTCGCAGGTGGATCTTCCGACCAGTACACCGCGGGTTCTCACCGGCATCACGCTCAAGCGCGCGACACGCCAGCGTAGTTTCTGGATCCTTGCCATATCACTGCTGTTCGTCTCCACCGGCATTGCCGGCGTGATCTCCAATCTCGTGCCGCTGCTCATCGATCGCGGCTTCGATGCGCCCGTGGCGGCGCGATACGCAGGGCTCATCGGGCTGGCCGTGATCTTCGGGCGGTTGGTCACCGGCTACCTGATCGACCGGCTCTGGGCACCGCTGATCGCGGCGATCTTCCTCTCAGCGCCTGCGGTGGCCTGCCTGCTGCTGGCTTCCGGCACCCCGGTGGAATTCTGGATCGGCGTGGCGGCCTTCCTGATCGGCTTCGCAGCAGGTGCCGAACTCGACATCATTGCCTACCTCGCCAGCCGCTACTTCGGCCTGCGTTACTACGGCGCAATCTATGGGGCGCAGTTCGCTTTCTTCGCGCTCGGCGCCGGCCTGGGGCCACCGATGTTCGGCTTTGTGTTCGACTTCGCGGCGAGCTACACGCCCATCCTGCTTGTCGCAGCAGCGCTGTTCTTCATCGGCGGCACGATACTCCTGCTGATGGGTCCCTACCCGCCGGCGGTCACCGCCGGGGATCCCGCGGCCGACTGACCGGCCGACGAAACCAGCGAATGACCGCTGGTGGAATGATCCGGCTGTCAGGGCGGGGCCGTTACCCGCAGCAACTCGAGCATTTCCCCGGGCGGGCTGCCGAACAGCTGGCGCCCCTGAGCATCGAAACCGCGCTCCGTCTGGCGCAGTGCCTCCGGAGTAAGCCGCACTTCCGCTTCAATATGGCGGTAGTCCTGATGACGGGTCGAGAAAATGCGGCAGTGCGCCGGATCCACATAGCCGAGCCACCCCTCCTCGAACTCCCGCCAGCGTGGATCGCATTCTGACGGCAGTTCGGTGGTGAGGTCCTGCTGGGTAAGGGCTGCGAACAGCCCGGTGTTGTCCAACTGGTCGGCAAACCGCTCCGGTTCGGCGAAGCTGTAGGTACGCTGGCGCAGCTGCCCGCTGGCGGGGTCGGGCTCGATGATCAGCAGTCGCTGCCGATAGACGCGCTGCTCCGGACCGCTGTCGAGCTGCCAGTAGAGCACATGCGTACCCAGAGACTGATTTTCGACGCGGACCCGATGGTCGGTAAGCTGGGGTGCATCCGGGCTGTGAGTGTCATGCGTCGTCTGATAGCGACCCTCCAGCAGCGACACGAGGTGGTCGGCAGATGGCTGGGCGATCGCGCGCCCAAACAGGCTCGTGCACATGCACAGCAGCAGCAGAGTCCCTAGCCCGGATAGCGTCGCAAGTTGCCGACGTGCGCATGCGGCGCGTGTCATGAC
>CAYLNP010000011.1:0-29433 GCA_964384925.1 uncultured Woeseiaceae bacterium
GCACATCGATGCCCTGCCCAAGGCGATCCAGGCGCACAGCTTCTCCGCTCATCGCTTTCGTCCTGACGATGGCTTTCAGGGCGTGCCGGCGGCGTCGGCACGACTCACGCTGGAAGCGAATCCCTCCGGCTTGATGATCAGTACATCGCAGGGCAGGCGATCGAGCACCTGCTCCGCAGTGCTGCCGATGAAGAACCGCTGCAGCGCACCGCGCGCCACCGCACCCATGACCACCAGGCATGCGCGCTGCTGCGCGGCAAGCTCGGGCAACAGCTCACGCGCCGGGCCGCGCAGCAGGTGGACCCGCGCCGCGGGCAAATCGTACGCGCCAGTCAATTCCGCCAGCGCCTGCGTGTGGGCCTGCTCCATCGCCTCGGCGAAGCCGCGGCTTGGGATGCTGATCGGCGTGGCGATGGTGGTACCGGCCCCGGCGATGGCCGGCGCGGGGTCGTAGCAGTGGAACAGGTGCAGCTCGCCCTTGCAGTGCTCGGCGATGCGCAGTGCGTGGTCGATGATGGCCTGGTCCAGGGAGGCCGGTTTGTCGTGTTCGTGCATGGGATCGACCGCAGCGATGATGTGCAGCGGCGAGGGTGGATCGACCGGCTTGACCAGCCACAGCGGCGCCGGGCAGCTGCGCACCAGGTTCCAGTCGGTGTTGCCGAACATCGAGCGCTTGAGCACGTTGTGGTAGTGCGTGTCCTTCAGCACCAGCGACGGCTGGCTGGAAAGCACCTTGCGAACGATGCCTTCGTCGAGCGGCGCATCCCAGGCCACGTCAGTGATTACGTCGAGCCCTTCGTCGGCCAGCGGTGCCGCCAGCCGGGCGAGACGCTCGAGCATGGCCTCGGTCACCTGGCGCCGCGCCTCGCCAAGGCCCGGCGAATCGAAAAACCGCTGCCCCGACAGGTAGGGATCGTAGTGACAGATGAACAGTTCAAGTCCGCAGTCGAATGTACGCGCCAGCCACGCGCCACGCCCTACCGCGGGCTGACCCTCGCGCGTGGGGTCGACGACCACCAGGATTCTTTGCTCGCTGTTCATGCAGGGTCCTCGCCGTCGTACAAGCCGCGATGGTGCGCATCGAGCGCAGCCCGAGGGTATGCTGCCCTATATACTCCCGAACGTGAACCGCGCGCATCGCGGGGTACCGGCGCAGGCGCTGTGGAATCTACCTATGACTGCTGATGCGGAGTCCTGGAAGTCCGAGCCGACCGGCGGGTCCGGGGAGGCCAATTTCCGCGCACTGCTGCAGGCGGCTGTGGACGCCATCATTGTCATCGATGACGCGGGCAGTATCCTGCAATTCAATCCGGCGGCCGAGAAGACCTTCGGTTTCGGCCAGGCGGAGGTGCTCGGCCACAACGTCAGTATGCTCATGCCGGCGCACTACGCGCAGGCCCACGATGGCTACATGGCGCGCTATCACGCTACCGGAGAGCGTCGCATCATCGGTATCGGCCGTGAGGTCGAGGCAAGGCGACGCGACGGTACCGTGTTTCCGATCGATCTGTCCGTGGGCCAGGTCGATCTGCCCGGCGCGGTGCACTATGTCGGCATCATTCGCGACATCTCCGCGCGCAAGCGCACCGAGCAGGAGATGCGGGACCTGCAGGAGCGCCTCGCCCGCGTGGGGCGCTTCAGTACCATGGGCGAAATGGCCGCCGGCCTTGCGCACGAGATCAACCAGCCACTCGCCGCCATCAACACCTATGCGCAGACCGCAAGCCGCATGATCAGCGCCGGCGGAAGCTACGATGTGCACGATCTGGAGCATATCTGCCGACAGGTCAGCGAACAGGCGAGCCGTGCCGGTGAAGTTATTCGGCGGCTGCGCGGATTTCTGCGCACCGAGAACGTCGGGCGTCAGCGACTCGACTTCAACACACTGATACGCGAGATCATGTTTCTAGCCGAGCTCGATGCACGCGAGCACGGTGTGCCGCTGGCGCTGTCACTGGCCGACGATCTGCCGCACGTGCATGGCAATTCGGTCGAGATTCAGCAGGTCATCCTCAATCTCATACGCAATGCTGTGGATGCGATGAGCGAACAGCCCGAGCGCTCCGGTGGGGTGATCATCGGCACGGCACGCCATGCGGACGGCGGTGTGGAATGCGCGGTCACCGACCACGGTCCCGGTGTCGCGGCGGACATCGCAGGGCAGATCTTTCATCCATTCGTGACCAGCAAGCATAACGGCCTTGGCGTCGGGCTGTCGATCAGCCGTACCATCGTCCAGGCCCACGGGGGCAGGCTGACCTTCAGGCCGAACCCCGAGGGTGGCAGCATCTTCAGTTTCCACCTTCCCGAAGCTTTCGAGGACTGACCGGCCATGACCCATCCCACTGTCTTCATCGTCGACGACGACCTTGCAGTACGCGATGCGCTGCGCCTGCTGCTCAAGTCGGTCGGCCTGCCGGCCGAAGTGTTTGCCTCCGGCGATGAGTTCCTTGCGGCCTGGCAACCCGCACTTCGCGGCTGCGTCGTCGCCGATATCCGCATGCCCGGGATGAGCGGGCTGGAGATGCAGGAGGCCTTGCAGCAGCGCGGCTGCCGGCTGCCGGTGATTTTCATCACAGGTCATGGCGATGTGCCGATGGCGGTGGAGGCGATGAAGGCCGGAGCACTGGACTTTGTGCAGAAGCCCTTCCGCGACCAGGATCTGCTCGATCGCATCAATGAGGGCCTGCAACAGGAAAAGACTTTGCGTGACGTGGAAGTCGAGATCGATGAACTCACCTCACGCCTGCAGGCGCTCACACCACGCGAACGCCAGGTGCTGGAGCGGGTCGTGTCGGGTCAGCCCAACAAGGTCATCGCGATGGATCTCGAGGTCAGTCAGCGCACGGTAGAGATTCATCGTGCACGCGTGATGGAGAAGATGCAGGCGCGTTCACTGGCTCAACTGGTCAAGATGACCAGCCGGCTGGAGACACTCCGGGATACGTAAACGCACACTGGCAATCGTATTTTCCCGTATTGAGCGCCGCGGGCAGACGGACCGAAACTGCCGGCTTTCCTGCAGATCGGGCTTGAAGTCTGCTCGGTGGCGCCTCGATGCTCATACCCTCGAATCTGGATGTCAGTCTGGTGGACCCCGATCCGGTCCTCTACGACACGCTGGTGCCGATGTTCCAGGCCGCCCACGCGCGCCTGCGCAGGTTTGCCACCGCCGAGGATCTGCTCGCGGAACTAGGCCCCTGCGGGTTGCGCTGTGTGGTGACCCAGGCTCTGCTGCCGGGTATGTCGGGGATCGAACTCATCGAGCGTCTGCGGCGCAGCGGATGCATCGCAGCGGTAGTGCTGGTGGTGCCTCCCGACGATATCGATACCGCAGTGGCAGCGATGCGCAGTGGCGCGTTGGATGTGCTCGAGGCGCCGCCGCCGATTTCGCGCCTGCTTCATATGCTGGTCGCCTCGTGCAACGCCGGTCAGGCGCCCGGGCAGGTCAGCGCGCCACGGAGCTCGAACGCGACTTGAGGCGGCGCCCCGCCGGTCCGCGCGCATCTTACCCCAGCGGGCTGCCACGCAGTTGCTGCGCCACGGCGTCACGCGGTGCAGGTATGCGAAGCGTCAGCGCGAACAGCGCCAGCGCCACGCCGAGGACGCCGTTCACCAGGTAGGGCAGCGAGGCCTGCAGCTGATACAGCGCAGCACCTGAGACCGGGCCGATGACAAAGCCGCCGAGCAGCCCGGCCGCAAGCAGCCCGGCCATCCGACCCTGCCGGTCTGCGGGCACCAGCAGCGAGGCGGCTGCCGAATAACCCGGGATGGCCAGGCCGAAGCCGGCGCCGAGCACGGCGAATGCCACCAGGAACAGCGGCAGATCGTCGACGGCGAGGATCAGCACATTGCCTGCAGCAATCAGCGGCAGGCCGGCGCGCAGCAGCAGGCGCGGTGGCCAGCGATAGCGGCTGACCAGAGCGGTCTGTACGAAGATGGCCGCCAGCGCGAGGCACACAAGGGCGGCGCCGGTCTTGGCGACGGTGTCGCGTACGTTCAGCTCCAGCAGGTCCTGCAGGTAGAACGGAGCCACCTGCTGGCTGATCGACAGCGATATCGCAAGCATGCTGGCGATCAGCATGTAGGGCCAGATGCTCGCGAGCATGCGGAATTCCGGTGTGTCCGCGGCCGGAACATGCCGCAGGGGTTCGGCGAGATGCACGCGCACGGCGATGGCGCAGGCAAGCGCCATGCCCGCGGCAATGTACAGCGGTGCCAGCAGACCGAGGAACACCAGGGCGCCTGCCATGACCGGACCCAGGACCATGCCCACGCCGTAGGCTGCGTTCATGACTGCAAGCCCGGCGGTGCGCTCACTGGCTGTAGTGACGTCGGCGACGTAGGCCTGCGCCGAGGGACCTACGGAGGAGGCCACCGCGCCGAAAGCCATGCGCGAGGCAAGCATCAGCGCGTAGGTGGCCGGTACCGACATCACCCCCGCCAGCCCGGCCTCGATGGTGGCCACGAAAGCCAGCGTGAACAGCCCGTAGCCGGCCAGCCCCGCGACGATGACCCACACCCGTCCCCAGCGGTCGCTCAGCCGGCCCCAGACCAGCGCGAAGACGAACGCCGCCAGCGCGGACAGCGTGATGACCAGGCCCACCTGCAATTCGCTCAGCCCCAGTTCGCGGCCGACGGGAGGCAGGATCGCGTAGATCAGCGTCTGACCCAGAGCGGAAATCATCAGCGCTGAGAACAGCAGGGCCAGCTGCCAGCGCGAAAGCTTGGCAGGTGCGACGGCGGGCGGGCCGGCCCGTGGATGCCTGGTGGTGAGATCGTCCATGATCAGGGTTCCCGGAAGATGAGGCGCGAGCCTGTGCGCCTCGTGCGGCGTCAGTCCGACTCGAGTCTGGCCAGTCCAGCGCCCAGATCGGCCTGAAGGTCGGCGACGGATTCAAGGCCTGCATGCAGTCGCAGCAGCATGCCCCCGGGTGACAGCGGCTGGCGGTGCCGCGGCAGCCGTACCGGAATCAGCAGGGACTCGAAGGCACCGAAACTGTAGCCCATCCCGAACAGTGTCATGCCATCGAGCATGCGCCTGACCGCCTCGAGGTCGTATTGCGGCTGCAGGCGCAGGGAGAACAGGCCGCTGGCGCCAGAGAAGTCGCGTTGCCAGAGCGCATGCTGGGGGTGGGAGGCCAGCGCGGGGTGGATCACCTGCGCCACCGCGGGCTGGGCTTCCAGCCAGGTCGCCAGCGTCAGCGCGCTTTGCATGTGGTGACGCAAACGGATGCCCAGCGTGCGGATGCCGCGCAGGCCCAGCCAGCAGTCATCGGGGCTTGCGCACACGCCCTGCAGCCGCGCCATGCGGCGCACCGCGGACAGCGTGCGTTCGTTGCAGGCCACCAGCCCCAGCATCGCATCCGAATGGCCGACGATGTACTTGGTCGCCGCCTGCAGCACCACATCCACGCCCAGCGCCAGCGGCTGATGGAACATGCCGGTCGCCCAGGTGTTGTCCAGCATGAGCACGGGTCGGGCGGCCTCGTCGGGCGCATATGCGCTCAACGCCGCGGCCACCGCCGGCACGTCCTGCAGCTCGAAGGTCAGCGAACTGGGGGATTCCAGGTAGACGACACGCGTGCGCGGTGTGAGCAGATCCGCAATCTCACCGCCGATGTCCGGCGACACCATCACCACCTCGACATCGAGCTCGGCGAGCACGCTTCGCGCATAGTCGACCGTCGGTTCGTAAGCCCCTTCGGTCAGGATCATCTGGTCGCCGGGACGCAGGAAAGCCGACAGCGCAACGGTGATACCCGACAGACCCGAGCAGGTGGCCACTGCACCGGCGGCCCCCTCGAGCTGCGCGTAGGTGGACTCCAGCGCACGACTGGTCGGGGTGCCCTGACGCGCATAGCGGAAGGCCAGCGGATCACCCGGGGAGTACTCATGGAAGGCGGCGAGGCTCTCGAAGAGCACCGTCGAACTGCGATAGGGCGGAATATTCACCGTGCCTGCGGACAGCTCGCGGTTGCGGCCGCCATGGACCAGCGCGGTATCGGGATCGCGTTTCTTCATGGGATATCAAAGGTCTTCAGTGCGGGCCAGCCCAACATTCTCGCACAGCGCGCCGTGCTTCCGGTGCGGTGACGCCTTCATGCGCCTGTCATCCAGCTTTCACGCGCGCTTCATCCGCGCGCGGTTCAATACCTGCAGGATCACAGCAGCGATGCCGGGCGTACACGCACCCACGCCCAGGTGTCGGGAGTCTCCAAACTCATGGCCAAGGCGCGAATTCTCGATCTTCTGCCCGCACTCGTGACGGATGGCCGACTGCCTGCCCGCGACGCGGAGATTTTCGCGCGTTATTGGGATGAGCGCGACAGCGATGCAGGCAACCTCGAGGCGATCGGCTACTGGCTGGCGCTGCGCAGGCATTCTTGCAGCGACGTCGAGGCTGCCGGCCGCGAGGCAGAGCACCCCTGGCTCTGAGCGCCCGATCCGTAGCCTTCCCACGCCGGGCGAAGCACCCGGATCCACGCTAGACTGCTGCGCTCGGCCGGCAGTGGCCGGGCGGGGGCGTGAATGGCAGGAACTTCAATCAATCGCTGGGTGGCGCTGGGTGACGGCACGCGCAACGTAACGCTGCTGACACTCGCACAGGCCTTCTCGGCCTCCGGCTCGATCCTGATGACCCTGCTCGCCGGCATCATCGGCAGTCGGCTTGCACCGCATCCGGGCTGGGCGACCCTCGGTGTGACCGTGGGTATCCTCATGCTCGCGCTGACCAGTCTGCCCGCGGCCTTGCTGATGCAGCGCGTGGGCCGGCGCACCGGTTTCGTCGCTGGCGCCGCGGTGGGCGTCGTGGCCGGTCTGCTGGCCGCATACGCGGTGACGATCGCAAGCTTCGTGCTGTTCTGTGCGGCCATGGGGCTGGTCGGCGTCACCATGGCCTTTGCCGCGCAGTACCGTTTTGCGGCCGCAGAGAGCGTAGAGGCGCCGCTCGTCAGCCGCGCCGTATCGTTCGTCATGCTGGGCACGCTGGCCGCGGCAGTGGTGGGGCCGCAGGTGGCGGTGTGGACGCGCACGCTGCTCCCGGTGGCGGAGTATGCGGCCACCTATCTGGCTCTCTCGGTGTTCTACGTGTGCGCGATCGGTCTGTTGCTGATGCTCAGACCTACGCATGTGCGCGAGATCCCGGGCGAAGGGTCTGCGCGGCCGTTTGCGCAGGTGATCGTCCAGCCGGCACTGCTGCTGGCCATACTGGTCGCGGCGGTGGGCTGGGGAGTGATGAGTTTCATCATGACCGCCACGCCCATCAGCATGCATGTGATCGACGGACACAGCGTCGAGGCCACGGCCCGGGTGATCCAGAGTCATGTGATCGCGATGTATCTGCCCTCGCTGGCCAGCGGCTGGCTGATCGCCCGGCTGGGCCTGCGCATGGTGATGACCGTGGGCGTGCTGTGCATGCTGGCATGTCTGCTGGTCGCGGTGCTGGAGCGTCATGTGATGCACTACTGGTGGGCGCTGGTGCTGCTGGGTGTGGGCTGGAATTTCCTGTTTGTCGGGGGCACCACGCTGCTGGCGACCAGCTACCGCAGCGCGGAGCGCTTCCGCGTGCAGGCGGCCAACGAATTCGTGGTCTTCGGCATCACCGCGCTTGCCTCGCTGCTCGCCGGCGTGCTGCTGCAGAGCCTGGGCTGGGAGACCATCAACCTGATGATGCTGCCACTGCTGGCCCTGACCCTGGTGATGGTGCTGCGCAGTGGCGTGCTGCGCCGGCCTGCGGTGGCCGTGGCGGCGCAGCCCGGACGCTGAACGGCTGGATTCCACGCCATGCAGTTGCGAAGATGGTGGCCTTGCCATGGGGCCTGCCGGGGATAGGGAATGACACGACGCGGATGGATGGGTGCGATCCTGCTTGGCACGCTCGCAGCGCTGGGCGGCTGCGCAGGAGATGAGGGCAGCGAACTTGAGGTCACGATCGGGGGCACGGCTGCCCCGCGCACCGCCGGCGAAGAACAGTGGCTGATGTTCCAGCGCGCCGTCGAGGCCTCCGAGGAGGGCTTTTCGCTGCGCATGCTGATCTACGGACAGCTCGGCTCCGAGGAGCAGCTCGTGTCTGGCCTGCGTCGCGGCCGCGTGCAGTTCGCCAACCTGTCTGCGATGTCTGCCTCTACCGTGCTGCCGGAGTTCGCGCTGCTGTATGCCCCGTACCTGTTCGACAGCTACGCGGAAGCCGACTACGTCTTCGACAACTACCTGACCTCGCGCTTCCGCGACATGCTTGCCGAGCGCGACATGCACCTGATCACCTGGAACGAGATCGGCTTCCACCACGTCTATGGCAAGCGGCCTCTGCTGACGCCGGACGATATGCGTGGCGTACGCTTCCGTGTATCCGCCAGCACCGCCTCGCAGCTCTTTGCCCAGGCCGTCGGGGCCGATCGGATCTCGATCGGCTACGCCGATATCGTGCCTTCGCTGCAGACCAACCTGATCGACGCGGGTGAGAACGGCGTGCCCCTGTACGCGCGAACCGGGATCGCCGGCGAGGCACCGCATCTGATGCTTACGGAGCATTCGCTGGGCATGAGCGTGATCGTTGCGGACAAAGGCTGGTGGGACGGTCTGACCGATTCCCAGCGCGAGCTGTTCAGTACGGCGTTTCCGTCGATCGAGGTCAGCCGACGCATGATCCGTGAGGAAATCGACCGTGATCTGGCGATCTCCGAAAGCGAGCTTGGTTTCACCTCCCACGAGCTGACGCCGGAGCAGCGCGCGCAGTGGGTCGAGGCCACGCGCGGCACCCATGAGGAACTCATCAACTCACTGGGCGGGCAAAGTCGCGAGATCTATGAACTCATCGAGCAGGGGCGTGAAGCCTATCGACAGTCGCTGTCGAACGGCGGCGCGTGAACATGGCGTAGAACGGGGGGTGGCATGACCAGGATCGGCAGATTTTTCTGGCGCGCGGGCGCGGTACCTGTGCTGATGATGGTCCAGTCCCTGTGTGCTGCCGGCGTGGCGATGGCGCAGTTCAAGGCGGCGGAGCCACTCGTAACTGTGGCTCCTTCCTACCCGATGTCAGCGGCGTCCGAACGTCGCGAAGGCTGGGTCCTGCTGACGTTCGTCGTGACGACGGACGGCACGGTACGCGACGTCTTTGTCGAGGACTCCAGCGGCCTGGAGATTTTCGAACGCGCCGCACTGGCCGCCGTCCGCGACTTCATATACGAGCCCGCGACCATCGCAGGCAGACCGGTCGAGCAGGCGTGGACGCGCTTCAAGATCACCTTTCACCTCCATGAACCCACCAAGGGTGCCAGCAGACAGTTTGGCGGCCAGTTCCGCAGACTGAGCCGGCACCTGCGCAGCAACGATCTGGACCAGGCGCGCCTTCAGCTCGAACACATGCGCGCGCGACCGCGCATTAACCTCTACGAAGATGCCTGGTACTGGTGGGGCAGCGCGTTGTTTCACGCGAAGGCTGACGACAGGATTGAACAGCGCAAGAGCCTGCTGCGGGCAGTGGCCTACGAAGACCGCATGTATCTGCCGCCCGACATCTACCTCAGGGCTCTGAGCATGCTGTACGCGGATTACGCGAACAGCGGTGAATACCTGGCTGCAATGGGCATGTTCGAGCGTCTGACGAAGATGGACCACGAAGGTGCTCTGGTGGCCACCCTACAGGACACTGCCCGCCGGATCGCCGAGATTCTCGAAAGCTCGCAGCCGCTCAACATCTCGGGGAGCATCAGCAGTGCACGACCATGGTCGCACGCGCTGAGCCGCAGCGGCTTCGAATTTCATGGCGTGGTCGGTCGGATCTATCACCTGGACCTGCGGTGCGAACAGCGCGCAGAGGAAATCGCCTTCGAGACGCAGCGGGCATTCACCGTTCCCGAAAGCTGGGGTGCGTGCAGGCTGTATGTGCACGGCGAGGCCGGGACGACTTTCAATTTTGTGGAGTTTGAAGCCTAGATCGCGGCCCCCGCGTTCAGTCCTGCGGCTGCGGCGGAACGGGCATCGGAATGGTAGCTTCGGTCTCGCGAAGCCGGCGTTGTTCACCGACATAAAGGTCGGTTGCGCGTCCGTCCGAATTCCAGTCCACCATGCCTTCAAAGCGCGAGAGCAGGCTGCCCTGCATGGTCACCGTATAGCTGTGGCGCTCCATCGCAGGCTCGCGCTGAAACAGCGTCAGCTCGTTATCCGCGTCATCGATGATCCAGTACCCGCTGGCGCTCTGCACTTCGCGGCCCTCGATGTCGCGATAGACCGTGAAGTAATAACCCTCTTCAGTAAAGCGCATCTCGGGTGGTGCAAGCCCGTTCTCCGCCCACAAGGCCTCGTCCATCGAGATCGCGCGGGTTCCTGGCCCATTTTCGGCATCGAGGTAGACTTCCATGGATACGCCGCGCCAAGCACCGACCAGCGGATGGGGACCGGGATCATTGATGCGGCCGTAACCTTCCTCCCACTCACAGGCGGCGAGCAGGGTCGTGCACAGTGCGACGATGGCGAGCGCGCGGAACAGATTTGTGGGGCGGCAGGGCACTGAATCCTCCATGATCGGGGTTGAGGTCATTGTGCCATGGAAGGGGCGGAAATCTTGAGCACGTCAGAGACGGGGGTTGCCCCCGCGCAGCCGCCGGGTCGGCAGCTGAGCCTCGTCGCGATCATCGCGTCTATCAGCGTGGTTGGGGTGACCTTCGGCATCACCACGCCGCTGCTGTCGATCCTGCTGGAGCAGATGGGCGCCTCCCGCACGCTGATCGGCTTCAACGCCTCGATGCCGGCGGTGGCCGCGATCGGGCTGGCACCGGTGCTGCCGAGACTGATCGCGCTGCTGGGGCAGCGAATGTTCATGGCGCTGTCGCTGGGCGGCGTGCTGGCAACGCTTCTGGCCTTTCCCATGTGGCCGTCGATTCCGGCGTGGTTTCTGATTCGCTTTCTGATGGGGGTGGCGGCCACGGGACTGTTCATCGTCAGCGAAACCTGGATCAACCAGCTGGCCACCGATGCCAACCGCGGTCGGGTCATCGCGCTGTACTCCACCGTGCTGTCGCTGGGCCTGGTGATCGGGGCGCTGATCCTGCCGGTTGCCGGCGTGGACGGCTGGCCGCCGTTTATCGCCGGCGCGACCATGACCGCGCTGGCGGGCGTGCCGCTGCTGTTTGCGCGCGGTGGCGCCCCATCGATGGCCGCCCACGATACCCACGGCGTGCTGCGCTACGTGCGCGAGGCGCCAGATGCGATCGGCGCGGCGCTGCTGATGGGGGTACTGTACTTCGGTCTGTTCAGCCTGCTGCCGCTGTACGGCCTTGCCCTTGAATTCGACACCGCCTCGGCGGCACGCATGGTTGCGATCGCGGGCACCGGCCTGGTCGTGTGTCCGCTGGTGGTGGGGTGGCTGGCTGATCGTATGGACCGCACACGTCTGCTGCGTGGCCTGGTGCTGGTGATGGTGCTCGCGGCGGCGTCTCTGCCCTGGGCGATGCTTCATGCCTGGCCCCGTTCGGCATTGCTGTTCCTGATCGGCGGCGGCGTTGTGGGTGTGTACACGCTTGGCCTGACGCTGCTCGGCCAGCGCCTTCAGGGCGGGCGGCTCGCGGCTGCCAATGCGGCGTTCGTGCTGATGTTCGGCGTTGGTGAGATGCTCGGCCCGCCCTTCATGGGCGCATTCATGGACCTGGTGCCGCCGCACGGTTTCGCCTGGTCGATGGTGTGCGTGTGCGGCGCGTATTATGTGTTTCTGCGGCTGCGTGCACGGCACTTGCAGCAACGAACGGGAGTGGACGAGTGAGGGGACGGCCCCATGGCAACTGTTACTGGGTGCGCCCCGATGCGCTGCTGGCGGGCGAGTATCCCTCTGCCGCCGATGCGCAGGCCGCGCGCGGGCGCCTGGGTCGCCTGCTCGATGCCGGGATCGGCAGCTTCATCGACCTGACCGAAAGCCACGAGCTGCCGTCCTACCTTCCGCCGCTGCAGGCGGAAGCCGAGTTGCGCGGCCTGATGCCGCGCTACCGTCGCATGTCGATCCGCGATCGCGACGTGCCCGACGAGGCCGCCCACATGCGGGCGATTCTCGACCATATGGATGATGAGCTGGCGGCCGGCCAGCGCATCTATCTCCACTGCTGGGGCGGGGTCGGGCGTACCGGCACGGTCGTGGGTTGCTGGCTGGTACGCCACGGCGTCGAGGGCGAAGCGGCGCTGCAGCGACTCGCGCAGTGGTGGCGGGAGGTCGAGAAATCCTGGCGGCACGAGCGCACCCCCGAGACCGATGCGCAGCACGCCTATGTGCTGGAGTGGGCGAAACTCAATGCGATTGGCGGCCAGCGCGATGGATGAGCAATCGTCCGGAGCTGCGGTGCCGCACGGCCATGCCGAACATCACGCCCAGCGCGAGCAGCCATGGCAGGCCGATCGCACCGCCGCCGCCGGTGCTCGCTGGCGCCGGTGGGGGTGGTGGAGGCGGCGGCGGTGGTGCGGGCGCCGTCGCGGTGACACGCGCAGTGGCCAGGTTGTTGGTTCCTGAGCTGTCTTCGTTGGAACTCACGGCGATGGAAATGTCGCGGACGCCCGAGGAATTCGCCCTCAGGCGATGCTCGATGCTGACACCCGCCTCGGCCGCGACGACGCCAAGCTCGCAGACGATCGTGGCGCCCTGCAGCGTGCAGGCTGCGCCGCCGGTATCGGCGGTCACCAGCACGATGCCTGCGGGCAGGGTGGATTCCAGGGTCACTTCGGTGGCCTCCAGCGAGCCTGCGTTGGTGACGTTGACCACCAGGTCGAAGTCCTCGTTCACCGTCACGTCGAGTGCGTCCACCGGCAGTTCGACTGCGACATCGGCGCTGGTGGCCGGCAGCAGGCAGCCGGCGGCCAGCGCGGCCTGCGCATACGGAAGCATGGTATCGAGGCTGCATTGCGAAAACGTCGTGGCGTTGGTATTGATGCTGGCGGCCATGATGAAGCCGCTCGGCGGCTCATCTTCGCAAAGGGCATCGTCGGCATCGCCATCGTGAACGGCGCCGAAGTTGTGTCCGATCTCATGCGAAATCACAAGTGAGTCCAGCAGCACATTGGGCACGCCGGTCCGTATCGCTGTCAGGGCTGCACCAAAGGATGAGTACGTGGGCGTACCGCCCGACGAGGAACCGCACAGGACACCGGTGCCCTGGTTCTGGCTGACATAGGCGATGCCCAGTGTCTGACCGCCTGAATCACCGCTTTCCAGTGCCTTCGCGGTCAGCAGATGAGACAGCGCGGTGTTCTGAATCAGTGAGGGGGAACTGGCCCGATAGTTACGGAAGCCGGTCAGCAGTTCGGATGCAACCGACGAGGTCAGCTGGCTGGGATTTTCCTGCAGCACCCGAATCTCACGGACATCGAAGGCCACGCCCACCTGCTCCTGATAGATGCCATCGGCATTGTTCATGCGCACGAGCACCTGGTCTTCGGCCTGATTGGGCAGCGGAAAGCGCTCGCGAAACTCGCGGTCGGCGACGACCGAGATGGGCACCGCGGCGAAGACGTTCTGCGAGCCCCGTGACATGCGTCCAAGTTCCGCCCCGAGCATCGCCACGGCCATCTCGCCGGAGATCATCCGCGCGGTACCGGGCACGCTGCCGGTGGCGCAGCTCATGGCCGTGGCGTCGATCAGCGTATCGGCGAGGCGGTAGATGCCGCTGCCTTCAGCCACGCCCGTGATGCTTTCGCCGTACGCTGCGATGGCCGCCAGCGGCTCGATGACCCACAGTTCGTGCCCGTCGTGAACCATGCCCCACACCTGGCCGTCGATCCGGGTGACGCGTGCCCATGAATCCGGCTGACCGGGCAGGCGGCCTTCCAGAACGGCCGTATCGTCAGACCGCGCGTGGTCGCGCAGGCGTGGATTGGGGCGCAGCACGAGTGTCCACTGCCTTCCCGCGGCCTGGAACTCGAAGCGCTCGTGGCCCGTGGTGGACGACAGCAGCTCGAATCCCGCCTGCTGCAGGGCCTCGTGGTGGAGCACACGCAGCCCGCCGCCTTCCTGGGCTGCAGCCTGCGGCATCCATGCCAGCGCCGTCAGCGTGAGCGGCAGGGCCAGTCCTTTGGAGATCATTTCCTGCTCCCGTCCATCGCCCGCACGGCCTGCGGGCCAATAGCCTCGGATCCTAGACGCAGACGGTCGCCGCGGCTTCGGTGCACGTCACAGTCATGGCTCAGGTGCCGTTGCTCAGTCGCGCGGCGCGTAGCGAAACGACTGGCGCAGTCGCACGCCCGGGGTCGCCACCGGCTGGCCCGCTTCCATTCGCGGCCGATATCGCCCGGTGCGCTCGAGCTGTGCAATCGTGGCAGCTGTCATGGTGCCTTCCGGCGAAGACTCCTCGACCTCGATGTTATGAGCCCTGCCGTCGCTGCCGATTTCAAAGCGCAGCGTCACGGCGCCGGGCACGGACTCCGGTCCCTGTCCGCCCGCCGGATAGGGTGGCGGCACGAGATACAGTGGGGTGGGGCGACCGAACAGTGCGTCTCGCTGCGCATCGTCTTCCGCCAGCGCGTCCCATGCCTGTGCGTAGCGCGACAGCGCCTGGTCGGGACCATTGTCGAAGATCATGTGCCAGTCGCCCCACGCCGCGAGCACCTGCGCGCGCGTCTCGGCGGACACTTCCGGGTGTTCGTCGATGACCTGCTGCGCGCGCTCGAGCGCCTCGCGGGCGGGCCGGGCGCCGGTGCTGGCCGCGGGGCTCAGCCGCGAAATCTGCAGGGCCGAGCGCCGATCCATCGGATGTCGCATCGCCGCGGCGACCTCGCCCTGCCAGGAGCGGGCGATGCGAAGCAGTGTGTCGACCTGCAGGGCAGGTTCCTGTGGATGATGCTCGCGCTGCAGCGACAGCACCTGCTCTCGGCTGCGACGCTCGCGCACCGTCAGGCTGCGGCCGGCATACCAGTCGGCCAGCGACTGCAGATACGTGATCAGCGCCGGGTTGTTGTCACCCAGGCGCTTGACGATGATGTCGAAGGCCTCCTCGCGCAGTTCGCGCGCGGCCTGCCGCTCACCCAGGCCCGTATGGGCGTCGGACTGCACTTCCATGGCTGCCACCTGCTCGACGCCGAACAGCCCATGGTTGCGACGGGCGAGATGGCGTGCCTCGTCAGCCACCACCAGCGCCTGCTCGTACTCGCCAGCGGCATTGAACTGCTCGCCCAGCCCGATCATCGGCTCGACCATCTGCGGGGCAAGCCGGCCATGCATGGCCTCGACCATATCGAGGATCTCCAGGTAACTCTCCGCGGCCGCCGGATGATCCTCGAGCGCCGCCTGCGCGCGTGCACGAAGCGCCAGCGCTTCCACCAGTTCTTCAGCGTCCGCATTGGCGTCGGCGCGCAACAGTGCGAGCCATCCCTGGGCGGCGGCAAGGGCATCGACGGGACGACCGTCCTGCAGCGCAGCCTCGGCGGCCATGCGCTGCTCGAGCTGCGATTCAGCCGCGTGTGCCGGACCGGGCCCGCCGGTGGACCACGCGGCCAGCAGCACGCCGGCCAGGATCGGGGCGTACCGGCGCGGGGGCTTCATGGCCGGAATCCGAACTCGAATGTGTAGGTCTGATCGGCAGTGCCTACGGGTTCACCCCCCTCGAAGCGCGGACGGAAGCGATGCGATCGCAGGGTTCGGCGCACGGTCGTGTCTTTCAGTCCGGGAGGATGGGATTCAATGATAACGATATCCTCTGCCCGCCCCTGATCATTCACCGTGTAGCTGGCGACGACCCGGCCATCCTCCAGACCCGGCTCGGCACCGCGCGGCCGCACACCCAGCCATGAAGGCTGCGGGGAGGTCACTGCGGCCGGTCGGGCGAACCAGCGCTCGCGCAGTGCCTCGCCGTCATCGGCATCGGCCAGCCGCTGCCAGGCATCAGTATAGTGCGACACCGCCGCATTGCGACGCGTCACCGCCATATTCCAGTCGCCCAGATCGATCAGCAGCAGGGCCTCGAGATGCGGTGCTGCACGCTCCTGCATGCGCGCGATGGCCAGCGCCCGGTTGAGCGCCTGCTCCGCGGAAGGATAGCCCATCGGCGTGGGCATGTTGCCGCGGGGTTCCATGAAGCTGGCCGCATACTGCATACTCTTGGCAAGACCGCGCAGCGGTTCGATGATGCGCGGATCCTCGCTGCCGCCGTCGGCCTCGAGCAACCGGATCGCCCGGACGTACAGCAACCGCTCCTCCTCGAGCCTGCCGCTGTAGCGATACCACAGGGCCAGGCGGTACATCGCCGGCAGGAGCTCAGGTGCGTCCGGACCAAAGTTGCGCTCGGCGATCTGGAAGGCTTCCAGCGCCCGGCTATCGGCCTCTTCCCAGGCTTCCAGCGCGCGCAGACTGACGGTCATTTCCTCCAGCATGTCCAGCTGCCTGAGGTTCATCAGGCCCAGCAGGCGTCGCGACAGGCCCTGGGCTTCGGTGAATGTCGCCACGGCGAGCATGTGTTCGTCCATGTCCGCATAGACGCGCCCGAGTTCGAAGACTGCGCCGAGCTGGCGTTCGCTGAACCGGCCTTCAAGCTGCTGGGCCAGATCGATGGCGCCGAGCAGTGTGGCCTCGGCCTCGTCGAGGCGATCTGCCTGCCGCTGGATCGTGCCTACGCGCGTCAGGGCGTCGATGCGCGGCAGCGCCTCCGGCCCAAGTTCTGCGTCCAGCGCCTCCAGCCACTGCGCGCCCAGTTCGACAGCCTGCGCGTAGTTTTCGTCGGCCTCGGCACGATCCAGCGCAAGCTCCAGCTCCACGGTGCCCAGCGGCGCGGGTCCGGGCTCCTGGGCTGCGAGCCACGGTGCTGCGGCCAGCCACAGCAGACAGACGAGCAACGCTGCCAACGGCTTGGCAAGCCCCGGGCGAGGGCTGCGGACACGAGAGCCGGGATCTGAAGAATGCATCTGGGCTGACCGGTTGGGGTTCATGATTCTAGCGCGTGCGCCATGACTTCACAGACCTCGTGGGCGGGAACTGGTTCGCTATACTCGCGGTCTTGTCGTGCACCGGCCCGGCCTTCGCGCCCGCGCCGAGTGTGCCGACTGCCCTGCTGTTCTGCAGGCCTGCAGCATCCGGAGACCCGTTTAATGCCGTCAAACCTTACTGTTCGTTGTGCCACCGCCAGCCTGGCGCTTGTCTGGAGTCTTGTTTCCGCCGCTGTCCATGCGCAGGAGACCCTGCTGCTGCGCTTTCCGACCCTGCATGGCGACCACCTGGTGTTCAGCCATGGCGGCGACCTGTGGCGCAGCGCTGCGAGCGGCGGTGTGGCCGTACGTCTCACGGCGCATCCGGGAGTCGAACTGTTCCCGCGCTTCTCCCCGGATGGCACGCGCATCGCATTCACTGCGCAATACGACGGCGACGAGCAGGTGTATGTGATGCCTGCTGGTGGCGGCGAACCACAGCGCCTGACCTGGTACCCCGCCACGGGTCCGCTGCCCGATCGCTGGGGCTACGACAATCAGGTCTACGGCTGGACGCCCGATGGGTCCGGCGTGCTGTTCCGCAGTCTCAGGGATACCCACGATGTCGGTGCCTCGCGTCTGTACATCGCCCCGTTGTCGGGTGGCATGCCCGAGGTGCTGCCCATGACGCGCGCCGGCGGGGGCGCGCTGTCCCCGGATGGGCAGCGCATCGTCTACTCGCCGCTGTTCCGCGACTTCCGCACCTGGAAGCGCTATGAGGGGGGCTGGGCGCAACAGCTCTATGTGCTGGATCTCGACGGCAGCCAGGTGGAGCGCATCAGCGAGCACCCGCGCTCCCACCGCGATCCGATGTGGCTGCCCAGCGGCGTGTACTACGTCTCCGACCGCGACGGCACGCTGAACATCTACCGCTACGACCCGGACAGCGGCGAGACGACGCAGTTGACGCGGCACGACGAGTGGGACGTGCGCTGGCCCAGTGCGGACGGCGAGCAGCGCATCGTCTACGAACTGGGCGGGCGTCTGCGTATTCTCGACGTGGTCACCGGGGAGGACAGGGCGGTATCCATCACCGTGCCTTCCGATGGGGTGCCAAGGCGGCCGGCGCGCATCAGTGTCAGTGATCGTATCCAGGAGGCCGCACCTGCGCCTGACGGCAATCGCGTCGCCATCGTCGCCCGCGGTGAGGTCTTCAGCGTGCCTGCGGAGCACGGGTTGACCCGTAACCTCACGCGCAGCAGCGATGCCCATGACCGCGAGGTCGCCTGGTCGCCGACCGGTGATCGCGTGGCCTTCATTTCCGATCGCAGCGGCGAGGAAGAGCTGTGGGTGGTCGATCAGGCCGGCGGCGAGCCCCGCCAGGTGACGCAGGACAGTGACACCCGGTACTTCCGGCCGCGCTTCTCGCCCGACGGTGAACGCATTGCGATGGTCGACGCGCGCAACCAGCTGGTGGTGGTCGACGTGTCGAGCGGGCGCATCACGGTGGTTGCCCGCGATCCCTTCGAGAACAATCGCGACCATGTCTGGTCACCCGACGGGCGCTGGCTTGCGTTCAGCATGAGCCAGCCCAGCGGCTTCAGTCGGCTGCACCTCTGGGAACGCGAGCGCGGCAGGCTGCACGCGCTTGGCTCGGGCATGTTTCACGAGCACACGCCGGCCTGGGATCCCGAGGGTGGCCTGCTCTACTTCCTGGCGATGCGTGAGTTCCAGCCACAGATCTCGCGCATCGAATGGGACTACGCGACCAATCGCGATACCGGCATTTTCGCCTACGCGCTATCCCGCGATGTCGACAACCCGTTTGCGCCGCGCAGCGACGAGGTCGGTGACGAGGCCGAGGTCGCCGAAAATGACGATGAATCGACCGGGCAAGATGCCCGCCGCCGTGAGGATGAGGCCGACACCGCCACGCTGCGAGTGGAACTCGAGGGACTGGATAAGCGCGTGATCCGCGTGCCCGTAGATACGGACAACTACTCGCAGCTCACGGCCACCGGCACGCACCTGGTCTACGGCCGCAGCGATCCCTTCTTCTACGGGCGTGAACCGGCGACGCGGCCGGTGGTGATGCTCTACGACATCGAGAAACGCGAAGCCAGCACGCGCCTGGAAGATGTGTCGGGCTTTGTGGTGTCGGCTGACGGCAAGCAGCTGCTGGCACGCCAGAACGGCACGTTCAAACTGTATCCGCTGGCCAAGGGCGATGGCAAGACGCTGTCGCTGGACGGCTTGATGATGGATCGGATTCCGGCCGAGGAATGGGCGCAGATCTTCGATGAGGTGTGGCGGCGTTTTCGCGATCATTTCTATGTCGCGAATATGCACGGCTATGACTGGGAGGCGATCGGCCAGCGCTATCGCGCGCTGCTGCCCCACGTCGCTCATCGTTCCGACCTCAACTATGTGATCGGCGAGATGATCGGCGAGCTCAACGTCTCGCACGCCTACAAATCCGGCGGCGATCTTGCGCGGCCATCGCGCCCGACGGTATCGCTCCCCGGCGCACGCTTCGAACTCGATGAACGCGCAGGACGCTATCGCATCGCGAGCATCTTCGCCGGACAGAATGCCGAAGCGCGCTATCGATCACCGCTGACCGAGGTGGGCGTGGATGTGTCGGTCGGCGACTACGTGCTCGCAATCAACGGCCATCCGCTCGACGCCCAGGACAACCCCTATCGGCTGCTGCACGCCGCACGCGGTGCGCCGGTGGAGTTGAGCGTCTCGGCGCGGAGCGACGGCCGTGATGCACGCACCGTGCGGATCGACCCCGTGGAAAGCGAGCGCGACCTGATGTATCTGGCCTGGGTCAATGAGCGCTATCGTCGCGTCAACGACGCCACCGATGGCCGCGTGGGTTACCTGCATGTGCCGGACATGGGTGCCAACGGAATCCGTGAATTCATCAAGTGGTTCTATCCGCAGATCCGCCGCGAGGGCCTGATCATCGACGTGCGCGCCAATGGCGGCGGCAACGTCTCGCAGATGCTGATGAATCGCCTGAACCGGGAGCTGCTGAGCGTCACCCACACGCGTCACTGGCAGCGACCGAACACCTATCCGAGCATGGTCTTTACCGGGCCGATGGTCACGCTGATCAATGAGACCTCCGCTTCCGACGGCGACATCTTTCCATGGCAGTTCCGCAAGGCAGGTCTCGGGCCGCTCATCGGCAAGCGTACCTGGGGCGGCATCGTCGGCATCACCAATCGCGGACCACTGGTCGATGGCGGGGAGGTGTCGGTACCCGAGTTCGGCACCGCCGACGCCGATGGCAGCTGGGCGGTGGAGGGCGAGGGCATCACCCCGGACATCGAGGTCGACAACGATCCGCTCTCCGAGATGCAGGGTCGCGACCCGCAGCTCGAGCGCGCCATCCAGGAGGTGCGCGAACGCATGCGCACACAGCCTGCTGCCCTGCCCGCGCGGCCCGCCGATCCGGTGAAGACGCCATGAAGCGTGCGTGGGCGAGGCCAGCCGTTGCTTCGGTGAGTCGCCGCGCCGTGGTCACGGGCGCGGTGGCGGCTGGTGTGCTGCCGCTGGGGCACTTGCGTGCCGAGCAGGCCATGCGTAACCGGGTGATTCCGGCAAGCGGCGAGGCCTTGCCGGTGATTGGCCTGGGTTCGGCCAGAACTTTCGATGTGGCGGATGAGGACACCGAGCGCCTGGCCGCGCTGCGCGAGGTCCTGGCTGCGCTGCTTGACGGCGATGCCAGCGTGGTCGACACCTCGCCGATGTACGGTGCCGCTGAACGCGTGATCGGTACCCTGTCGCGCGACCTGCCTGGTCGCGAGCGCATGTTTCTGGCGACCAAGGTATGGACCCGCGGGCGTGCGCAGGGCATCGCGCAGATGCGCCGCTCGCTCGAACTGCTCGGCGTCAGCGCTGTCGACCTGATGCAGGTGCACAATCTGGTCGACTGGCGCACCCACCTGGCGACGCTGCGAGCGCAGCAGGAAGCAGGTGTGTTCCGCTACATCGGCATCTCGCACTACCGCGTCGATGCGTTTGCGCAGGTGGCATCTGTACTGCGCAGTGAGCCGATCGACTTCGTGCAGATCAATCATTCGCTGATGACGCCGGATGCCGAGCGCGAGCTGCTGCCACTGGCCGCGGATCGCGGCGTGGCCGTGATCGTCAATCGTCCGTTCGAGAACGGCGCGCTGTTTGCCCGCGTGCGCGGTCACGAGGTGCCGGACTGGGCCATCGAGGCCGGCATGCCGACCTGGGGTCAGTACTTCCTGAAATTCATCGTTGCCCATCCGGCGGTCACCTGCGTAATCCCGGCCACCCGGCAACCCGAGCACATGCTCGACAACCTGCAGGCCGGCATCGGCGAGCTGCCTGACCGGACAATGCGTGAGCGTATGCGCGAGCATGTCATGGGACTCTAGCGGCGCGTGGGGGCGTCACCTGCGGGAGGTCTTGGGCGGAATGGCTCCCTTCGGTCCGCTTTATTTCCGCCCAAGACCTCCCGCAGGTGACGCCAGCTGAGGCTCAAGCAGGTGAGTGTCTCGGTTTACCGGGGTTAGCTTGCAGCTTGCGCAGCGGAGATAATCCGGGCATTCCGACGCCGGAGTTCCGTCTCAAATGTCCGCCTCCCAGCCTGAATCCCGCGCCGCCGATCTGGTCTTTCGCGCGCGGGGCCTGACCAAGGTCTACCAGATGGGTGAGGTCGAGGTGCATGCGCTGCGTGGCGTCGACCTGGCGCTGGCACGCGGTGAGTTCGTCGTGCTGCTGGGTGCGTCGGGCAGCGGCAAGTCGACGCTGGTCAACATCATGGGCGGACTGGATCGGCCCAGCGCCGGCGAGCTGTGGTACGAGGGCGAGGAGCTCAGCGGTGCCAGCGAACGCGAACTCACCGAGTTTCGTCGTCGCTACGTCGGATTCGTGTTTCAGTTCTACAACCTGATACCCAGCCTCACCGCGCGCGAGAACGTCGCCGTCGTCACCGAGATCGCCACCGAGCCGATGCGGCCTGAGGAGGCACTGGAGATCGTCGGCCTGGGCGGGCGCATGAATCATTTTCCGGCGCAGCTTTCAGGCGGTGAACAGCAGCGCGTGGCCATCGCGCGCGCGATCGCCAAACGTCCGGCGGTGCTGCTGTGCGACGAGCCCACCGGTGCGCTGGACTCGAAGACCGGTGTGGTCGTGCTCCAGGCACTCGATCGGGTCAGCCGCGAACTGGGCACGACCACGGCGGTGATCACCCACAATGCGGGCATCGCCGACATGGCTGATCGCGTGCTGATCATGACTGACGGGCGCATCAGCGATGAGCGTCGCAACGCCACGCGCAAGCCGCCCGAAGAGATCAGCTGGTAGCGCCATGAGTGTGCTGCATCGAAAGCTCGGACGCGAGCTGCTGAACCTGTCCGGCCAGGCGCTGGCGATCGGACTCGTACTGGCCAGCGGGGTCATGACCTATGTGCTGACCTCCACGTCGCTGGCCTCGCTGCTGACCACCCAGGCGCGCTACTACAGCGAGTATCGCTTCGCCGACCTGTTCGTGGACCTCAAGCGCGCCCCCGCGCACGTCGGCGAGCGCCTGCGCGACATCGACGGCGTACGCAGCGTCGAGACGCGCGTGGTCTCGTTGGTGAACCTGGACATCCCGGAGTTCGCCGATCCGGTCAGTGCCCTGCTGGTGTCGCTGCCCGACGTCGGCGAGCCGGTGCTCAACCGCCTCTGGGTGCGCGACGGCGTGCTGCCCGAGCGGGCCGACGAGGTGTTGATCAGCGATGCCTTCGCGGATGCTCAGGCACTGGGACCCGGCGATACGCTCGGTGCCGTCATCAATGGCCGTTGGCAACGCCTGAGGATCTCCGGGGTCGGGTCCTCGCCGGAGTATCTCTACCAGATCAAGCCGGGCGACCTGTTCTTCGACTTCGAGCGCTTCGGCATCCTGTGGATGCGCCGCCAGCCGCTGGCCACGGCGTTCGACATGGACGGAGCGTTCAACAACGCGGTCGTCGCGCTTCGTCCCGGTGCCGATGCCCGCGACGTCATCGCGCGCATGGATGACGTGCTCGAGCGCTACGGTGGGCAGGGCGCCTATGATCGTGACGATCAGGTCTCGCACAGTTTTCTCGATACGGACCTGCAGAGCCTGGTGGTCATGAGCCGCGTGTTTCCCGCCGTGTTCTTCGGCGTCGCGGCCTTTCTGCTCAATGTCGTGATCGCGCGCATGCTCTCGGCGCAGCGCGAGCAGATCGGCATCCTGAAGGCCTTCGGCTACCGTAATGGGGAACTGGCGCTGCACTACATCCAGCTGGTGCTGGTGATCGTGGCGCTCGGCAGCCTGGTCGGCACGGCCCTGGGCGCATGGCTGGGCCGCGGCATGGCCGGCGTCTACGCCGAGTTCTATCGCTTCCCGTATCTCGAGTACAGTCTCGATGCGGGTGTGGCACTGATGGCGTTGACGATTGCCACGCTGGCCGCGCTTGCGGGAACGGGCCAGGCCGTACTGCGCGCCGCACGCCTGCCGCCGGCCGAGGCCATGCGCCCGGAGCCTCCGTCACGCTTTCGTCGTTCATGGCTTGAACGGCTTGGTCTGGGTGACTGGCTCGATCAGCCCAGCCGCATGGTGCTGCGGCACATCGGCCGGCATCCGCTCAAATCCTCGATCACCGTGCTGGGCATCGCAATGTCGGTGGCGATCGTCATGCTGGCGCGTTTCCAGGTCAATGCCCTGGATGTGCTGGTCGAATCGCAGTTCGGCCTGGCGTCGCGCGAGGATCTGACGGTGACCTTCACCGAGCCGACCAGTTACCGGGCCATGTTTGCCCTGGCCGCCGAGCCCGGTGTCGGTCAGGTCGAGCCGATGCGAATGGTGCCGGCCCGACTTCGCGCCGGACATCGGGAGTACCGTCTGGCCATTCGCGGTCTGGTCGCCGAGCCCGACTTGCACCGCCTGCTCGATATCCATCAGCAGCCGATCGCACCGCCTGCCGAGGGCCTGTTGCTGACGACCTATCTCGCCGACCGGCTGGGGGTGACGCCCGGCGATGCGCTGCAGGTGGAGATACTCGAAGGCGACCGGCCGGTGCGGCGGCTGCCTGTGGCGGGCGTGGTGCCAGAGTACATCGGCATGAACGCCTACATGGAAATCACCAGTCTCAATCGGCTGATGCGCGAGGGCGACGCGATCAGTGGTGCGTACCTGAAGGTCGACGCCGATGAACGCGAGCGGCTGTTCCAGCGCATCAAGGACATGCCACGTGTGGCCGGCGTGTCGATTCAACGCGAGGCGGTACGCAGTTTCGAGGAGGACATGGCCGGCACGGTGAATATCTTCACGCTGGTGATGACGCTGCTTGCGGCTGTGATTGCCGTGGGCGTGGTCTACAACAGCGCACGCATTGCGCTGGCCGAGCGTGCGCGCGAACTGGCGAGCATGCGCGTGCTGGGCTTCCGTCGCGCCGAGATCAGCTACATCCTGCTCGGTGAGCTTGCACTGCTGACATTGCTTGCATTGCCTCCAGGCTTTCTGATCGGCTATGGCATGACGCTCATGATCGCCACCGAACTGGGTACTGAGCTGTTTCGCATTCCGGCGGTAATCCTGCCCTCCAGCTTTGCGTTCGCAAGCTCGGTGGTGCTGATGGCCGCCATCGGCTCGGCATTGCTGATCCGTCGCCGACTCAATCGACTCGACCTGATCGGGGTCCTGAAGACACGCGAATGAGGACAACATGAGCAGAACGAAACTCCTGGTGCTGGGCTTCATCACGGCGGCGATCATCGCGCTGCTGGTGATCGGCTTCGCACCCCGGCCCGTGCTTGTCGACCAGGCGCAGGTAGCGCGCGGCGCCATGGAAGTGGTCATCGAGGAAGAGGGTCGCACGCGGGTGCGTGATCGCTACGAGATCTCCGCACCGGTCGGCGGATACCTGCGCCGGATCGTCATCGAACCCGGCGATCCTGTTACCGCAGGCCAGGTGCTGGCGCTGGTCGCGCCGCTGCGCCCCGAAGCGCTCGATCCGCGCCGGCGGGCGCAGGCCCAGGCCGGCGTGGCGGCAGGGCGTGCGAGCCTGCGCAGCGCGGAGAACCGCTCGCGTGCCGCCGCTGCCGAGGCTGCATTCGCCGAGAGTGAATTCGAGCGCATGCGTCTGCTCGCCGTGGATGGCAACATCTCGCGAACCGAGCTGCAGCGCGCAGAGACACTCGCACGCAGTAGCGCCGAGGCCTTCGAAGAGGCCGAAGCGCGCGTGGAGGTGGCGCGCCAGGAGCTCAACGCCGCACAGACCCAGCTGACCTACGCAGGCGCCGATGCGGATGACGTCGACAGCCTGGTCAGCGTGCGCTCACCGGTGAATGGACGGGTGCTTCGCCGGCACCGCGAGAGTGAAGGCGTGGTCGCGGGCGGGGAACTGCTGCTGGAGGTCGCGGATACCGACGTGCTGGAAGTGGAGACCGACGTGTTGTCGGCCGATGCTGTACGCATTGCGGCGGGTCAACCGGTGCGCTTTGCGCGCTGGGGCGGTCCGGGCGAACTCGAGGGCGTGGTCACGCGTGTGGAGCCGGCGGGCTTCACCAAGGTATCGGCGCTGGGGGTGGAGGAGCAACGCGTCTGGGTCATCAGCGAAATAACCGCATCGCCCGAGCGTTGGCGAAGCCTGGGTGACGGCTTCCGCGTCGAGAGCCGCTTCGTCGTCTGGTCGGAAGACGACGCGCTGATCGCACCGGCCAGTGCCGTGTTTCGCGAGGCGGACGGGTGGGCTGCGTTTCGCATCGCCGATGGGCGTGCAAACCTGGTTGCGGTGGAGATCGGCGAGCGGTCAGCGCTGCGCGTGCAGGTGCTGGATGGGCTTGCGGCGGGGGATGACGTGATACCCCATCCCCCGGAGCAGCTGACCGACGGAAGTCGGGTCAGATCGCCCTGACGCTTGAACTCGACAGGGCGGGATCGTCAAATTTGCATAGATTGCCGCTCCAAGCTTGAGGTTTGTGCCCCAGGCTTAGCCACGTGTTCATTCGAGCAGCCAGTTTTCAACACGCAATGACGGGACGCGGTCGAATTCGCGCGTGTTTGCGGTGACGAGCGTCAGGTCTGCGGCGAGCGCCTGTGCCGCGATCAGGAGGTCGTTCGGACCGATGGGTGTTCCTTGCCTCGTGAGGTGGTGACGGATCTGTGCATAGTGTTCATCCGTGGGCGCTTCCAGCGGCAGGATCTTCAGTGCGGATAACGTCAGGCTGATACGCTCGGAAAGTTGCTTCGAAACCGATTTCGCCGCGCCGTAACGCAGCTCCGCGGCCACCACGATGCTGGTACAGATCGAATACTCGCCTACCTCGGCAATCCGGATGGCGACGATACCGGCGGGCTGTCGAACAAGTGCCGACAGGATATTCGTGTCCAGCAGATAGCTCAGCGACATGCCCTAAAGGGCCACGTCATCCAAAGGCGCCAGGTCTTCGTCGACGTCGGGAAACGCGTCGTCCAGTGGCTCTAGCGGTGCAAGTACCGCAAGCAGCCGGCCCTTGCGAACCGGCTCAATGATCAGGCGGTCGCCTTCCTTGCGCAGGAGGGCTTCGTCTCCCGCCAGCTCGAACTCGCGGGGAATGCGCAATGCCTGATTGCGGCCGTTACGGAACAACCGGACGAATCGTTCAGCTTCTCCCACGACGTCCCTCCATTGAAAGCATATGTCGTAGCATATGCCTAATGCCCTGGACCGTCAATTGCACTGATGGGCCCCCAATCGGTATCCACATCGACCGCAGGAGGTCCGGCGGGTGCATCGATTGGCCAACTGCCGTCCTGTCGGGCGTCGCATCGTTCACTCGGCTGACGAGGCAGTCATCGAATATCCGTGAAAGCTCTCGAGCGTCGTCAGGTCGATGCCATCACCGTATGCAGGCTCGGTGACTTCGGTACCAAAATCCTCGCGCAGCCGCTGCGCCAGCGCAGCGCGCGCGGCGGGCTCACCGTGAATCAGCCAGGTGGGTGGCGCAGGATTGAAGTTTCCGTACCAGCGCAGCAGTTCACGCTGCCCGGCGTGCGCCGACATGCCGCCGACCGTATGCACTTGCGCCTCTACGCGCATCGCCTCGCCATGGATACGTACCCAGGGCTGACGCTCGACCAGCCGGCGGCCTAGCGTGCCGCGGGCCTGGAAGCCCACGATGACGACATGGCACTCCGGGCGCCAGACATTATGCTTGAGGTGGTGGAGCACGCGACCGCCGTTGCACATGCCGCTGCCGGCGATGATGATCGCGCCGGAACGCACATGGTTCAGGCGCATCGATTCTTCGGGTGACTTGCACAGCGTCAGGTTTGGCAACGGCGGCATGAAGCTCTTCGCCGTGGCCAGTTCACGCGTCTCCTCATCATGAAGTTCGGAGTGACTGATGTAGAGCTGGCTGGCCTGGATGGCCATGGGGCTGTCCAGGTAGACCTTCCAGCGCGCCAGGCCCCAGTCGTCCCAGTGTTTGCCGAACAGGTACAGCAGATCCTGCGTGCGGCCCACGGCAAAGGCCGGGATGATGATGTTGCCGGCATCGTGATCGGCTGAAGTCAGGATCTCCTTGAGCTCCGCCAGCGTGGCCTCATGGCTGCGATGGTCACGATCGCCATACGTGCTCTCCATGATCAGCGCATCGGCATGCGTTATCACGGCCGGGTCGCGCACGATCGGCATGTCGTAGCTGCCGATATCGCCGCTGTAGATGAGCGTGCGGCGCAGCCCGTCGTGGGTCAGCTCAAGTTCCAGCGATGCTGCCCCGAGGATGTGGCCCGCCTCGTGCAGTCGCAGGCGCACGCCGGGGAGGATGTTCTGCCAGGTATCGAAATCCAGGCTGCGGAATTGCCGCAGCGTGTCGGCAACATCCTCGGCGCCATAGAGCGGCTCCACCGGTGGCAGGCCCTTGCGCGCGCGACGCCGCGATTCGAGTTCCGCATCGCGGCGTGACAGCGATGCGGAATCCGGCAGCAGCACACGGCACAGTCCGCGCGTCGCGCGGTGGGTGTAGATCGGTCCGCGAAAGCCACGACGCACCAGCAGGGGCAGGCGCCCGGAATGGTCGATGTGCGCGTGCGAAAGCACCACGGCGTCGAGCCGAGTCGGATCGAACGCGAAGTCGTGCGCATTGCGTGCCTCGTCGGCGCGTGAGCCCTGGATCAGCCCGCAGTCCAGCAGCAGGCGCATGTCGTTGATCTCGACCAGGCAACAAGAGCCGGTAACCTCGCCAGCTGCGCCAAGAATCTCCACTTTCAATCTCGCACTCCTCAGCCATCCGCGCGCGCCCCGCGGCGTTGTGGACACTGTATATCCCGCCCGCCTAAACTCACAGGCACGCCCCGAGTCGGCTACGCCACAGAATGGATCCCATGGCCAGAAACCTGCAACACGACATGCTCCCGCGCCCCGACGCGGAGGACCTGGCACGCCAGCGCTTCGTGCTGGCACTCAAGACTCACCTGGGCCGGCGGCTGCGGCCCGGCAACACGGTGATCTGGGAGCGCGCCGTGAAACCGGCCTACGAGCGGGCGCACGGACATGCGCCGGCCGAGCGCGGCGACATTGCAGATGCCATGTACGCCCACCCTGGCTACCAGAGCTGGAGTGCACTCAATCGCGTCTCCCAGGAGTTGATGTGGGAGGCCGTGGGCGAACCGGTCTTCCGCGAGTCCGATCGTATGTCTGCCGAGTACCGTCGGCTGCACGACAGCCGCCCTGCCGGCGGCTCGCTGGAACTCGACGAGGATTTCGAGGTGCCCAATGCGATCCGGCGCATCAACATCCACCTGCAGCCGGGTGGCTATGCCCGCGATCAGAATCCCGACGATGTGATTGCCGGAGCCTTCTACGAGTCCGGTGGCGCCCTGTACTCGATGGGCCAATCTATCGGCACACGCGAGTCCAAGGCGCAGATCGTGCAGCGCTACCTGGCCGAGCGGTATCCGGACTTTCGCCCCGGGCGGGTGCTGGATATGGCGTGCTCTGCAGGCGCATCGTCGGTGCCGTACGCGCTCGCCTGGCCGGAGGCTGAAGTCCACGCCATCGATGTCGGCGCCGGCATGTTGCGCTACGCACATGCGCGGGCCGAGGCGCTGGGTGCGCGCGTCCACTTTCACCAGCGCGATGTCGCGAGCACGGGATTCGAGGCGGGCAGCTTTGATCTGATCGTCTCGCACAACGCCATGCACGAGATGTCCCAAACCACACAGGCGGCGATGATGCGCGAGTCTTTCCGCCTGCTCGCTCCCGGCGGGGTGTGCGTGCACCAGGACGTGCCGCTGCGCTACGAGGAACTCGACGAGTTCATGCGCTTCGAGCGCGGCTGGGACCTGAAGAACAACAACGAGCCCTTCTGGGAGGCCTACGCCACCAACGACCCAGCACAGATGCTCCGCGAAGCCGGGTTCCCCGACGGCGATATTTTTGTCGGCTACCTGGACCAGAGCGACGGCTCGATGAAGTGGTTCATCGCCGCAGCGCGCAAACCCGCCTGACCGGGCTGGACTCACCGGGCGCCGGCTGCGGGAGGTCTTTGGCGGAATGGCTCCCTGCGGTCCGCTTTATTTCCGCCAAA
>CAYLNP010000012.1:0-28652 GCA_964384925.1 uncultured Woeseiaceae bacterium
CCAGTACGCTGGCCAGCATCGGCAGTATCGCGGTCACCGTGGCTTCCTTGACCATACCGATGTCACTGATGATCCTGATCGTCAGATCGCCGGTTCGAGCCTTGGCGTGGAAGGACAGAGGCAGCCTGTGCAGATGCCGGTAGAGGTCCTCGCGGATTTTTGTGAGCATCCTTGTGCCCACGAGCGCGAAGCCGACCGTGCTCAGATAGTGAGCCAGGCCCCTCAAGGTGATGATCAGCAACAGGACCACTGCACACCAGCCAAGCAACGCAAGCGGTTCGAGTGCATCGATTGCCGCGATACCGGAGCCCTGCGCGCCTGGTGAGACCACCACCACGCGATCTATGACGAACTTCAGTGGCCACGGTTCGAGCAGGCGTGCAGCCACCCCCACGAACAGCGCGAGAAAGGCCCCGACCAGCAGCGGCAGATGCCGGCGCATGTATGGCATGAACCTGATCAGCACGCGGCGCAGACCCGGCAGCATCGAAAGCAGGTCCTTCGGTCGTCCGCCCCGCTTCATTGAGCGAGCTCCAGAGGCTGCGCCGTACACGCAGGAATGCCCGAACGCGACAGTACCTTGGCGGCGATCGAATCCCAGCTGTGGCTTGTCAGAACCGATTGCCGCGCGTTGAGACCCAGGGTCCGCGCAAGCGCCCTGTCGCCGCGAAGCCTGAGCAGTGCGGCAGCAAGGTCATCCGCATCGTCCGGCTCGCAGATCAAACCGGTCTGCAGGTGGCTCACAACGTGCTCGAGGTCACCGCTGCGGGTAGTGATCACCGGCAGGGCGGCGGCCATGTACTCGTAGATCTTCAGCGGCGAGAAGTAGAACTCGTCCATCGAAGGATAGGGCGCCACAGCGATGTCCATGCGCGACAACCAGTCCGGAACGCGCTCGGGCCGCACCGCACCGGTCAGCGTCACAGCGGTGTCCAGACGATAGCGGGCGATCGCATTCTCGATACTCGATCTTTCGGGACCGTCCCCTACGATCAGCAACCGGCTGCATGGCGCCGCGGCGTGAACCTGTGCGAACGCCTGCATCAGCGTATCCAGACCGTGCCAGGGCTTGAGCGTGCCCAGAAAACCTATCGTGCAAGGGTCTGCCGGGTTGGCAAGAGGGCGCTGGCCGAAGCGTGCACCGGGATATCGCTCGGGATCGACACCATTGGCAACGACATGGATTTCACGCTCCGGGGAGGTGGCCTGCCGCAGATAGCGCGCCACGCCCTCCGATACCGCCAGCAGCGCGCTGGCGGACGCAAATACTCGCTTCGCCACCATCTCCGCGAGCCCGGCGTGGATCAGTTGCCGATGACGCTGCTGCTCACCAATCAATGGCGCATTGACCTCAAGCACGGCGGGCGTTGCTTCTCGTGACGCAAGCTCCATCGCCGCGTGACTCCAGAGCGAATAGCGCTCATAGACGATATCGAAGCGGCCGTTGCGGCGGAGCAGCTGCCGCAGAGTTCTGTTGAGCGCGAGCGCACTGCGTTCCCGGGCGGCAACCCCTGCGCAGGTCGGGCCGGCGAGATCCACGACCTTCAGATTTCGCAGGTCCGAAGGCGCCTCGCCCCCGCGTCGCGCTGCGAACAGCGTGACGTCATGGCCAAGTCGCCGAAACGACCGCAACATCGACTGCACGTGGACCGACGCGCCTTTCGAGCCGAACACGGGCACGCCGCGATCACAGCAGACGTACGCAATCCTGGCCATCTCAGCAGACCCGCCTGAGCGTGGCACTCCCGCTCGCGGCACCACAGCCGAACAGTGCCCGAAGTTCCGCAGAGTTCTGTGCGCTGTCGAAGTCCTGGACGACACGATGCCGCGCGTTGCGTGCGAGACGGATACGCAGCTCCGGCTGTTCCAGCAACGATTGCAGTGCATCGGCCAGCTGATCTGGGTCACGCTCCGCCACCATGAGACCCGATTCGTCGTGGCGCAGCAGTTCCGGGATGCCAGTGACGGGCGTGGAAACACAGGCTGTCCCGAGCGCCATGGCTTCGAGCAACACCGTAGGCAACCCGTCACGATCGCCGTCACCGCCTACCATGCATGGCGCGGCGAGCACCGCGGCAGTGCGAAACTCCCGGATCAGCATCGCGTGAGGGCGCGGCCCGGCGAGCTCGACCTGCCCGCCCAGCAAATGGTGCGCGACTTTCGCCTCCAGGGCGCTGCGCTCCGCGCCATCGCCGATGATCCGACAGCTGAACTCGACACCTCGACTACGAAGCAGCGCACAGGCGTCGATTAGAACGTCAAAGCCCTTCTTTTCGACGAGACGGCCGACCGCCAGAATCTCCCGAGAGTCCGCGGGACCGTCGAGGTAGGGGAAGCGACTCATGTTCAGGCCGTTATAGATGCGTCGCACCTTGCCGGCGGCACTCGGACATGACCTCACCAGGTGATCCAGGTTGTAGTCGGACACCGTCACAACAGCGCTTGCATCGCCGATCAGCCGGTTCAGCCGCTCCGAGTCGACACTGGAGTGATAGATATCCTTCGCATGCAGCGTGAGGCTGTACGGGCGCTTCGCCAGATGGGCGGCGATACGTGTCACCGTCGCGGCGACCGTGCCGAAGTGGGCGTGCAGATGTGTCACCTGTCTGGCGTGGACTTCCAGCGCCAGTGCGATGCCCTGCATCAGATCCTGAACCGGTATGTTGTCCAGTTCATCTACCCGGCGCCAGAAATCCGGCAAGCGACGTCTGGCGCTGGAGAGACCTTCCCAGAGGTTGGCCGCCTTGCTCGCCTGATCGTCGAGGTACGTCACGGGTGCCTGGACGGCTGCAAGCGCATCCTGGAAATGAGAATCTCTGACCGGGCGCAACGAAAAAATATCGAGTGCCAGACCGGCAGCTTCGTGTTGAAGGATCTCGTTGACAATGAATGTCTCCGAGAACTTGGGGTAGCGCTTGACGACGTAGGCCACACGAGCGGGGTTTGCGGCGTGATTCATGACATGCCCCCTGCAGGAGGGATCTGCGTGGCTGACTCGGAGCTCGCCGTCGACCAGCGCTCGGACCGCCTTTCGGCGCTCAAGGGCGCGCCAAGCAGCCCCGACACCAGGCGGGGGATGCGTACGAGACCACTCATGTCCAGCTGCGGTCGAACCGACGCGTCCTGCGGGGTCGTCCGCATCCACTCACTGATCGCTCTGGGGTTCGGGTCCTGCCCATCCATACAGGTCAGCAGACCGAGTTCCTGCATGCGTTCAGCCCGGATGCGCTGCTCCGTTCGAGGCTGCTGCCGAGGCACGACCAGCGCCCGCTTGCCGAGTGAAAGGATCTCCATCACCGTGTTGTAGCCGCCCATTGCCACTACCCGGCGGGAATCGCGTATCAGGCGGATCGGTTCGGCGACGAAGTCGAGCAGTTCGATCGCGGGATTCTTCGCCGCCAGGCGCGAGATCTGGTTTCGCTCGCGCGCAGGCAGGAACGGGCCGAGAATGGCCAGACCCACTTCACCATCAGGGAACGTGGAGCGGCAGAACGCACTGAGCAACGCGGCACCGTCCTGTCCGCCGCCAACGGCACACAATGTGTAGGGGGCGCGCGGTGGTGTCGGTGGTGCGCTCCCGACACTGCTGCCAGCGCGTTCTCGGCTGCCGTGACCGGGGATCAGGCGAACGGACTGATCCAGATACCCGGTAAAGGTGGTTCTTGCAGCCAGATCCTCTGCGACTGCGTACTCCGCGATAGGATCGAAGAGCTTTCGGTCTCCGTACACCCAGACTGCGTCGTAGTATCTGCGCACCGCATCCTGGTTACGCAGAATAGTCCATTGGGCGCGCACACTCTGCGCATCGTCGAGAATGTCACGCAGCCCAAGTACGCAACGCGTGCGGCCCCGCCCCTTGAGTTGCTCAAGCACGCTATTGAGTTCCTGAAGCGCTCCGCGCGGCACGTTGTCGACCACGAACAGGTCCGGGTCGAAACTGCCGAGCGCTGCGGCAATCGTGTCCGCGCGGACGGATCGAAGGTGACCGGTGTGCATGGCAAGGGAGCGACTGGCATATCTGCCTTGCTTGTCCTTGCTGTATGCCGGCAGCGTCAGACAGTCTACCCCGGGAGGCATATCGAAAAGCCTTGCCGCACCGACGCCTGCGATCAGCAGCACATTGGCTTTCAGTGAGCTGCGCGCGAGCGCACCGGCGATCAGCAGATTGCGCCGCACATGGCCCAGGCCCATGGTGTCATGGGAATAAAGAGCAATCCTGGGCGCGCTGTCGGGTACAGGGGGGCATGGGTTCATGGACTTCTTCTCCGGAGTGTTCGTCAGCCGCTCAGTCATCGCGCTCAACAAGTTCAGCCTGAATTACCGTATCGCCAATTTGGGTGCCCTCAACTTCGACGAGATCCCCGGGCTGTACGCGGGCAAAGAACTCCTCGGCAGGCAGCTCGCCGCCGTCGGCATCGAAGTCAGTGCCGGCATCTGTCTGGATCGTCACGCCGAGAATGGTCAACTGCGGGGGCGCCACGGCCTCGACGAAGCCGCGAAGGAAGACTTCACCCGAGTCATCGTCGTCCTTGCGCTCCAAGCGTGCGGCGCGGATGTCGACGTCGACTTCCTCGATCTCCCGTCCGACGACCTCGAGACGATCGCCAACCCGGATATCGCCCGGGACGAACGGGAAACTCACGGAACTGCTGAAGTCTTCCAGCCTGGTGCGCGGCGTGACTTCCACGCCGATTCCCAGCAGCGTGATCACCCCAGTGTCCTGGTCCACGGCACTGGCCGTGGCCTCGATCTTCACCGGGTCGAGATCGTCGAGGAACTCGATCTCTTCAGCGAGCAGCAAACCGTTTTCATCGACGATTCCCTCGATCTCGATTCTGACGTCCAGCGCAAGATCCGCCGCGGCGCCTTCGTCGAATTCCGTTTCCTCATCGACGAAGACTCTCACGCCGTTGACATCGAAGTCCTCCACTGACACGAATCTGGAGACGTACCCCTCGATTTCCACTTCGCAGTTATCGTCGTCGTCGTCCTCGAAACACAACCGGCGCAGGCGGTTACCCTCGAAGGCGAGCACATCAGCGAACAGAAGATCACCCTCCAGCCGCGAGCCCTCCAGCCTCACAAGCTGGTCGACTTCGGGTGCATCGCCTGGAAAATCGGCAAGGGTCGCGGACGCGTAGTCCACGCTCAGCGCATTGATGCGAAGGCGGCGGGCCGCTGTGTCGAGCTCATCGAGCTTGCCGGTGAGTCGATAGCTTTCGTTATCGGTCGCGGGCTCGATGCGCGAGGCGATGATTCGTCCGTTGCCCCCTAGCGTGCCGTGTATGCGCACAACAGCATCGAGCGGCAGTCCGTTGACATCACGCGGCGAGAAATCTCCCGCGAACGATGTGGTGGACAAAACCGTGACAGGCTGGCCAAGGACCACAAGGGAGTTGTTTTGTACATCAAGCGTCGAAATCGGTCCAACCAGCAGAGGCTCGCTTCGCACGACTTCGGCGGTACCCGTCACGCCATCTTCGTTGACGCTGCCGAGCACCTCTATCACGTTGCCGACGCGAAGATCGTTCTCGCTGCCGGGCATGCCCGAGATGAGGATCTCTGCATCACTGGTGTCGTACGCCACTCCGCCCACGATGATGCTGCTGAACGCAGTCAGCACACCGAAGCGACCGCCCCGGTCGATCCCCAGGGTCGGCGGGCTGCCTTCATCATCCGGCTCGGGCGCGAGGATGTCCGGTGCAGCGCCGGAACCATCTCCCGAGCCCCCACCGCAAGCGGCCAGCGCAAGTAGCAGCAGCGCTGCCATCATCCATGTGCACGTTCTCATGCGCTTTCTCCTTCTGCGCCATCGGGCGCGTTTTGAATCATGTAGACACCGATGCCAAGCCGCACTGCAGGCTCGTCACCGGTGGCCTGGTGGCTGCCAAGCCACGCGTCGATCTCTTCCAGAAACGCCATCGCACGGTCTTCGACGATGCGTTGGAACTCAGCGACGTCCTCGAGGCGCACGCGCTCATCCGTAGCACGTGCCTCGAAGCGGGAGCGACCGTGCGCGCGCTGAGCCAGATTGAAGGTCAAGGTGTTGCCCAGATCCTGAAAGACACTGCCGGTCCGGCGTACCGCCGCGACGTCGAGCGCCGCCGGCATGTAGTAGCGCGTCAACGCATGCACTGTGCCGCCGTCAATGCGGATCGCGCCTGCCCGATCCAGTTCCTTGAGGATGGTCGACATCGGGATGTCGCAGCCGCACTGTGCATGCAGGGTCTGGAACGACGGCGCCGGCCCCTCGAGGGGCAGTGGTCGGGGATGCCCATCTGAATGCCGATAGGTTTCGTGCTGGTGCCACACGCTGAGGATCCGGGTTGCATCGGTGGTTTTCCGAACGTGCGCATCAAGCGTCTGCCCCGTAGGCTGAAGATCGAGCCGGCGCCGGACTTCCTTGCGAGACATGCCCGTGAGGAGCGAGATGCGCGACACGGTCGCCGGTCGCGCGCCCGTGCCGTACTCGGCATGCGCGACGGCGACAAACACCTGCTTGACGTGCTCCGCAAACTCCCGCCAGGGAATGCCAGCCGAGAGCATCAATCGAGCAACGGGGCGCATCAGCTGCCTGATGGCTGAAATGACGCCGCCCTTGAACTCTCGATCCGTCATTGCCCGATACACCCCTCGCTTCGCATAATTGGGGCAATTAACCCCAAACTTTATGGGATCCTGCCCGAGCCTGAGCGTACATGCAAGATGTCGCCCTTCTGCGACGAGGAGCAAAAGGGCCAGGAAGAAGGTCCCGCAAGCGTGGGGTGCGAGGCGGTCCAGGCGCTCGGCGATTGCGCTGACCGGCGCCCGCGCGGCCGCCGTGCGGGGGCCGGCGAAGGGTTTTCTGCTAGGGCGCTTCCCGCGCCCCCAACAGAGCCCCCGGATTCACGCAGCCGGTGGGGTCGAGTTCGCGCTTGAGCGCCTCGAACAGCGACAATGCCGCGGGATCCCGCCCGCGACTCCACGGATAACTGCGACCAATCTGAAGATGGGCCGCACCGTGCCGGTAGAAGAGCTCGACCAGTTCGATCCGGATACGCTCCACCAGGGCGCGCGTCTCGGGTGCGTCCGAGGGCTCGGCCCAGCGCGCGAGCATCTCGGGGGGCATCATTTGCCGGTGCAGCTCAGGCCAGCGATCACGCCAGTAGATTACCGGCTCGTACAGAAAGCCGCTGCGCCCGCATGTGGCGTAAACCAGAAACACCAGCACATCGCGGGCCGTGAGCTCGTCCGAGCGCGCCTGCTGCCACGCCCGAAACGCCGCATGCAGCGCGGCCACCTGCGAATGCGCGACGATGCCGTGCAGCGGCAGCAGCCGCCGTCCTTCCGGGCCGAGCAGCATGGGATCCGGGAAGGGCATGGCGCGCGTCACCGCCGCCATGGTGTTGGGAATCTCGATGCCCAACGTGCCGATTGCATCACGCAGATCGTCCAGCGCCATGCGCAGGCGGCGAATATCGCGCGCCTCGGTGAGGAAGCTCGCGGTGTAGCGCGCGTCACCGAGGAATTTCCGCCCGTGGCGGGCGATGCGCAGCATCTGATGCGCCGCCCGCCACGCGTTGGACTGTGCTCGGCCGGCGGCCCACACGCTGTCGAGGCCTTGCGCGAGCGTCTGCTCGCCGGTCATCAATTTCACCAGGGCCGCCTCGGCACCGAATATCTCGGTGGCCAACCCGCGGCGGCTGACTTCGGCGACTGCGCGACGCAAGGCGTCAAAGTCGCGGAACGCAAACGAGAGACCATCGCCGCAGGCGGGCCGCGGCTCCAGTTGCAGCGCGATCGCCGTCTTGATACCCAGCGCGCCCGCATCGCCGGTGAACAGACCCGTGAAGTCGGGACCATAGGGACGGAAAAACGGCGCGTGCCCTGGCTGCCCGTCGGTGCCTGTGCGCAGCACGCGTCCGTCACCCAGCACCACCTCGAACCCCAGCGCCGCATTCGCCGAGGAGCCGTTGCGCGCGGAGCCGAAGCTCACCGCACCCTGCGACATCGCGCCGCCGACCGTGGCTACCTTGCCCGACATTGGACCCCAGAACACGCTGCGAAGGCCGTGGGGTGCCAGCGCTGCATCCAGCGCGGCCCACGTGCAGGCCGGCTCGACCACAGCGTAGAGATCTTCCGCAGCGATGTGCAGCACACGGTCAAGGCGGGCGAGATCGAGCACGATCGCGCGGTCACTGCCGGGAAGATAGGCGTCGGTATAGGACATGCCGCCGCCGCGCACATGAATGCCCAGCCCGAGACGGGACGCCACAGCCGCCACGCTGGCCACCTCGTCGCGGTCGGCGGGCCGCACTACAGCGATGGCTCGCTCACCGCTGCGGTACACATCCTGCGAGTACAGCGACAGCGTCTGCGCATCGTCGAATACCCCGGCGGAACCGACGCACTCGCGCAGCGCCGCCACGCAGCCGATCACGACTGCGCGGGCCTCTCGCATTGTGTGCACCACAGAAATGTCGGCGTGGGCCCGCTGTGAAGGATACGAAAGCCCCGCGACTCAAGCAGCGCCGCGAGGTCCGTTGCGACGAATGCAGGCGAATAGGGCTCACAGTTGTGCATGGCATCGAACTCGAGCCATACCCGGTTGGGTGCCGGGAAGGCGTCCCCGTTCGGCGCATCGACGATCGTGAAGGTGCCACCGGGACGCAGCACTCGAAAGGCCTCGGCCACTATGCGCACGAATAGCGTTTCGGGCACCTCGTGGAACAGGATGTACGCCAAGACGGCGTCGAACTCGCCATCAGCGAAACCCGTATCCTCGGCCAGCGCGTGCTTGAAGTGGACATCGATCTGCAGATTGACGGCGCGCTGGTGGGCATAGCGCAACAGCGGCAGTGCGACATCAAGACCCCACACCTGGGCGTCGGGGAAGCGCGCCTTGAGTGCGGTGGTGGCCTGGCCGATGGAACACCCGAGATCCAGAACGCGTCGGATTCGCCCGTCCGAGGGCTCGGCAAGCCGCGAGGCCACATCCTGATGCAGTTCGTCCTGGTCGTTGTCGCCCTGGTAGAACACCTGCGTACCGTAGTGAAACACGTGTCCGGCGATGCTGCGATCCCCTACGTAGCCGCCCGGCTGGAGGTGAATTTCCCGGCAGGCATATTCAGGCGTGTCGAAATCCGGGTCGTAGTGCAGTCGGCCGGGCGCGCGACGCTCCGCGTCAGCGAGGGCGTGGTCGTAGCGAGCCTCGTCGGCCAGCAGCGTGTCGCGCACCTTGTTCCAGGTGCGCACCTGCTGGCTGTGCATCACCCGCTTCCACGCACCGACCACAGGCAGCGGTGAGGTGACTTCCAGCAGCTGTGGCAGCGGCGTCGTGCGTCCGCCCTCGGCCAGACCGGCGTTCGCGACGGCGGTCTCGATGCGTTGCGCGGCGACCGGGAAGAGCTCACGGATGGCAAAGTTGCGCAGGCTTTCGTAATAGCCCAGGTGACTTTCATCCTCCAGCGTGGGCGCCCTCGGCATCACCCCGATCATTCCGCGATCCATGTCGACTCCTTGCTGTGGCATGCCGCGGCAGTCAGCCGCCGTGTGCGCTTCACTCCAGGGATTTCAGTCCGTGGAAAATGCGGCGCACGAATTCGTCGCGCTCGCGGCGGCGCGCGTCGCGCTCGTCCTGATCAGGCAGGTGCTGCTCGATATCCTCCGCACTCAGCAGGCCGCGCGCCTCGAGCAGGCGCTCCAGCGTGATGCGCCGCTCGCGCTCCGCCCACAGCTCGGCACCCAGCGCCACGGTGATGTCCAGCAGTCGGTCCAGCATCGGACTTGCGAGGAAGGCCGGCTCCGGTGCGCCAGCGTCAGGCTCCGCAGATTTGCCCATATGTCGTCTCCACCTTCCACAACCCACAGCGCCGGTGCAGCTGCGGTCAGCGAGCTTCCCGGTCGCCCGGCGCCAGCAGGCGGCGCACCGCGTCCAGCACCGCGGCATCCTCGATGGTGGCGGGCACACCGGGCTCTTCACCGGCGGCGATCTTGCTCATGGTACCGCGCAATATCTTGCCCGAGCGCGTCTTGGGCAGACGCGGCACGATCAGACACTCGCGGAAGCAGGCGATTGCGCCAATCTCGTCGCGTACACGCGCGACAAGTTCGGCCGCAACCTCCCGAGCCTCGCGACGTACGCCCACTTTCAGCACCACAAGGCCCAGCGGGCGTTGGCCCTTCAGTGCATCCGGCACGGCGATAACCGCACACTCCGCGACGTTGGGGTTCGCCGCCAGCACCTGCTCGATCTCGCCGGTGGACAGTCGGTGACCGGCAACGTTGATGACATCGTCGACCCGGCCCATGACATGCAGATAGCCGTCCGCGTCAATCAGCCCACCATCGCCGCTGAAGTAGAAGCCCGGAAATTTCGCCAGATAGCTGCGCGCAACGCCGTCGTCGTCATCCCAGAGGCCCGCCAGACACCCCGGCGGCAATGGCAGGCCGAGCACGATGGAGCCCGTCTCGCCGTCGCGCACCTGCCGCCCCTCGTCATCCAGAACGCGCACGTCGAAACCCGGCACGGGTACGCTGACACTCCCCGCCTTCACCGGCATCGGCGACAGGCCCAGGCAGTTGGCAGCGATGGGGCTGCCGGTCTCAGTCTGCCACCAGTGATCGATGACGGGGATCTGCAGCCGCTGCTGCGCCCATTGCAGGGTGTCGGGATCGGCGCGTTCGCCGGCCAGGAACAGCGTACGCATGGCCGAGAGATCGTAGTCCGCCAATCTCGCAGCCTCGGGATCCTCGCGCTTCACGGCACGCAGCGCGGTAGGTGCCGTGAACATCACGTTCACGCCGTGCGCGGAGGCGACACGCCAGAAGGCACCGGCATCGGGCGTGCCCACCGGCTTGCCCTCGTACAGGACCGTCGTACATCCATGTGCCAGGGGGCCGTAGACGATATACGAGTGTCCGACGACCCAGCCGATGTCGGAGGCTCCCCAGAACACTTCACCGGCCTCGACACCATAGACGGCGGACATCGAGTGGCGGAGCGCAACGAGATGGCCGCCGGTATCACGGACGATGCCCTTGGGTCTGCCCGTGGTGCCGGAAGTGTGGAGAATATACAGCGGCGCGGTGGCGACGACCGGACGGCAGTCGGCCGGGGTGGCGCCCGAAACGGCGTTCTCCCAGTCGCGGTGGCGAATCGGATCGAGCTGCGCGCGGTGTGCATCACGCTGCAGCACCAGGCACGCCGCTGGCCGATGGCCACTGCGCGACAGGGCATCATCGAGCATCGGCAGATACTCGATGACACGCCCCGGCTCGAGTCCACACGAGGCCGTGAGTATCAGTGCAGGTCGTGTATCGGCGATTCGTGCGGCGAGTTCGCCGGCGCCGAAGCCGCCGAACACCACTACGTGCGGGGCGCCGAGCCGCGCACACGCGAGCATCGCCATCACGGCTTCGGGTACCAGCGGCATGTAGATCAGCACGCGATCTCCGGACGTCAGACCCTGTGCCGCCATCCAGCCGGCCAGCTCCGCGACACGACGCTGCAGTTCGACGAACGTATACCGGCGGACTTCGCCGGTCATGGCGCTGTCAAAGATCAGTGCCGTCTGGTCGGCGCGTCCGGCGGCCAGATGCCTGTCCAGCGCTTCATGACAGGCATTGAGCTCGCCGCCGACGAACCAGCGCCCGGTCGGGTGACTTGCGTCGAGCACCCGGTCGAATGGCCTGAACCATTCGAGCGCTTCGGCCTGCTCGGCCCAATAGGCTTCGGGATTATCGATCGACAGGCGATATCGATCGAGGTAGCGCTCGTACATGTTCAGACCTCCGAAGCAGACCTCACCGCAGTTCCCCGGCTTCGGCCTCACGCAGCGCTGCAGAGATCGCTGGCAGACCCCAACCGATAATGATAATGGCCACCGTGAGCAGCGTGCCGCCGGCGATCGGGATCGACAGCCACAGGCGCCCGGGATCACCGAAGACGAAATCCGTGAGGGCCGCGACGGAGAATGGCCCAAGCCCCTGGCCGATCAGATTGGCGAAAATGAGATACAGCGCGACCACCACCGCACGCATTCGATTCGGCGTCAGCAGCGGCAACGCTGCGGTGCCTGCACCGAACGGCATGGTGCCAAAGAAGGTGGCCGGGATCAGCAGGAGGAAGGCCAGCTCGCCAGTCGGCATCAGCGGGAAACCCACCACGAAGGGCAGCGCACACAATCCGGCGATAAACCCGGTGCGCAAGTTCGAATCGCGGTAGCCGCGCGATGCAAGCCAGTCCGAAAGCCAACCGCCCGCCAGCACGCCAAGCGTCCCGACGATGACGAAATTCAGGCCGTAGGCGTAGCCGATCTCGGATCGCGACCATCCATGGATGCGGATGAAGAATTCGGGCGTCCAAGCGCCCAGACCGAACTGCATGGCTGCAAGCAGCGAATAGCCGATGAAAATCGCCCCCATCGCACGCCGCTGACGCACCAGAAACCCGAAGACTTCCCGCATGGGCGGCATGGGCCCCGCGGCATCGACCAGCTGACCAAAGCTCGTACGCAGCGGCTCGCGTACGGTCAACATCAGCAGCATGCACAACACACCCGGCGTCGCGGCGATCAGGAACGCCGCCTGCCACGCACGCACCTCCCCGACCAGCGGCATGACGATGCCGTCGGCGGTGGCTACGCGGGCGAGCACCGCGCCGCCCAGAATCAGCGCAATCCCTGAACCCACGAAGCCCGACCCGAGAAAGAGACTGATGGCGCGGCTGAGTTGGTTTCGCGGGAAATAGTCGGCGAGCATCGAATAGCCGGCGGGAGAAAGTGTGGCCTCGCCAGCGCCGATCAAAGCACGCATCAGGAACAGCATCATGAAGGTGCCGACCAGGCCCGAGCCGGCACACGCGGCCGTCCAGCAGAGGATGCCGGCCATGATGATCAGCTTGCGGCTGTAGCGATCCGCCATACGACCCAGCGGTACGGCCATCAGGGCATGGAAAAGTGCGAACGCAAATCCCTGAAGCAGGCTGATCTGGACGTCGCTCAGGCCCAGGTCATCCTTCAGCGGTCCGACGAGCAGATTGATGATCTGGCGGTCGATGAAGGCCACGATGCTGGCAAAGCACAGCACAGCGCACACCCACCAGGCGTAGGCCGGCGCCCGAGCTATCCCCGGCGGAGCTGCCGCGGGCGGTGGGTCGATCGCAAGTGCCATCAGCAGCCTCCCGGCGTTGCCCGAATGAGATCCGATGCGCGCTCGCCGATCATCATGGCGGCGGCGTTGGTGTTGCCACTGATCGGCAGCGGAAAAATCGATGCGTCCGCCACGCGCAGCCCGGCGATGCCGCGGACCCGGAGGTGCGGATCGACAACCGACCCGGGATCGCTCCCCATTCGGCAGGTCCCGACCGGGTGGTTGCCGAGAAATGCCGTCTCGCGAAGGTAATCCACCCACGCCTCGCGCGACTCGACCGCCTGCCCCGGCAGGCGTTCGCCGAGACTCGCACCGGCGAACTGACCAGCTGCAAACACTCGCCGGCACAGCTCCCCGCCGCGGATCAACGCGTCGATGTCTTCGTCCTCGGCCAGCAGAGGATGCGTGATTACGGGGGGACTCTGCGAGTCCGCGTCGCGCAGCGTGAGGCGTCCGCGAGTTTTCGGGTAGGACACGGTCACCACCGCGGATACCGCCGGACGCAGGTAAGGCACGATGCCACCGTTCTGATACGCGAAGGCAAACGGCCCGAGCATGATCTGCAGATCCGGGGCCGGCAGGTCGGGCAGCGATCTGACGAATGCTACGCTGTGCGGGAACGGGCTGGTGGCCGGTCCGCGACGGGTCAGCAGCCACCGTGCCATGTGCATCACCAGGCGCGCGCTGTTGATTTCCGTGTTGTAGGTGCGCTCGGTGACATCGATGCTGACCATCGCGTTGGGATGCTCGCACAGGTTCGCGCCGACCTCAGGCGCATCGACCCGTACGGGAATCCCGTGCGACTGAAGATCCGTGCCGGGGCCGATGCCCGCGCGCATCAGCAGCAGCGGCGAACCCAGCGTGCCCGCACACAGCACAACCTCGGAGGCCGCCAGGACGGTCTCTACGCGTCCCGCTCTGCGACACTCGACGCCGACGCAGCGTAGACCATCGAACACCAGCTGCTGCACGGTGGTGCCGGTGCGGACCTCCAGGTTAGGGCGCCCCCGGACAGGTCGCAGATACCCCTCGGCTGCGCTCCAGCGTCGGCCGCGCTTCTGCGTGACCTGCGGCTCGGCGATGCCTTCCTGACTTAGCCCGTTGTAGTCGTCATTCCACTTGATCCCGGCCGCCATCGCCGCCTCGTTGAACACGCCGGCCAGACGATGGGGAGAGCGCAGACCCTCCACGCGGATGGGCCCATCGCGGCCACGAAGCTGCTCGTCACCGAATGGCGTCGACTCCAGGCGCCTGAAACAGGGTGCAACATCGTCCCAGGACCACCCAGTGCACCCCGCCGCTGACCAGTCATCGAAATCACGGGGTGCACCCCGAACGTAGAGCATGCCGTTGATGGCACTGGAGCCGCCCAGTACGCGACCGGCGTGCCACATATCCTTACGGCCTGCACGGGTGGGGTCCGGCTCGGCAAAGTAACACCAGTCGAATGCCGGATTGCCGATGGCACGGATCAGCGCGGCAGGCACGTGCAGGTAAGGACTGCGATCGCCGGACCCGCTTTCCAGCAGCAGCACCCGGCACGCCGGGTCCTCGCTGAGGCGATGGGCCAGCGCACAACCGGCCGAGCCGGCGCCTGCGATGACGTAGTCAAATGCCGCCTGGTCCATCAGGGGGTAGACGCCGAGGTCTCAGATCAAACCGAAGCGTCGGCTTCGGTCGCTGCCTTGAGGTTTTTCTGGAACGTCTCGTACTCGTTCACGTCAGTGCGCCGCGCCTTCGACCATCGGGTGGCAAAACCGCGCGGAAACGCATCATCACCCTCGCGCCGTCCGTCCTCACTCCACAACAACGGAAACAACGCACCCTCCGGGCGCTCACCCTCCAACATCTCGTCAAAACTCACGCCCGCCAGATTCACACAGTCCGGCCTCGGCGCCCAGCGGATGTCATCGCCGAACACCCGCACACTGATCGCGATACGCCAGTCATCCGTCGGATTTCCATGACTGTAGTGCAGCGTCCACGGGTGCACCACCAGCATGTCGCCCGGCGCCATCTCCCATGTCAGAAACCGCTGTCCTGGCTGCCCACGCCGCGCCTCACCATCCGGATGAGGCACCCGTTCCGACGGCTTGATCATCTTGCGTGCATTGGGCGAAAACAGCCAGTACGGCACATCCTCGACCTGGCTGCCCGCAATGCACTCCAGCGAGTTGGCATGCGTGATCGGCGTCAGCGGTATCCACAGCGAAGGCACCATCTGTCCAGTCACCGGCCAGCCCATCCGGTCACAGTGCCAGATAGTCTGCTCCGTTGACTGCGGACCCTTGGCAAAGATCTCGTCGAAAAAGAACCTGATCTCGTTTGACCCCATCGCCCGACCCGCCGCCTCGGCAATCGCCGATTCGAACACGAGCTTGCGAAACTCCGGGATCGTGCGCGCCATGTACCGGCCGGGGTAGGTCGGCAGAAGACCAAAGTCCTCCTGATCGACGAGCAGACGTCGTGCAATCGGCAGCACGCTGTCGATCCACTCGGGCGACAGTACTCCGCGAAGGCACACCACGCCATCGCGACGGTAGGTCGCAGCCTCTTCCTGTCCAACAGCGACCAGCGGCCTTGTGTTTAATCCCATCACATAGTGCTCCCTGATTCCTATGGCCCCTGTTCTACCTCCCTGCCCCCTCCACAGCCAATTAAATCAACGACCGCTGCCATGCAGCAGACGCATCGCGAGAGCGTGTCTCGTGATGCGCCTGGAAGAACGGTGCGCTCTGCGCGGGGAACGTCAGGCCGGCTTTGTCGCGTTCAGGACATCGAAATTCGGCAGTACGGGGGGGCCTTCGGTACTCAGGGCGAAACCGGCGTCGCGGAGCATCTGCTGAGGATTGCAGCGCTGCCATTTCGGCGTCCAGGGCTCGCAGTTCCAGCGGTGATCCATGAAGAAGCGGTACATCCGATGAGCTGTCCACTGCTGCTCGGTGCGCTGTGGGAAGTCGATCGGATAGAACACACCCCCGGGCCGGGTGATCCGATAGGCCTCCCGAAAGATCTTGCGCGACACCTCGGGGTCTACCTCATGGTGCATGATGTAGCTGGTGACAAGGTCAAAATGATCACTGGGGAACTTTGTGTCCTCCGCCAGCCGCTGCGCGAAATTGACGTCCAGTTTCAGCTCGGTCGTGCGCAGGTGAGCGTAGCGGACCATCGGTCCGCCGACATCAATACCCCACACCTCAGCATCGGGGAAGCGCTCCTTCAACGCCATGGCGAACTGTCCCACCCCCGTTCCCATATCAAGAATACGCCTTACCTTTCCATCTACAGGTACCGGCATGCGCCGTGCCGCATTACGGTGAATTTCATCGTTGTCATTGCGACCCATGTAGAACCCGTTGGTGCCGTAGTGGTACATGTAGCCCGCGACAGGACTCCCAATGTAACCACCTGGCATGATATGGATCTCGTGGCGCGCGTAGCGCGGAATGTCGAGATCCGGATTGAGCTCGAGTATCGGGCCGTAATCGTCGACCGCTTCCATCTCGGCGAGATATTTGTCGAGATTGCCCTCGTATTCCTGCAGCAGGCCGTTCCAGGTATGTTGCTGCGCCGAAAGCCAGGCGCGGCTGGCGATCTGCATCAACGGCTCGTCCATCAGCAGCTCGAGCGCCTGTGACTCGGGAATCTCACTATCGGTGGGCAGACCTTGTTCCATGACCACGTCGTTGGCCCGCGCTGCAGCGCTGCGCGACAGGGACATGTTGACGAAGCTGCGGAAGGTTCTGAGGAAATCCTGTCGACTCTCCAGCTCCAGCGTCGGGAGGCGCTCACGCCGCCCGAAACGCCCGCGTGGCGCGAGTGTACCGCGGGGGTAGATGTCCCCCTGGTCGGTGCGCACCCCCAGTGCCGTCGGGCCACCCTCTCCAAGGGACTGCGCATGGATACGCGGCGCCGCGGCCACACCCGAAGCTAGAACTGCGCCAGCGCCGGCGCCAAGAATGGTTCTGCGCTTGATCATTTCACACCTCGCCATGCGCTCAGTAAGGGAACGGGCTGTTGAAGGGTTTGGCTGCGCTGGTATCGCGGGCGAACACCGAATAGACCCGCTCCGCCATAGCCGCCTTCTTGGCCTCCCACAAGTCGAACTCCTCGTCACTGGGCACGTATTGTTCGATCATCTGCTCGGTAACGCGGCCTTCGGTCGCCAGCAAGCGCTCGATAATGAGCATTCTCTGCCGCGTTTCCCAGATTTCCGCCCCGAGCGCGATGACGATGGAGACGAGGTTGTCGACGTGCGGACTACCCAGGAATACCGCCCCGTCTGTCTCGGCCTTGATGGCCTGGGCGGTGTAGGTGGGACGACCTTCAAATTGCGCTTTGTCGTTCACGAGTTCCTCCAGCACTGATCAGTACGCTGACCGTCCACTGCGCGTTATTGCCTTACCGCGGCAGCCCAAGACTCTCCCAGCAACCCATGCCTCAAGTTATCCGTCGAATCAATTCCAGGTTCACTACCATGCGTCTCGCGCATAGCCGGCCCCCATCAAGCGGACAGCGGTCACGAGGGCCCTTTGGTCTCGAAAGCCACCAGCCGCGAATCCGCGCTGCGCCAGCGGATGCCGCGCACCCGAGCATACTCGGGCGATTCATAGAACGCCTTGACTGCTTCGATGTCGGGGAACTCGATAATCACCGTCCGGCGCGGGATCCAGTCACCCTCAAGCACGGTCGCCTGCGCCCCGACCGCGAGATATCGGCCACCGTATTTCCTGACGATGTCCGGATTTGCGCTGCGGTACGCGGCATAGTCCTCAGGATCATGAATGTCGATATCCGCTACAAGAATCGCAGGCAAGTCGTGCTCCTTGGTGACGCGCTGATGCCGATGCTCATCCATCCCTGTCCAGAATCTCCAGCGCGGCGCGCTCGCCGGTTTTCGCCGCCGCCTCCATGCCGTTCTCAAGACTGCGCGTCTGCTCGCCTGCAAGATGGAGGCGAAGGTGCGGCTGGGCCAGCGCTTGCGCCCATCGGCCCACTTCACCGGCGTTATAGACGTGACGACAGCAACCCGACGCAGAGTGCTTCGCCCACGAGTGGACCTTGAGCACCTTCAGACGTCCCTTCGTAGACGGCCGGATACGTGCCAGCTGCGAGACGACCAGTTCGCCCACAGCAGCGGTGGGTAGCTGATCCAGACGGTAGGCACCGTTGCCGTTCACCCAGCAGTCGATGACGAAGATCTCGCCCTGCTCGTTGGTATGCGCGAAGACTCGCTCGATCGCCGTATCGGTGAAAAGGCCCGGATTACCGATATCCGAATCCCAGAAGGGTGTGGAATACTCCATGAACACACGAACGGTGTTGCCGTGTGCAGACTGGTGCACCGCCTCGAGCTGCGCGCCCGAAAAGTTGGGATAGATACTGACATTTCTCAGCGCCGTAAACGGCATGGCCGAGATCGCATAACGGGCGCGATAGCGGTTGCCATCGAGGGTACGCAGTTCGACGCCGCGCGCAGTCATCTCGATGGCTTCCACCTGCTGATTCAGTCTCACCTCGCCCTTGAGCGCCGCAGCCATTGCCTCAGGCAGTCGTTGTGTGCCGCCGGCGATCTCGTGGTAGGCGAGGCCTTCGCCTGCGGAGACACCATACGTGCTCCGCGTGCGGCTGTCGGCATCCACAACACCCCACTGCAGCCGTCGGATGTCGCGCAGGTATGCCAGCGCCGAGGCCGACGAAAGATCGAAAGCATTGATGGTCACGCCCATCAGACGCAGCGCCTCGTCGGACGCCCCCCGGCTGCGAAGATAGTCGGTCAGGGGGATATCGAGTTTCGCGTAATCGCGTTCCGTCCAGCTGGCCGGGTCCGGCAGCGGATTATCTTTCGACAGGTAATGGAACTCCAGAGCGCCGGGCTGCACCTCGCGCTCAGCGCCGACGGTCGTGTTCGCCGCAGCGCTCGGCCAGTCCGAGGCTGCCACCAGTGCCCCGTTCACAAAGTTACCCATCGGCGCGCTTGGCGTGACACCCACGAGCGGCACCTCCAGACGCGTGATGAGGTCGCGCAGGCGTGCATAGAAAGGCCCGATAGTCTGGCCACCGGCATTGGTATGGCCTACGGGAAGAGCGAAGGTCCGGGTGCGTCCGCCGACGTAGTCAGCAGCCTCGAGCACGATGACCTTCAGTCCCTGGGACTCGAGAATAAGCGCGGCGTTAAGGCCTGCCAGGCCCGCGCCGATGACAATCACATCGGCATTGTCAGCGCCGAGTACCGACCTCGGGCGCATTGCGGCAAGCATCGCCGATGTAACTGCCGCATTGAACGCCCGTCGCCCTACCTTCCGGCTCATGAACCTGCTCCTGTGCAGCTCCCGTCAAAGCGCTTTCCCCTCGCGAGGATGTCCTCAGTGCCCAGCACCCTGTTAAGTCGGTCAAAATCGTACATCTGCTCGAAGTGTCCGGCGTTAGATCCGGTGAGCAGGAGGTTACTGAAGTAGGCCTCGGCGGCCCTGGCAGTCGCCCTGACTATGCCCCCTGGGAAGATGACCATCGCGTAACCCAGTTGCTGGAGTTCGTCGGCCTTGAGACAAGGCGTCATGCCACCTTCGACCATATTCGCAAGTAGCGGCACACGCTCACGAAAATGGTGCGCCACTCGGCCGAGTTCCTCCACGGACCGCGGCGCCTCGACGAACAGCACGTCCGCACCTGACTGCAGGTAATGCTCAGCGCGCGCTATGGCCGCATCGAATCCCTCGACTGCTACAGCATCCGTACGGGCGATGATCAGAGTATCTGCGGTGCGCGCCTCGGCCATCGCGGCGATTTTTCCGGCCATCTCGGAGGCCGGTATCAGCGACTTGCCGGTGAGGTGCCCGCAGCGCTTGGGATATTGCTGATCCTCGATCTGCACTGCGGCGGCACCCGCGCGCTCGTACATGCGCATGGTGCGTTGCGCATTCAGTGCGTTGCCAAATCCGGTATCGCCGTCGATGATGATGGGCAACGCAACGCGATCGCGTATCAGGGCCAGCGTGTCGACCATCTCGGACATCGTGGTCAGCCCGATGTCGGGGCGACCCAGCCGGCTGTAGGCCACGCCTGCGCCCGACAGGTACAGGCTGCGAAAGCCTGCTCTCTCGGCGATCACCGCCGTAAGCGCATCGTATACGCCCGGTGCAATCAGGATCTCGGCGGATAGCAGCAGGCCACGAAGCGGATTCATTGGATCTCCAGACACACCGAAAGACACGTCGCCATCACGGCCAGCCTGTATTTCTTTAATACAAGTTCGAAGTACTATATGGAACAAGCCATGGACACTGCAAGCGCGCTCGGGCGGCGCCATCGGAGCCTTCCCTTCGGGCAGCACACAGGGGCAACGCAATCAGATGCAAGAGGTGAACAGTCAGATCCCCAGCGGCGACAAGGCGCGGCGTGTCTACCTCATGCTGCGCGAAGCAATATTGCGCGGCGCATACCCCGAGGGCGAGTCCCTGCCGGGTGAGCAGCGCCTTGCTGCGACGTTCGAGGTCAGCCGCGTCACCGTGCGCACGGCGCTGCAGGCACTGGACGCCGACGGGCTCATCGCGAGACGTCCCGGAAGCAGCACCCGGGTATCAATCGGCGCGATGCAACGGCCACGGATCGCAGCAGATTTCGCCACCCTGATGCCCCTGCTGCGAGAGATCAGTCGCACGACTCAAGCCCGACTGCTCGAATGCACGTACTGCCAGCCCCCGGCGAACGTCGCACGGGCGCTGAATCTTGCAGGGGGCGAAAGCGTGCAGAAGGCGGTGCGGCTGCGCACTCTGGAAGGCCAGCCCTTTTCGCATCTCACTACGCACGTCCCCGCGGACATTGCCCGCAACTTCTCGGAAGCAGACCTCGCGACAATACCCCTGTTTCGCCTGCTCGAACGCAGTGGAGTGAACATCGACAGCGCGGAACAGTCCGTCACCGCAACGCTGGCCGTCCCGGAGGTCGCCGGGGATCTGGCCGTCTCGGTGGGGGCCGCCCTGTTGTCGATGGAGCGCATTGTCAGGGACGACACCGGACGCGGGGTGGAACATCTCTCGGCCCTCTACCGCCCGGAAATGTTCAGCTTCGAGATGACGCTCAGCCGCAAAGGCAATGGCGCCTCCGGGTATTGGACGCCGATCATCGCAGAGCCTGGAAACGGCGATAGCGCTGACCGATGAGCGACAGAACCCTCTTCGACAAGTTGTGGGAAGCTCACGAGATCGTCCGTGGCGACGACGGGGCGTCGTTGCTCTGGGTGGACCGCCACTTCCTTACCGAGGGCTCACACCACGGCTTTCGCGAACTGGCGAAACGGGGATTGGCGCTGGCTGAACCCGAACTTACAGTTGCCGTGGCCGATCACTACGTACCCACCCGGTCGCGTTCGCTGGAAGCCGCGCATGCCGATGCCCGCCGCATGATCGCCACACTGGACGAAAATGCCGCAATCCACGGGATTCGCCACTTCGGGCTGCGCGATCCACGTCAGGGCATTGCGCATGTTGTCGGTCCGGAACAGGGCCTTACGCTGCCGGGCCTGCTCATCGTGTGCGGAGACAGCCATACATCGACACATGGCGCCTTCGGCACCTACGCCGTCGGCGTCGGCGCCACGGAAGTGGCGCATGTGCTGGCCACGCAGACGCTCTGGCAGATCCGGCCGCGGACCATGCGCATCCGCTTCGAGGGCGAACTCGGCGCAGGCGTCAGCGCCAAGGACATGGCGCTGCACTGGATCCTGCAGCTTGGCGCGGATGGCGCGCGCGGCCACGCAATCGAATACGCTGGCGGCGCGGTCTCAGCACTGTCGATGGAGGGCCGGATGACGCTATGCAACCTGTCGATCGAGGGCGGTGCACGACTTGGCTTCGTTGCACCCGACGCGGTCACCTTCGCGTATCTCGCAGGCAGGCCTTATGCACCGACGGGGCAGCGTTGGAACCGGGCGATCGAGCATTGGGAACAACTGACAAGCGACCCCGGCGCGAGTTTCGATGCGGAGCTGATCATTCAGGCGAGCGACATCGCACCGATCGTTACTTGGGGGACCAGCCCCGATGACGCGCTGCCGATTACGGGCAGGCTGCCCGATCCGGGCAGGCTGCCCGCCGAACAGGCCGCGAGAGTTCGCGACGCCCTGGATTACATGGGTCTGCAAGCCGGTCAACCGGTGGCAGGAATCCCTGTCGACCAGGTGTTCATCGGCTCCTGCGCCAATGGCCGCCTCGAGGACCTGCGGCTCGCCGCCAGTCTGCTCGAGGGTCGCAAGGCCCGGATCCCCGGACTGGTGTCACCCGGTTCGTCGCTGGTCAAGGCACAGGCCGAGGCCGAGGGACTGGACCTGATCTTCCGCAGCGCCGGACTCGACTGGGTCGAGTCCGGCTGCTCGATGTGCGTGGGGATGAATGGTGACACGGTGGCACCAGGGAAACGCTGTGCAGCCACCAGCAACCGCAACTTCCGCGGCCGCCAGGGACAAGGTGCACGCACCCACCTGATGTCTCCGGTGATGGCGGCCGCCGCCGCTGTCACCGGCGAACTCACGGACGCACGGTCCATGCTGCTGGATCGAGCGTGAACAGGGGTTGGACTCACCACCGAGGCATGGCTCTTGCGCTGCCCATCGAGGGCATCAACACCGATCAGCTGCTCCCGGCCCGGTTCATGTCTGTGCCGCGCCACGAGGGTTACGGCAGCTACCTGCTACATGACCTTCGGCGCGATCTTCAGGGCACCTTGCGCCCGGACTTCCCGCTGAACAGACCGGACGCCGGCAACGTCTCCCTGCTGGTTGCCCCCCGCAATTTCGGCGGCGGGTCGTCACGCGAGGCCGCGGTCTACGCACTCGTGGACGCAGGGATTCGCGCCGTGTTCGCACCGAGCTTCGGTGACATCTTTGCGGGCAACGCCGCCAACAACGGTCTACTCGCAGCCCAGGTGGACGAAGCGGACGCAACTCTCCTGCTCGAAACGCTGGCCGCTGGTCCTATGCCAGGGACGGTTGACCTTGATGGCTGCCGCATTGCGCTGGGCGACCTGACGGTCCGGTTCACTGTCGACGCGGTCCGGCGGCTCAAGATCATGAACGGCTGGGACGACATCGACCTGACGCAGGCGCACAAGGTGGCGATCGCCGCGTACCGCGAGCGCCTGTGCGCTGCCCGACCCTGGATTGTCCCCAAGCGCTGATACTTGAGCCGCAAGTCAACCCAGCGACGCCGAGATGCCGATGGCGACACGCTCGCCCCAAGCGCAGACACCAGAAAGCCGCGGCGGCTCAGGCCACCGCGCTCGTTCGCTTGCCTAGTATCCAATAGCTTCACACCCTTGTTCATGATCACGGCACCATCCTTCCGGCCATGTACCCGCGAGCACGGATTGCGCAAATCGATCGAACATGGCGGCAGTCGCATCCGGGTCGTCGTGTGCGAACATGTGACCGAGGGTGTCGATCTTGACGACTCGAAGCGGCGCGCTGGTCAGGTACGCCTTGTAGCGATCCGCCTCGCTGTAGGGCAGAATGCTGCGGCCGCCCCACAGCACGAGCGTTGGCTGAGTCACGTTCGCCAGATAGCCGGGTGCATCGCCGATCCTGAAATGCGCGAGACCTGTGGCGTTGTCCGGGCCGCGGCCTTGCATGTTGTTCATCAGGAAGAACTCCTCCACCAGTTCTGGCGCCACCTGAGGATGACTTGGGTGCAGGCGTGTCACGACACCCTCCCAGAACCCGCGGGTGCGATAGCGCTCCCGCCACCACTGCATGACAGGGTTTGGCAGCGGCTGATTGATCTCAGCGCCCGGTGCGCGCGGCAGACCCCCGGCATTCGCCAGCATCAGACCAAGCACCCGATCCGGCCGCTGCGCAGCGTCGCGGTAGGCCATCGGCCCGGCAAAGGAGGTGCCGACGATGAAATACTCATCGACACCGAGTTCTTCGAGCAGCGCGCGGGCGATGGCCAAGCGCCGCTCGATAGTGAAATCGATCTTTTCGTCCGGCCCACTCAGACCATAACCGTTGACATCGAAGCGGATCAGACGGTAGCGCTCTGCCAGACGTTCCACCCAGCCGTCGTAGAAGGCAAGGCTGCCGAAGTTGCCGTGCCACAGCAGCACTGCCGGGCCCTGCCCCTGATCTTTGTAATGAAGTCTCAGACCGTCGATCGTCGTAAAGCGGGAATCCGCATCCCTGTACTTCGCCTCGACCCTGTCGCGACTGGGGTTCCAAACCTGGAACTCTATCGACAGGACCGCCAGAGCCAGCACGGCAATCACTCCGACAATTCCGAGGGTCCAGCGCATGTCTTTCAGTCCTGGCAAGTTTCGGCTCGATCAGCTGCCACCGTAGCGGGTGTCAGGAACGGGCGTAAATGCATTTGACGTTTGTTGGTATGTTCACTATGCATGGCGCATTGGCGTACGTATCCGCCGTCAAGCGACTTGCGGCCGACAGGCGGTCGTCGTTGCGAATCTCTTGGCGGCCCTGTCATGCGCCTGCTCTATGCTCATGTTTCGTAGCGGGCGGCGGCGGCCCTTTCTCGTGACGGGAGCGTTCATCTCTGCGGTGGCGTTCGCAATGCTGTTCACCGTGCCGGAGTTCCAGAGCCAGGGCGTCACCATCGCCTACGTGCTGGGCGTTCTGGTGCTCTACACGATCGGTTACACGATATTCAACGTGCCGTATCTTGCCATGCTGGCAGAGATGACCGACGGCTACCACGAGCGCTCGTCTCTGCACTCATACCGTGTCGTCCAGATCTCCATCGGCTCCTCGGTCGCCGGCGCGCTTGCGCCCATTCTGCTGCAGGTTTTCGGCGAGGGTCGAGAGACCTACCGGGTCGTCGCCATCCTGTTCGCCGGTATCATCTTCGCCTCGATGGTCTACTGCTACTGCGGGACTCGGGAAGCACGCTTCACCTACAGCACCAAAACGGCTCACGACTTCCGCGCGCAGGTGCGCCTGCTGCTGACCAATGAGCCCCTCATGTGGCTGATCGCCACGAAGGCGCTGCAACTGCTTGGTATTGCGAGCGTCGCCGCCACGACGCTGTTTTTCATTACAGCCTATCTCAGGATCGATCTCGCAAATCTGGGTGTGTTCGCGATCATCAACACCATTGTCACCATCCTGATGATGCCGGCGTTCGTCTGGCTGTCGAAGCGAATCGGCAAGCGCAATGGCTACATGGTCTCGACCGCTATCTTCATCATCTACTGCCTGAGTTGGATCCCGGCCGGTCCCGGCGAGCCGCTGATCTGGTACTACGCGCGCGCGGTACTGGTCGGCATTTGCCTGGGCGGAAATATTCTGCTCGCCAACTCGATGCTGACCGACACGATCGACCTGGATGCGCGTCGTACCGGCATGCGGCGCGAGGGCATTTACGCTGCGATGTACAGTTTTGTGGAGAAATTCTCTGGCGCCTTCGGCCCGCTGCTGGTGGGCTGGATCCTGGCCTTCGTGGGCTTCAACCGCGACCTGCCTCGCGATGCAGTGCAAGAGCCCGAGGTGCTGTTCGGCATTCTGATGGGCGTTTCGCTGATTCCCGCAGCGCTGGCAATGCTCAGCATGATCACGCTGGCGTTTTACCGCCTTGATCAGGACACCTTGCAGGCGGCCACAGCAGAGCCGGTCGCAGGAACGACGTCTGATGCCGCAATGACGCGGGCCCCGGCAAGCGGGCCCCGGGCCTAGCGCCCGTGTCGGCAGCGGCCGGGCGCCGGATCACCGTCGAAGGACTGGGTGGCAACTTTGCCGGACCGCGCGGCAAAGCCAACTTTGACTCTCCGCGCGACCCGGCACGCCCGGCGCCTTACACTCCATCAATCTCGAATGGCGCCTAGAATGCGTAACGCATGCGAAGCCCTACTTCGCGCTTGTCGGGTGCCTGGACTGCCATGCCGATGTCCACATTCAAATTACCCAAGGGCTGGGTGGCGAGGAAAGATTGACCCGCGGTGTTGTATACGATGGTACGAGACATGTAGTTCCAGGTATTGTCGTCGAACAGGTTGGTGACGAACAGTTCGATCGTAAGGTCATTGCGCTCCAGCCCGAGGCGCGCGTTGACACGATAGAAGTCGTCGGACTTCACGATATTGGCAGTGCTGTCCCACGCCCGGCCGGTATAGGTCATGTCGCCGCGAAGGAACCAGTTCCAGTCGGCGTTGACGACGCCTCGGTACGTAGTGTTCAGGTTGCCAGTGGCTCGCGGCTGGCGCGGGAACTCATTGCCCCGCCATTGCGTGGCGCCGACCGAGACATCGTTGGGATCAGCTCCGGCGGCCTGTCCGCCTGCCAGGCTACGCAGCAAGCCGGCCTCACCCCACTCCCTGAGCTCGCTCTTCTGGATCGCCAGCCCACCGCCGAAATCCCAGTTGTCAGTCACCAGCGCCGTAAACTCCAGTTCTGCACCCCAGACATCGGCCGTTCCCGCAGTGGTGACGCCGGCCACGGTAAACGGCGTGGGATCAGTCTCCGAGGTCGCTGGAAGAATAAGCGCCGTAGACGTCTTGGCATTCGACCAGCGCATCTTGTAGAGCGCGAGGCTGTAGCGAAGCCGGCCGTCCAGCAGGGTCTGCTTGCTGCCGATTTCATAGCTGTCGAGCTGATCGGAGTCCAGCACGTCCTGGACGTTCGGGATAATCTGGCGAATCAAACCCTGTCGGAACGGCGTCTGATTGGTGAAGCCTATGTTATTTGCGCCGGGCAGCACACCGCGCGACCAGCTCGCATACAGATTCCAGTCCTCGGTGATCTTGTAGGTCCCGATGAGTCGCGGCATGGTGTCCTTCCATACCTCCTCTTCCGGGATAGCCGGGAACTGCGGCAGCAACTGAGCTCCGGAAACCGAACTGTCTTCCTGGTAGCGCAGTTCGGCGGACACCGTGAGGTTGTCCAGCACGTCCCAGTCCACCGAGCCATAAATCGCCTTCACCGTCGCATCCTCATTGCCGGTAAAGGGATTGATATTGAGAGACTGCGAAGTCTGAACCTGGGTATTTAAAGGCTGGAAGGACAGGAGGCGCGAGCGCCACTGTCCCGATCCACCGCCACCATAATTGCCTTCCAGGCTGGATTCGAAGTAAGTGGCACCGACAAGCCAGCGGATGGATCGCTCCTGAGCCGAGCCCAGACGCAACTCGTAGGTGCGGGTATTGGTGAAGACCGGAACGTAGGAATAGTTGAAATCGCCATCGGTGCGGTCCCCATCGAACGCCAGCACCTGCTTGTTGTCCTGCCAGCCGTAATTGAATCCTAGATTCATACCGTTGGCGAACTCGTAATCGGTCTGGAGATTGACTGACCGGATGCGCCGCTTAAGCCCCAGTCTGTCGAGGTTTGGCGCCCTGTCAAAGCTGCTGAGCCCGCGCTCGTTGTTGACGAAGGCATCGAACAGCTCGGTAGGATTCCCAAGCCCGGCCAGCGTCGGGCTGGTCAGACTCGTCTGCGTCGACACGATTCCCTCGCCCAACTGGCTGATTCCCGGAACCCGATCACAGAAATACGGCAGCGTGACGTTGAAGCCCGTCGCACCGGTTGTACTCTGACCCCTGTTGATGAAACGGCCTTGGCAGGTATCGCCAATGTCAATGGGTACCAGATTGATATCAGTCCCGGGGCCGTCATCGTCCTCCTGCCAGGAGCCACGCAGCCGTATCGACAGACCCTCAGTCGGCGTCGCAAACAGCGATGCCGAGATGACCTGAGTGCTTTCCTCACCCAGCTTGCCACCATCGGATGCGGTGTAGTGACCGGCCTTGTCGCGCTGTCTCACTGAAACCCGCCCTGCCAATTTGCCTGGCAGCAGGGGGCCCTCGACACTGGCGCCAAGGTCGTGACTTCCGCGTGCCGTAGCCGACGCGCTGACCTCCCCGGCAAACTCGTCGCCCGGCGTTCTGGAGATGAAGTTGATTGCGCCAGCGAAGGTGTTGCGCCCGAAGTAGGCGTTCTGGGGTCCACGCAGCACCTCGACGCGCTCGATGTCGGAGGTGTTGATGGCATTGACGCCGAAGAGCACGTAGTTGCCGTCCAGGAACACGGCACCCACCTGCGTGCGCGGCACGGGAAACGTGTTCTGCAGACCTCGGAAGGTCAGATTCGGATTAAAACGTCCGGTACCCGCGCCACCTGTCGTCTGCAGGGTGACATTGGGGGCAATACTTGCCAGATCGCGGACATCGTAGATATCGAAATCTGCGATCGATTCAGCGGTGAACGCGGTAACCGAGATGGGAACATCCTGGAGCGATTCGTCGCGCTTGCGGGCCGTAACGGTGATCTCATCGAGGACCCGAGACGCGCCAGTCTCCTGCGCCATCGCCGACTGTGTCAGTGCAGCGGCGATCGCCGCCCCAAGTGCCGCACTTGCCGCACCTGCAACCACGCCCTTTTTCAAACTGCTCTTGCTTGATCCCCACTTTTTTTGATTGACGTCAGATAGAGTCGGGTGCTAAGGATCCGTCCGAGCAATTGCGCGCCCTCGCTGCGCGGCAAACTCTGCAGGCCGTTGCTCGAAAGCGACAACCTCAAGGTTTGC
>CAYLNP010000013.1:0-26635 GCA_964384925.1 uncultured Woeseiaceae bacterium
GCCATTCCGCTAAAGACCTCCCGCAGGCAACGCCGAGGTGTGCTCAGTAGACTTCGGCTTCGCCGACCTCGCCGCGGGGGTCCGATGCGGCCTCGACTCGGCCGTCTTCGTGGTCCCAGGTCACGACCTGCAGGTTGCCGTAGTTGCGGCGGGTCTCGGCGAGGTCGTGGCCGCGTGCGCGCAGCGCCTCGGCGGTAGTCTCATCGAAGGCGCCGGCCTCGTAAACGACGCGATCGGGCAGGTACTGGTGGTGGAAGCGTCTGCGTTCGACAATCTGCCGCGCGCTCGCCCCCTCATCGACATGTGCGAGCACGCCCAGCAGCACCATCGAGATGATGCGGCTGCCGCCCGGCGTACCCAGGATCGCGACACCGCGCGGGGATTCGATGAACGTGGGCGTCATGCTCGAGAGCATGCGCTTGCGCGGCTCAATCGCGTTGGCCGCAGCCGTCACGAGCTGGAAGCCGTCGGGTACGCCGGGCTTGGCGGAAAAATCGTCCATCTCGTTATTGAGCAGCACGCCGGTGCCGGCGGCCATCAGCCCGGAGCCGTACCAGAAGTTCAGCGTCTGCGTCGCACCCACGCGGTTGCCGTCGGCGTCCATGATCGAATAGTGCGTCGTCTGCGTGCCTTCAGGCTCACTGCCAATGCCGGGCAGCATGGCGCTGGGCAGCGCGCGGTCCATCCGGATTCCGGCACGAAGGCCTGCTGCGTAGAGGGGATGGGTGAGCTTCTCCAGCGGCACGTCGACGAAATCCGGATCGCCGAGATACAGCGCGCGATCACGATAGCCGCGGCGCATCGCCTCGATCACCAGGTGCGTGGCATCCTCCTCTGAAAGGTCCGTCAGGTCGTAGCCATCCAGGATATTGAGCACCGTCGAGAGCACCACACCCCCGGAGGACGGCGGGGCCGCGGCAACGATGCGCGCGTCCCGATAGCGCGTGACCACGGGTTCGCGCTCGGCGATGCGGTACTCAGCCAGGTCCTCGAGCGTCCAGAGTCCGCCGTCGGCCTGCACGGCGGCCACCAGCGCCTCAGCTACGGGCCCGGCATAAAAGCCTTCCACGCCGCGCTCGACCAGGCGGCGCAATGTGCGCGCGAGGTCCGGCTGGCGCAGCACGCTGCCAAGCGCCGGCAGCTCACCGCCAGGCAGAAACACCTCGGCCGCCGCCGGCGAGGTGAGCATCTGTTCACGCTTGAAGCGAAGGCCCATCAGCAGCCGGGAATACACCTCGAAGCCTTCCTCGGCATAGCGGATGGCAGGTGCGAGTGCAGCGCCCAGCGGCAGGCGACCATATTCGCTGGACAGGTGCACGAGCGCTGCCGGCAGCCCGGGGATCCCTGCGGCCAGCATGGTGTTCTGCGACAGGCCCGGCACCGGCTCACCGTCCTCATCCAGAAACATGTCCCGAGTTGCCGCTCCGGGGGCCGTTTCGCGGCCATCCACCATCACCTCGAAACGATCCTCGGCCCGATGCAGCAGCCAGAAGCCGCCGCCGCCCAGACCCGACCCATAGGGCTCCACCACCGCCAGTGCTGCACTCACCGCCACCGCGGCATCGAACGCGTTGCCGCCGGCCTGCAGCACCTCAATGCCGGCACGCGTGGCGAGTGGATGCTGACTGGCAATCGCCGCCTGTCCGGGGCGCTCCGGAATGCCGGTCGCATTCGCCGCGACAGCCACGCACAGGCATGCCAGCAGCGCGAATGAGCGCACGACGGACGTGCGCATCAGCATCACTGCGCGATCTCCCGCCCGACGCGCTGCAGCAGTTCAGCCTCCACGCGCGGGTGTACGAAGCCGCTGACATCACCACCGAGCGTGGCAATCTCGCGCACCAGGCTCGAGGAAATGAACGAAAACGCCTCGGTAGGCGTCAGGAACACCGTCTCTACCTGCTCGTTGAGGTGGCGGTTCATGTTCGCAAGTTGAAATTCGAACTCGAAATCCGACACCGCGCGCAGGCCGCGCAGAATGACCGCCAGTCCGTGCGTCTGCGCGAACTCCACGGTCAGGCCGCTGTAGCCCATCACCTCGACGTTCTCGAACTCGTCGGTCACCTCACGGATCAGTGCCACGCGTTCCATGAGGCTGAACATGGGCTTCTTGTTCGGACTGGCCGCTACCGCCACCACCACCCGGTCGAACAGGCCCGAAGCACGCCTGATGAGATCCTGATGGCCATTGGTGATGGGATCGAAAGTCCCCGGATACATCGCGCCGACGCTCATGTGCCAACCCCGCCCGTTATTGTCGTCACGATTGTGCGTTAAATTTCCGTGTCTTTCACGCAGGCCAGGCCGAAGCGCACGTCCCCTGCGCGCTGCTCACGCAGCAGCATCCAGCCTTCCGGTACGGGCAACGGCTGTGCTGCGGCTGTTTCAAGGTACACCCGTCCCCCCGGCGCCAGCAGCGCCCGCCGGGCGATCATGGAGACCGCCTGGCCGAGCAGATCGCTGTCGAACGGTGGATCCAGGAAGATGATGTCGAACGGCCGGTCCGCAGTGTCGAGCCAGTCGAGGGCTGCTGCCTGAACACAAGTGGCGCCCTGGGCCTCGAGTCGCAACAGCGCGGCTTCCAGTTGCCTCAGCACCGCACGCGACGATTCTACGAACACGCAGCTCGCCGCCCCGCGGGACAGGGCTTCGAGCCCCAGCGCGCCGGTGCCGGCGAACAGGTCGAGGCAGCGGGTGCCCGGCAGGCGCGGCGCCAGCCAGTTGAACAGCGTCTCGCGCACCCGGTCGGGCGTAGGCCTCAGCCCCGGCGCCGTGTCCACCGGCAGCCGACGCCCGCGCCAGGTGCCGGCGATGATGCGCAATTCCCCGCCGCTGCGGCGCGGGGCTGTCGATGCGGGGCGCTTGCGGGGCGGCATCCGCGCATTATTGCGCAGCGTCGCGCGTGGCGCCGGGTGCGTATAATCCGGCCACGTAAGCGATCCGCGCCGCATGGCAGCTCCCCTCACGATGATCTTTGGCAGGAAACCCGAACCCGGCAAGCAAACCAGCGAACCCGCGCCCGCGGGTTTCATCACCCGTCTGCGCGCGCGGCTGAACCGTGGTGACTCCTGGCTGACACGCGATGTCCGCGATCTGATCCCGGGCGGGCGTATCGATGAGAACACGCTCGAGGAACTCGAAACCCGCCTGCTGATGGCCGACTGCGGGGTCGAGACCACACAGCGCCTGCTCGAAGGTCTGGCCGGACGCGTGCGCCGCGCCGAGCTGGCCGATCTGGAAGCACTGCGCAAGGCGCTGAAGAGCCGCATCGTGGACATCCTCGCGCCGGTGGAGGTGCCGCTGGCAGTGCCGGATGCGCCGCGACCGTGGGTGGTGCTGGTGGTCGGCGTGAACGGTGCCGGCAAGACCACCACCATCGGCAAGCTCGCTCACCGGCTTCGCGACCAGAAGCTCAAAGTCCTGCTCGCCGCAGGCGATACCTTTCGCGCAGCCGCCGTCGAGCAGCTGAAGATCTGGGGCACGCGCAACGACGTGCCTGTGATCGCGCAGGGCACCGGCGCGGATCCCGCCGCGGTCATTTTCGATGCGCTGACGGCTGCGCGCTCGCGCGGCATCGATGTGGTGCTCGCCGACACCGCCGGTCGTCTGCACAACCAGGCCGACCTGATGGGGGAGCTCAAGAAGATCCGGCGCATCACCGCGCGCTTTGACGAGACCGCCCCCCACGAAACACTGCTCGTACTCGATGCCAGCCAGGGGCAGAACGCACTGGTGCAGGCGCGCATGTTCCACCAGGCGCTGGGCGTCACCGGGCTGGTCATCACCAAGCTCGACGGCACGGCGCGCGGCGGCATCGTGCTGGCAATCGCCAACGAGCTTGGCATTCCCATCCGCTTCATCGGCATCGGCGAGGCCCGCGAGGACCTGCAGCCTTTCGATGCCGGTGAGTTCGCTGACGCCCTTCTCGGCGTCCCCGTGGCCGGCGGCGCCGCTACCACGTGATCCACTTCGAGGCCGTCGGCAAACGCTATCCGGGCGGCGGCGAGGCCCTGGCCACGCTGGACCTGAACATCGCCCCCGGCGAGTTCGTGTTTCTGACCGGCCCCTCGGGCGCGGGCAAGAGTACGCTGCTGAAACTTGTGGCGCTGATCGAGCGGCCCTCGCGCGGGCAGGTCTTCGTCAACGGTCAGAGCACACGCCAGATTCCGCGTCGGCGCATCCCGCAGTTTCGCCGTGGCATGGGTATCGTGTTTCAGGATCACAAGTTGCTCGCCGATCGCAACGTGTTCGACAACGTCGCGCTGCCGCTGATCATCGCCGGCTTCTCGCCGCGCGACATCAACCGGCGCGTGCGGGCTGCATTGGACCTGGTAGGGCTTGCCAACAAGGGCCCACGCAAACCGATGACCCTGTCCACCGGCGAGCAGCAGCGCGTGGGCATCGCGCGCGCGGTGGTCTCCAAGCCGCCGCTGCTGATTGCCGATGAACCCACCGGCAATCTCGATCCCGAGCTTTCGCTGGAGATCATGCGGCTGTTCGAGCGCTTCAACGAGCTGGGCGTGACGCTGCTGATCGCCTCGCACGACATCGACCTGATCACCCAGCTGGGTCACCGACGCGTGATGCTCGCCGACGGCCGGCTGGTAGGCGACACCGCGGCGGGCGAGTCAGCTGATTATCTGGATGAGGACGTGCCGGCCTATGGCGAGGAGTAGTCAGCCAGACCGCAGCCTGCGGCGCAGCGGGCCCGGGGTGATGGCGCGCTTTCGCGCCTACTTCCGCCAGCATGCGCATCACTCGCTCGGCGCGCTCGGCCGGCTGGCCCGCCAGCCGGTGGCAAGCCTGCTCACGATCGCGGTGATCGGCATAGCGCTGGCACTGCCGGCCGGACTGAACGTGCTGGTCGCCAACGCGCGTGTGCTCAGTGCCGGCTGGGAGTCGGCGGTGGACTTCAGCGTGTACCTGAATCACGGCGTGCCCCTGGCGCGCGCCGAGGCGCTGGCGGTGCAGACACGCGCGCGCGACGGCATCACGGCGGTGGAGATCATCAGCGCCGAGGCGGCACTGGTGGAGTTTCGCGAGCATTCCGGATTCACCGCGGCGCTGGAGTCGCTGGGCGAGAATCCGCTGCCGCATACCCTGGTGGTGCGCCCGGCGCCCAGTCTGGGGGCCGAGGCCGTGGCGGCCCTGGCCGCCGAGCTCGGCGCGCTCGACGAAGTCGAGCTGGTGCAGCTCGATACCGCCTGGGTGGAGCGCTTCCTGGGCATCATCGATATCGCGCGTCGGGCCACGGAGATCACGCTGCTGCTGTTGGGGCTGGCCGTGATCATCATCGTCGGCAACACCATCCGGCTGGACATCCAGAACCGGCGCAGCGAGATAGAGGTGATGAAGCTGATCGGCGGCTCCGACGGCTTCATCCGCAGGCCGTTCCTTTATGGCGGGCTGTGGTACGGCGTTACGGGCGGCCTGCTGGCGGTGATCCTGACGGGGGCCGCGCTGCTGGCCCTGGCTGGGCCCGTGGCGCGGCTGGCGGGGCTGTACGGCTCTGAGTTCTCGCTGGTGGGCCCGGGCATGACCGGATTTGGTCTGCTGCTGGGCGGCGGCACCCTGCTGGGCTGGTTGGGGGCGTGGGTGGCCACCGCAAGGCACCTGCGCGAGATCGAGCCCACGTGACGCAGTTCTCGCGTGAACCCGGGCCGGATTTAGCACTCTAACGACGTGAGTGCTAGACTTGCAGCCAATCAACTGAGCGAACTGCCATGAGTACAGCCATTATTCCTAGAAATCATGATCTTATGCTCGCCGGCCCGGTCGGTAGCCTGGAGCACTACATCCAGGCCGTGAACGCCGTGCCCATCCTGAGCGCCGAAGACGAACACGCCCTGGCCACCCAGCTTCGTGACAATGACGATCTGGACGCCGCACGCCAGCTGGTGCTCTCGCACCTGCGCTTCGTGGTGCACATCGCCCGCGGCTATACCGGTTACGGCCTGCCGATGGGCGATCTGGTCCAGGAAGGCAACGTCGGCCTGATGAAGGCAGTCAAGCGCTTCGACCCGAACGTGGGCGTACGCCTGGTGTCGTTTGCCGTGCACTGGATCCGCGCCGAGATTCATGAGTTCGTATTGCGCAACTGGCGCATGGTGAAGATCGCCACGACCAAGGCGCAGCGCAAGCTGTTCTTCAACCTGCGCAGCATGAAGAAGAACCTGAGCTGGCTGACCAGCGAAGAAACCGAAGCCGTGGCCCGCGACCTGGGTGTGCCGGTGGCGGAAGTCACCGAGATGGAGCGGCGTATGTCATCGCCGGACATGTCGTTCGACCCGATGCCCGGCAACGAGGATGAAGACAGCAGCTTTGGCCCTGCGTCTTATCTGCATAGCCACGATGCCGACCCGGCAGAAGTGATCGAGGCCGAGGATTGGGAAGCCGACACGAGCTCGCGCCTGGAAGATGCGATTGCCGGACTGGATGATCGCAGCCGCAGCATCGTGCAGCGCCGCTGGCTGGCAGACAGCAAGGCGACGCTGCAGGAACTGGCAGATGAGTATGGTGTTTCGGCAGAGCGCGTTCGGCAGATCGAGGCGGTGGCGCTGGGGCGGTTGAAGGTGGCGGTAGCAAGCTGAACTGGTTGGTTCCACTCTCAGGAGTCGAGCGTGCCGGATCTGAATCTCGTCTTCGCAGAGTTGCGCAAGCTCATGATGCCGTATGCAGCTAAACTCGTGGCCACGCGCGATGACGAGCAAGAGCTATACGTGGACACACGGCACATTCAGAAGAACAAGAAACCGCTGTTTTTCGGCGCGGTCCAGATGAAGAAGGCATACGTCAGCTTCCACCTCATGCCGATCTACATGAGCCCTGAACTTTTGGTACCCGTGTCACCCGAGCTGAAGGCACGAATGCAAGGCAAGTCGTGCTTCAACTTCTCAACAGTGGAGCCAGCGCTGTTCAAAGAGCTCAGGAGGCTTACCCAAGCCTGTTTCGCCAGCTACAAGGAACAGGGCTTCGTGAAATAGCACTTGAGAAGGATAAAGCTAAGTAGATTAAGCTTTGCCACCAATCAGCGTGACTCGGAAACCAACCGAGATCCTTTCGATAATCAGGACGGTCGCAAAGATCACAAGCAGTATGGTCGCCACGTGCCCGTACTCGAACAGATCAAATCGGCCCTTCAACTCCTGGCCGATTCCCCCCGCTCCGACCAGTCCGATCACCGTCGCCGTTCGTACGTTTCTGTCCACTATGTAAAGCACGTAGCTGACGTACTGCGGCAGCACCTGGGGCAGTACTGCGTGTCGCAGAACGACTAGTTCGCTTACTCCTAGAGAACGGACTGCCTCCTGTGGGCCATCGTCCGCGTTCTCTATGTCATCTGCGAAGAATTTTCCAAAGAAGCCAGCGCAGTGAATTCCCATCGCGAGAATGCCGGCGATCGGACCGAAGCCGTAGGCCAGCACTAGGAACAGCGCTGAAATCAATTCAGGCACGGCGCGAAAGAAGGCTACGACAGCGCGGCACGCCCTGTAGACGAAGCCGTTCGGAGAAAAGTTCTTCGCACCGCCAAGGGCCAAGGGAATGCTGATCAGCATGCCCAGTAGCGTCGCCCAAAGCCCCATCTCCACTGTCTCGAGCATGCGCTCCAGCGTGTCGAACAAATAGCCGAACTGACGTACGTAGTAGCGCTCGGCCACCTCGATACTTATGTTCTCCAGCGTCTCCGGGTCGACGCGAAACTGGGTACGCATGCGCTCTTCTATGCGGCCGCCGCCCATGTTCATTTCGTCGTCGGAAAGCTGACTGACCGGAACTGCTGTTTCGAGCTGGACAGGAAAAAGCCCGGACATTGAACGCATCAGCGCATCGCCAACCTGCGAAGACTCACGAAGCCCGCCCAGCTGCAAAACCGCCTCTCCCGTTAGAGCGAAGAACTCTGGCACGTCGACCCGATGCGCGGACCACGACACCAGTACCACGGCGACCAGTGCGACGGCCACATGACGCGCCCGAAACCACGGACGAAGCTCCCAGCGCTCACCGTCGAGCAGGGCAGCCGCCGGATCTGCCGGCCTTGCGGAGGGCTTCATCTGGCGCTCTCAGTGAGCTCTGACGCTCTTCCATAGATCCGCGCGAGTGTGCGCTCATCGAGCTCCCCGGGATGCAGATCGGCGGCCACCTCACCCCCCCGCAGGCACACAATCCGGTCCGCAAACCGCCGTGCAAGGTCGGTCTGATGAAGACTGCATAGAACAGCGGCGCCGCGTTGCCGCGCCTGGTTGCTCAGCAACGTCATGATCTCGACACCCAGCGACGGATCGAGACTTGCCACCGGTTCATCCGCTAGGAGCAGGGTCGGGTCCGACATGAACGCGCGCGCGATGGCCACACGCTGCTGTTGACCGCCTGAGAGGTCGCTCGCCCGCCGGTTGAGGTGCTCCTCCTGCAGTCCGACTTCTGAAAGCAACCTGCATGCCAGACGTCTGTCCGCGGCTGGGGCCAGCCCGATAAGCCCCCGCATGAATCCCATACGGCCCAGTGCGCCGATAGCAACGTTTCGCTCCACGGACAGCCGAGGTACGAGCTGGAACTGCTGAAAGATCATCGCGGTTCGACGACGGATACGCGGAACGTTGCGTCGTGTCAATCGGTCACCGTCGCGTGTGACGACGCCGTTCGAGGCCTCGATAAGGCCATTCGCCAGTCGCAGCAACGTCGATTTTCCCGCACCGGACGCGCCCAACAGCACTACGATCTCGCCTTTCCGGACCGACAGAGATACACCAGACAGCGCGACTGCGCCTCCGGGAAATGTCTTCGAGACTGCTTCCAGTTCCAGTACCTTCGAATCGCTTGTCACGACATGCTTATCTTCTGCTGCGGGTACGGGAGGCGATGGCGAGGATCTCTGCGGTGAACTCAGGGGTGATGCGGCGGGTGGCGTTGATTGCTTCGATCAGGACGTCCTCTGGCACCTCGGTATCCCAGCGCTCGACAAGATTGCCACCATAACCTCGAAGCATTTCCGGTCTTATCCTGTCGTCGGTATGCACCGTGGCAAATCCGTGACGGAGCTGTTGAAACACATCCTCTGGAAGATCGGATCGCACGGCGAACAGAGGGTTCGGAATGGGCATGCTCCGAGCCAGAGGCCGGATCTGCGACGGATTGATGAGGCCGCGCTCGACTGCCCTCGCGTATGAAATGAGCGAACCGGCAGCAGCGTCGACCCGACCCTCGGAGAGTGTCCGAAGCGCATTGGCCTGACTACCCGCCAGCGCTATTCCTGCGAGATCTCGGCGAGGGTCGATGCCCGCATCCATCATCATGAGCAGCGGAAAGACGAACGCAGAGGAAGATGTCGGGTCACCCAATGCGATAGACTTTCCACGGAGGTCGGCGAGGCTCTTGATCGGGCCGTCCGCCGCGACGAAGATTGCCGCATGGTAGACCGAGCTGCCAGACTGAACTTGCATCGCCAGAAAGCGCGCACCGCCCCTATTCTGCGCCAGACCGTAAGAGACGAGACCGAACTGCGCGACGTCGATCAACCCGGTCGCCAGCGCTTCGATGACAGCGCTGTAGTTCTGTCCTACACCAGTTCGAAAGTTGATTCCCGTGGTTCGAGATACCGCATCGAGCGTCGGCAGGTAGTCTGCAAGAGTGCCTTCCTGGGTTCCGCCGTCTACGGGAAGAATCATCACCGACAGGCTTGGGTCGGCGCCCTGGCCCCGGACATCAGCAGCGACATGGATTAGCGCCCCGAATGCAAGCATCCACAGCGCAAGGGCTTTGTACACGCGCTGGAATCGAGTCGAATGATTATCGCTTTTCATGGCTCTGCTGGTCGCTGGTGGCTGCATCCAGAAGGCGATCTACCAACGCTTTTAGTCGAGCCTCCACATCTCTTGCAGTAGAGCCGAATGCCAGGAGCGACTCCTTTTCGCCAGAAGCATCAGCATCTGCGGGATCTTCCATATCCCAATGCACGTGTAATCGAGCAGAGGCCGTCAACCCCGGGGGAATCTCCTCCAAGGCAGGGGTGCCTATCGTTACCAGCACATCGAACGCCTGGCCCGCGAATAACAGGGCCGATTTCGGAAATAGGCCGGTCTGAGAGAGTCCGGTCTCCTCCATTACGACTCGCGCGCTCGGATGAACATCCGACCAGGGCCTGACGCCCGCTGAATGCGCATCGATCTCTCGCGGGAAGTGACGCACGGCCATGGCCTGTGCGAGCTGACTTCTGCCGGCGTTTCCGGTGCAGACAAACAGCACTCTTACCGGCAAAGTTGCCGTGCTGCTTTCAGTGGATTCGTCGGGCCTTTGAGGGAGGGTCTGATCCTTGATGTCATCCAGCACTACTGAGACTCCGCGTCGGCGTAGCGCATCATCGTCACATGTCCGTGGATAGTGGCAGCCAGCAGCCCATGTTCGGTCTGCACCGGCGCAGCGGTGACCGGACCTCCCGCCCATTCACGGTCGATCAACTCACCGGTCAGGCGATTGAGTCGGTAGATATGCCCGTCGACGCTGCCAAAGATCAGCGCATCGTCCACCACAAGCGGCTCAGTCAGTGTGTTCATCGCATCCCGAATGTAAGGCTGCATGTTTACAATTGGTGCATCTTCAGTAACAAAGCGCCACCGAGCATCGCCTGTAGCAATATCGACCGCGAAGGCCGCACCGTTGGATGTAGTAGCAAAGAGCATGTCGTCCGCACTGGCCGCCAGGCCACTGGCCTGCTCGCGCACCGCCACGTAGCCGGAGGGGACCGTGAGCCCCGAATGCGCCCCGGCGCGTTCGACTACAGGACGATCCCACACCACCTCGCCGTTGCGTCGATCCAGGGCAAGAATGCGGTCGCCAAGGCCGGGCACGATCAGGAGATCACCATGGATGAGCGGGGATGCATACTCCAGTTGATAGAGCCTCGGCCGCGTCTCGCCATCGTTATCGGCGTTCAGGGGGCGGCTCCAGGCCAGCCCTCCATCGGCGAGGCGATGCGCGGAAATGACGTAGTCTCCCAGTGAGGCAGTCGTGAGCGTAAAGAAGTGGGTGTCGTCGCTTGGAGGACGCTGGTAGACCGGAGACCAGCCGTTTTCCCAGTGGTCCCCGACGTTCCAGAGGATCTCTCCGGAGCGCGCATCCAGCGCGCTCGAGCCAGAGTACTGGGCAACGGTGACTTGATTGTTTTGGACGATTGGAACGGGAAACAGCCACCGGTCAGGATACCAGGGCAGCTGCGTCTGCCACTCCACCCCGCCATCCGACAGTTGGACACTGTAGAGTTGACCGGCTACGGTCAAGGCAAAGAGTCTATCGGCCAGTTCGTCTGAGTTTGTGCCAACCGTGTTCTTGACGGTCGAATCGGTCTTCAGCCGCCAGCGTGGCTCGCCGGATTCAAGATCCAGCGCCATCAGACCCTGCTCGCCGGTCGCACCTTGATCTGCGAGAGAAATGATTGCCATGCCCCCATCGACACTCGGCCTGGCCCGATGCACGCCGCGCGGAAGCTGCCGGGACCACACACGCGTCACCATGTCCGAAGACACGGACCCCTGGGGGCGGGGCGGCGTGTCCGACGTAGATTCGATGAGATGGTGCTCGATCGAGACGCTGTTGGAGTGGGTGGTTACTGTGGCGTAGCCCCTGGGGGTGGTGTCGATTCCCGGAATGCTCATCGAGGTGACGCCGGCTATCGTCAAGCCGTCGTGGGTCACCTCTCGCACAGTGTGATACTGCCCATGCAGAACCAGACGTACGCCGGGATGCTCAGCCCGCAGCCTGGCCGCCGAGGGAGCGTATTCCGGCTGACCTTCCACGGAATGGAACCGCGCGGGGTCATGCGTCAGGACCACAACATTGCCGTCAGATGGCAGATCGGCCAGATAGGACCAGAACCACTCTTTCGTCTGGGCAAGAACCTGCTGCTCTTCCGGAAAAAACAGCTCCGGATAGACAAGGAAATGCCATCCGCCCCAGTCAAAGGCGTAGGCCGTGGGCCCTAGGAAGCGCTCGTAGGGATCCAACGTGCCATAGTCGACATCGAAGCGGACGGCGGCAATGCCATCGTGCCCGCCGTACACCGAGTACGTTGGCACGGGAAGGTCAGTGATGATGGTCGCGTATGCCTCCAGGTCCTCCATGGTCCCGTAGTCGGTCATATCACCGGTCATGACGAAAAAGGCGGGCTTCTCGCGTGCAGCAATCAACGAGAAATCCGCCGCTACTTCGTCGGGCACGGCATAGGCCGTGTTCGCATCAACCGAGAAATGACTGTCGGATGCGTGGACGAAAGTAAACGAACTCGACGCTCGCTCAGGCGCGGGTGTCAACTCGAAGTCAGCCTTTCCTGCTGCGCTGCCGATGATGCTCTGGACAGTTTGATAGAAGTCCCCAACCGGTCGCATTCCCGTGGGACTTGCGATGTGGATGAAGCGATGAAGTTCAGGATCGACGGCGATGCTGAACGAGCCATCCGCTTTGGTGCGCGTAAAGGTCTCGCCGTTGAACACATAGACGTCGCCGACACCGTCGCCTGAGGCTTGGTTTACGACGCGCCCCTCGATCAGACCCTCGCCCCCGCAACCTGCCACACCCAAGGCCACCAGCACATACAAGACGGCCTGAATCAGGAAGCCTGGTCGGTTACTACTGCCAATATCAATGGACACCATTCTAAAATCCCAGCCTTGCAGTGATGAACCAGCGCCTGCGGTCCTGCGGGCGGTAGGTAGTGGTCAACTCGTTATCAGTCAGGTTCTTGCCCAGAAGCTCGACCGAAATGGGTGCCCCACGAACCTCTCCGCTCCAGCCAACGCCGAGGTCAATATTCGTGAACGAATCGAACTGTGCAGTTGTGAAGTTCTTGTCGGCATCCCACTCCGTTTTGGACTGAAAGGTCAGGCCTCCGATCATGTAAAAATCGCTAAACCTGCCGGGGAACGTCAATCGATTCCAGAAACCCACTCCGTGCTTCGGCGCGTAGCGGAGCCTGTTCCCTTCGATGTCCGGACGGTTCTCGAAGCTGATGACCCTTGCATAGGGAAGCCAGTTGTAGCTCAGAGACATCTCGTAGTTGTCGAACGGACGCAGGAAGAGTTCAAGTTCCAGGCCACGCACTTCTTCCTTACCGCTCGTAGTGAAGAAACTGATCTGGCCAGGGTTATTGATTTCATCAAAGGTGCGACCGGTGTCCAGCCGCGCCATGTTGTCTCGCACGGTCCTGTACACGGTGGAGGTCAGAGAGACCCGTTCGTCCAGGAAGAACGCTCGCCATCCCAATTCCACGCCCAGCCCCTTCTCCAACGGAAGGGTAGTTCCATCCGGGTTGACGATCGTGTTGGGGACGAATGACTCGCTGACGTTCAGGAAGGTGATATGCGAGGGCGTAAATCGGTACACAGCCCCGAGTTGGACGCTGGTAGCGCTAAAGGAGTTGCCCGGGCCGACCCCTTGCTGAAGCGGGTTGGTCTCTCCCGTCTCGTATCGCATGGCGCCGAGAAGTCGTAGTCCACCCGGCCACTCCGCCTGGAGCAACCCGTAGACGCTTCTATTGACATTGTCGGTGCGTGGCCGCGCGGCAAATTCTGGCGTCGGCGCATCGAGCAGGCCTCGGTAAGCTCCGATTTCGTCGAGACGTATTACTTCCCCTGGAGGCTGGCTCAGCTGACCGAATGCAAAGCTCTCGCGACGAGCGTACTCGAAGCCAACCATTGGAACGAGTTCCACCGGCCCTACGTCAATACGGCCTGTGGCCTCCGCAAACGTCGTGAACTCCCGGTTCGAGGATTGCCCGGCGGCGGGGCGGATCAATCCATGTGTTCCACCTGCGTAGTTGAGTCGACCGACCGTTGCGGTGCGGGTCTCCAGAGAGTTTTCCACCCAAGCGGCTTTCCAGCGGACGGTCCAGTCGTTCTCCGACTCATAGGTCAACGTCGCCTCATACCAGTCCGTATCGATCTCGTACTCGTTTCCACGAGCCGAATTGTGATGCCCCTTCGAGAGCGGCAGGAACCCCCACGAAAACCCGGTTGCCGGAAAGAGCGGTAACGGGTCCGGTGTGCCGGGGAACGGTGGCAAGGTGTTGATGCTGTCCTCGTTGTAAAAGGACTGGTAGTTGACTTGATGCTCCTTGTGCCGAATTCGTTCGAATTCAAGGTCCAGCGTCAACCCAGGCGCAATGGACCACTGCACCATCGGATTGAACAGCGTTCGTTCAACGAATGCGAAATCGTAGAAGTCCTCTGAATCCTGAACCTCACCGATGAAGCGGACACGAAGGTTGTCTGCAGATCCAAGCGGTGTTCCCGCATCGACCACCGCACGTTTGAAATCGTACTGTCCAAGCGTCATGGAAGCTTCTGCGTGCGCCTCCGCCTGCGGCGTCTTGGATACGCTCATCACGGCGCCACCGGGGAGCACCGCGCCGTAAAGTATCGACGCGGGACCTTTCACGATCTCCACCTGCTCGATATTGGCGGTTTGCCAGTTGTAGGTGCGTCGGATGCCGTTACGCTTTTGAAGCGTGTTGTTAAACCCCCGAATGAACATGGAATTGAATCGCACGTCCCGGTTTGCGTTCACACCCTTGTAGCGAAGCGTATCGATGATGTCGAGAATCTGCGCTTCCTGCATCAACTCTGCCGTTACTATGCTGACGTTTATGGGCAGATCCCGCAGGTCTGTCGCAATTCGTGTGGCGGCCACACTTTCGGCGCCCCGGTAGGCCGATCGCTCACCAAGCACGACTATCTCGAAAACCGACCGATCACGGGCGCTCGAACTCGGCGCGCTTTCGGTTTCCTCCGTCGCAACAGAGTAGTTTTCTTCCTGTTCCAAATCTTGCGCATAAAGCAGTTCCGGTGTTGCGGTGGCCGCGACGACCAGAATCGGTGCAAGCGCCAACCGCACTGCAACTTGGAGACTCATGGCTTGACCTCGAATGTGGGTGATGCTCGAAGGTGGGGTGGCAGGAGCTATTTGCGCATTAGGCGCGACGGCCACCGGTACGTACGACTAATGGAGGTGAACCGTACGCAGTCAGTGCTTCACCCACAATCGGCCATGTGCGCTATTTGTAATGGCAAGTATGTGACACGCACTTGGAGCAAAGATGTCCGTTTGATGACGGCTGTGCGACGTAGCGGTCGCAAGTGAAATTGCAACGCACGCTCCGCTAGACTAGGGTGGCAATGGAGTTTCTACTGATCTCGTTTCGACGGATACCCAGCAATGCACTGTGCAGTAGAGTCGACAGAACGCTTCCAGGGATTGCACTCGACAATCACGGTGGAGGAGCTCTGCACCGAGCTGTGGGTACTGCTGACGTCAGCGTTTCCGCTTCATTCGTTCACTCTGTATCTGAACTACCTGAACAGCGGGGCCGGCTTTCGCGTCATTCATCATCAGGTGACACCTGGCCAGACCGTACCTTGGGCATATCGGCGAGAAGTGACGCCCGCTGTTCCCTTTCTGCAGAGTAACCGTGGCGCGACTCTGTTCTCGCTTGACGATATGTATTCCGATCGCCGTCAGCTGGAGCGAAGCTCGTACTTCCAGAACGTGATGCGATTCGAGGGCTGGCAGTCGCTGGTATCTGTGTGTAGCTGGCGCGCACGTGAGCCGCGGGCGGTACTCACACTGCGCAGGGCAAGACAGCATGGTGAATTCTCCCCCAGTGACTTCGTCTGGATCAAGGAGCTTCAAAAGCACTTCGCGATGTCGATGTCGCGGGTCGAGCGCGTCGAGCACTTGCGAATCCAGAAGGAGATAGGCTGGTCGGCATTGCGCAGGCTTCCCGCGCCTGCGATCCTGATCGCGCCAGATGGCGAGATCCTCCTGCGCACGGAGTCCGCGGCTGAGTTGTGCGATCGCCTGCACCACCAGGATGGTAGAGCTGATGATCTGTCGGGTGGTGGGTTACCCGACGTGCTATTGCAATTGCACGCCGCTCAGGACGACGGCGCCAACATAAGCGAGAACGAGCAGGGCGCGGGCGCTTCGAATTATTTTTTCCCGAATCGAAGAGGGGTCCCCCTCAGGAGGGTAGGCGACGTCTGCGTCGAGGTGCATCGGCTCTGGCTCGGCCTCGACGAAATGAAGCGGCGCTATACCCTGCTTTTCCTGCGCGATATGGCATTCGATCAGGCGGATTTGCCGAGACGTGGGAACTCGTTGTCTGTCCTCGGCTCTCTGAGCGTTCGGGAGCGCTTGGTGGTGGAGCATGCCGCGCGAGGCCTTTCGGACAGGCAGATTGCGGAGGCCTTGAAGCGCAGCGTGCACACTGTGCGGAGCCAGATGGCATCGGCGCGCTCCAAGCTGGATGCACGGAGTCGAATCGATCTCATTCTTGCTGTAAGGTCAGCAGAGTCGGGTTAAGGATTATTCCGAGCGTTCGACATTGGGGGCCAGGCCCATCGCTCAGAGTGAGGAATCAAAGCAAGCCGACGTAACTCAGATCGAGGCGACTGCGTCGAAGCCCGTCGCACGAAGGTGATCTGCTCTGGACGAATGAGCGGTCCGCCGCATAGACGTCGTGGCGGAAGTATGCGCGATTGGTGGCCCCGTTTGTTTCGGCGCACGCGAAGAATGCGATTAGCCGATTTCATTCGTGCAGAACTCTCGCCGATCCGCCAGGATTGGGAGGATTTGGCGAAATCTATCCGCAGCCCCGACCACGTGGATAAGGCCATGTACGTAGCAAAGCGCTCCTCAATTTGGGCGTTCTCGGGACTGCCATGTTCTACATGGCGCGGCTGGGTGTGCGCGCTACCGGGGTCTTTCGCCACACCAGGCCGCCCACTGGCGTACATCGCCAACAGGGACCTCCGTGAAGCGGCGCGCGCCCCGGAGATCATCGCCGAAGCCTGTGTCATAGGCGAGTAGAGAACCTTCGAGTCGGATCCCCGTTTCGGCCTGATCGTCCTGTCCGAGATCGCGAGCCGCGCCCTCTCTCCCGCCGTAAACGGACGCAGGCACAGCCATCGACATCATTGGCACCATCGTGCGACTGTTCGTGCGTTGGGCACAGACGCGCGACGACAACGACGACCAGCCCATGGAGTCCGATCGTGTCGCGGTGATGGCAATCGACCTCGATGAACTTTTCGATGAGGCGTTCAACGCGATGGCGCGCCGATGGTCGAGGTCGCCCGCCGGCTGCAGGAGGCCCTTTACTCGCTGACGTTGCTCGGCCACGACGAGATGACCCGTACGGCGGTCGCACACTCGAAGCTTGCAGTGAGCTACGCGGAGCGAGCCCTGAAGTTGCCGGAGGAGCTTGAAGCGGTGCAGTCAGCGGCTGGGCCCCGGCACTAGGCTACGGACGAACCGCCATGGATCAGTTCTTCTACGATGACTGGCAGACCCTGGTCCGAACCCTGGTCGTCGGGGCGCTGGCTGAAGGCGCACTGGCCTTCGCCCTGCTGATCGGACTGCAGTTCGTCGTGACCTGGTCAAGCGTGCGCGCGCGCTGAATACGCCAGCTCGTGACAGGCGAGCCGCAGATGCTGCTGCACCGCGGCGAGTTCCTGCCCTCCGCGCTCAAGCAGGCACGCGTGACACGCGTGACACGCGATGAGATCCGCACGGCGGTGCGCTCAGCCGGACTGCCTTCCCTGGCAGATGCAGAAGCCGTCGTACTGGAGACGGACGGCTCGTTCAGCGTGATCCGGCGGGGCGACGGCGCTTGCCCCTCCAGTCTGGAGGGAGTGCAGACTCCCCGCGGGGACGAGTAGCGGATCAGCCGCTAGTGAGCGGCACCAGCGTGATCTCCACGCGGCGGTTCAGCGCGCGACCCTGCGTGTTGTCATTGCTCGCGACCGGATAGTCGGGACCCATGCCCGCCGTGATCAGTCGCTGCCGGTTGACCTGCTGGCCACCCAGGTACTGCGCAACACTCTCCGCACGACGCTGCGAGAGCGTCATGTTGTAGTCGCGCGTGCCGGTGCTGTCGGTGTGGCCGGCTACTTCGATCAGGGTCTGATCAAAGCGGTTGACGACCAGCGCGACAGAATTGAGCACCTCGAAGAACTCGCCCTTGATGGCGGCGCTGTTGGTATCGAAGGTCACGTTGCCGTCCATGTTCAGCGTGATGTTGTCACCCATGCGGGTCACGCTCACGCCGCTGCCATCCAGGCGCTGGCGCAGCTCGTTTTCCTGGCGGTCCATGTACCCACCCACGGCACCGCCGGCCAGCGCGCCCACGCCGGCACCAATCAACGCACGCTGACGGCGCTCCACGGCGTCGCTGCCCGTGACCAGGCCGACCACTGCACCCACGCCGGCACCGATGGCCGCACCCGTTGTGGCACGCGCGGTGCGCTCCTCGCGGGTGTAGGGGTCGAGCGTGGTGCAGCCGGTGGCGAACACGGCGATGGTCAGCAGGCCGGCCCCGAGGGATTTGTGCAGAGTGGGTTGCATGTTGAGTCTCCATTGCGTCTGGCCGGGCGAAAACCCGGGAATTCGGTGCCCATTGTAGCGGTCCGAAACCTGAACGGCTGCTGCACAGCGCACAATTGTGGTGTGTGGGAGGCATTGTCCGGGCTGGCAGGGCGGGTTGCAGGGGCCAAAAGGCGAGCGTAACTTGCCTTTTCATCACGTCCAACCCGGCGCGCCGGTGGAGATGACATGCTCAAGACCCCTGACCAATGGTTCGAGGAATACGGTGCCAGCCACAAAAACCCGGTGAACAAGCTGCTGCACTGGATCTGCGTTCCGCTGATCGTCGTCAGCCTGGTGGGCCTGTTGTGGTCGATTCCGGTGCCCCAGGCGTTCACGGATATCTCGCCGGCTTTGAACTGGGGCACGGCCTTCGTGATGGCGGCGACCGTCTATTATTTCATCCTGTCGTTCAGCCTGGCGCTGGGCATGCTGCCGTTCGTGGTTGTGGTGGTCCTTGTAGTGGGCTGGATGGATCGGCTGGACTGGCCGCTGTGGAGTCTCAGCGGGGCGATCTTCGTCGTCGCCTGGGCGGGCCAGTTCGTCGGCCACGCGCTGGAAGGCCGCAAGCCGTCGTTCTTCAAGGACCTGCAGTTTCTGATGATCGGTCCGGTGTGGCTTCTCGGCTCGGTCTATCGACGGCTGGGCATCCCCTACTGAACCCCGACCACGCCGCCTACTCCCACCGCAGCGTGTGGCGCATCGCCGCGCCGCTGATCCTCTCCAATGTCACCGTGCCACTGCTGGGCATCGTCGACACCGCGGTGGTCGGGCATCTGGACTCCCCGGACTATCTCGCCGCAGTCGCCGTGGGCGCGGTCGTCTTCGGCTTCATATTCACGGCGTTCAACTTCCTGCGCATGGGCACCACCGGTGTGGCGGCGCAGCACTTCGGCGCCGACGATGCCGCAGGCCTGAAATCGCTGCTCGGCCAGTCGCTGCTGGTGGTCGGCGCGATCAGCCTGGTGGTCATCGCGTTGCAGTGGCCGATCCTGGCGCTGGCCTTGCAGCTGATTGCCCCTGAGCCTGAGGTCGCCAGGCTGGCCGCCGAGTACTTCCACATCCGCGTATGGGCAGCACCTGCGGTGCTGGCGAACTTCGTGCTGGTGGGCTGGTTCATCGGCCAGTCCAACGGGCGGGTGCCGCTGGTCATCATGGTCACCGTGAACCTGCTGAACATCGTGCTCGACGTGTTGTTCGTTGTGGTACTGGACTGGCGTGTCGCAGGGGTGGCCGCCGCCTCCGTGATCGCCGAGTACACCGGTATGGCCGTGGGCCTGGTGCTGGCCTGGCGCATGCTGCGCCGGCAGGGCGCACCCGCCGGCTGGCGGCTGGGAGAGCGCGCGGTGTTCGCACGCCTGCTGTCGATCAACGCGCACCTGTTCATACGCACGCTCGCGCTGATGTTCGCCTTTGGCTTTCTGACCGCACAGGGCGCACGCATGGGCAGCCTGGTGCTGGCCGCGAACGCAATCCTGCTGCAGTTTCTGTATCTGCTGTCATACGCGCTGGATGGGCTGGCCAACGCTGCGGAGGCGCTTGTTGGACGTGCGGTGGGCCGGCGCGACCTCTCGGGCCTGCGCCGGGCGATCCGGGTGAGCATGTTGTGGACGGTGGGCTTCGCGTGCGTGTTCGCGCTCGCCTTCGCGCTAGGCGGACCGCTGCTGATCCGTCTGATGACCGGGCTTCCGGAGGTGCGCGAAGTGGCGCTTGCGCACCTGCCCTGGCTGGTCGCAGCGCCCCTGATCTGCCTGTGGCCGTTTCTCTACGACGGCGTGTTTGTCGGCGCGACGCGCGCACGTGAGATGCGCGATACCATGCTGCTGGCCACTTTCGGCGTGTTCGTACCCGGCTGGTACCTGCTGCAGGGCTTCGGCAATCACGGCCTGTGGGCGGCGTTTCTCGCCTTCATGGCGGTGCGCGGCCTCGGACTGCACCTGTGGCTGGGCAAGCTGATGCGCGACGGGCGACTGCTGCCGCATGGCGCCGCTTCGCGCGGCGCGGATATCGCATAGCCATGTTCGAACATGTCGTCCTCATAGGCTTTTTCGGCAGTCTCGTGGCCGGTCTGGGCACCGCGCTGGGCGCGCTCGGCGTGTTCGGCCTGCGCGGACTGTCCCAGCGCACCGAGGACATCCTGCTGGCCTCGGCAGCCGGTGTCATGCTGGCCGCCTCGTTCTTCTCGCTGATCGACCCGGGCCTCGCAGCAGCTGCAGCCGAAGGGGCGCCGATGTGGCAGGCCGCCCTTATGGTCATCTTCGGCATTGCGCTGGGCGCTACCGCTGTGTGGGCGGCAGAGCCGCTGATGCCGGTCATTCTGGGCTTTGCCGCCGGGGCCATGCTCTACATCATCAGCCATGAGATCATTCCGGAGACACATCGCTCGGGCCATGCCACGCGCGCAACCTTTGCGCTGCTGGCCGGGTTCGCCGGGATGATGTTGCTGGATGCCACGTTCGAATAGGAGCACTGCGCCGTGATCAGACTGCCGATGTTTTCGCTTGTCGCATGCCTGCTGCTGGCCCCTGGCGCGCAGGCGCAGGAGCGCAGCGCCGAGGAGATCATCGAGTTTGCCGCGCGCACCGCGGGCGGCGACGCGTGGCGCTACGCGAGCACGAACGTGATGCGCGGTCACGCCACGCTGTGCCGAGACGGCGAGCCCGAAGCCTGCGTGCACGCCGATGACTACGTCATGTACCGGCTGTATCCCACGGACATCTCCGACGTACATTCCGGCACCGGCAAGTTCCGGCTAGACGCCTACGTCGAGGGCGAGGTGCTGTTCAAGAACAGCTACGATGGCACTCATTCGTGGACCCATCGCGGGCGCGTACCCGAAGACGAGGCGCGCGAGTCACAGGAAAGCAACTTCGGCTTCAGCGCGATCCGCTTTGCCGGACGCGAAGGCTTCCCCGTGGAACGGCTGCTCGATGACATGATCGACGGGCTGGACTGCTACACCGTGCGCGTGAACGACCCTTCAGGTGGCAGAACCGTGTTCTGGATCGAGCAGGCCACCGGCCTGATCCGCGCGGTGGGCTGGCCTACGCCGCGCGGCTATCACCAGCGCATCTACAGCGAGTTCTACTGGATCGAGGAGCCGGGCTTCATGCAGCCGGGGCGTGTGCGCCTGTACTACGATGGTCTGAAGGTCAACGATATCTACTGGACGGAAGCCTCGATCGACGAACCGCTCGACGACGAGTTGTTCGTGCTGGGCGAATGAGCGAGCACGACGATACGCGCTCGCCCTGGCAGCTTCGCGGCAGCCGGGAGGTCTACGCCAATCCGTGGATCCGCGTAGAGGAAGACGACGTCCTCAAGCCGAGCGGCGAGCCGGGCCTCTACGGCCGCGTGTGTTTTCTCAATCTGGCGGTGGGCGTGATCCCGGTGGATGACGAGGGCCACACCTGGCTGGTCGGCCAGTGGCGCTATCCGCTGTCACGCTATTCCTGGGAAATCCCGATGGGCGGTGTGCCGCTGGCGGCGGACATCGAGGCCGGCGCACTGCGCGAACTCGCCGAGGAGACGGGTCTGGTGGCACAGCGACTCACCCGCCTGATCGAGGTGGACCTGTCGAACTGCATCACCGACGAACGCGGCATCGTGTTTCTCGCCGAGGCCCTGACCCAGGGCCCCGCCTCACCCGACGACACCGAGGTGCTGCGCCTGCGCCGCGTGCCGCTGACAGAAGCGATTGCCATGGCGCTGGATGGCCGCATCACCGACGGGCTCTCTGTGATCGGACTGCTCGCACTGTCGCGGCACGCGCTTGCGGACTCACTCAAGTGAAGCCGCGCATCGCCATCGTTGAAGACGAGCAGGGCTTGCGCGAAAACTATCTGGAAGCGCTGCGGCGGCGCGGCTATCAGCCGACGGGCTACGCCGATCGTGCCTCGGCACTGGCGGCCTTCCAGGCGCGGCTGCCGGAGATGGTCATCATCGACATCAATCTGGGGGACGAAGTCGAAGGCGGCTTCGAGCTGTGTCGTGCGCTTCGCGCACGCAGCGCCACGCTGCCGATCCTGTTTCTGACCGCGCGCGATTCGGAGATCGATGCCGTCTCCGGCCTGCGCCTGGGGGCGGATGACTATCTGACCAAGGACATCAGCCTCGAGCATCTGTGCGCGCGCGTGGCGGCGCTGCTGCGACGCGTCGCTGCAATCGATGCGGCGGGTGCGGGCGAGGCACAGCTGCGGCGCGGCGCGCTGCTGCTGGACACCAACCGATTCACCGCGAGCTGGCGCGATCAGGCTGTCACGCTGTCGTTGACGGAGTTCTGGCTGGTGCATGCGCTGGCCCGCTACCCGGGACACGTGAAGAACCGTCAGCAGCTGATGGAGGCCGCCAGCGTGGTGCTCGATGACAGCACGATCACCTCGCAGATCAAGCGCGTGCGCCGTAAGTTCGAGGCGCTGGACCCGGATTTCGACGCCATCGAGACAGTGTACGGGGCAGGCTATCGCTGGCGCGGGCACGACAGCGCGGACACATGAGGCTGCGCAGTCAGCTTCTTGTGTTGCTGCTGGCCACGACCTTGCTGCCGTGGGCGGGCTGTCAGTACGTTCGCGAACTCGAAGACGCCCTGCGCGAGGGCCAGGCACAGACATTGCGCAGTGCTGCGACGGCAATGGCGCGCGTCGTGGAACCGGCCGCGGCTGCGTTCACGGCCGCCGACGACACACCGGATGCGCGTGGGGATGAGTTCTATGTCCATCGGCTGACGCGCGCGCCCGAGGTGGACGGCTTCGACGCCGACTGGCCGCTGGCGGACTCGGCGCGACAGCGCCTGACCGATGCAATCTCGTGGGTGCGCGTGGGGCGCACCGAACGTCATCTGTACCTGTTCGTTTCGGTGATCGACGATGTCGTCCTCACCGCCGATCTTTCACGCAGCATGCCTGGCGGGGTCGCGGTGCGCGACCGCATACTGCTCAAGAGCCACGCGGAGGCAGCCAACGCCACCTCCAGATTCATCTTTGCCGCAGAGGCACCGGGCAGCTTTACGCCGCGGCTGGCCGATGTGCGCTGGCGGGCAACCACCGAGGGCGCCGAAACCGTACTGGCACACTGGCAGCCGCGGAGCGATGGCTATCAGGTGGAGATCCGCATGCCGCTGGCGCTGGTGGGTGAGCGCCTGGGCATCGGTTTCGTCGATGTGGACGTGCCAGGCGAGCCGGGTCGCGAAGTGCTGAGCTGGTCGCGCGGCTTTCTGCCGGGGCGGCTGGTGGAGGCTCAGCCTGCGCTCGCCGACGTGCTCGAACGCAACCTGCCGGCCGGCATGCGCGCCGAGATCGTCGATGCAGCCGGGTGGCGGCTGGCAAGTGCGGGGGGACTTGCGCCGGTGCCCCGCGTCGAGCCTGAGGATTCCGTGTGGCCGGCCCTGCGCAACAGGGTGTTCGAGTGGTGGTTGCGCGGCGATGAGCCACCCCGCCCCGCCGATGCGGTAAACCTGCAGGCACGCCCGGCAGGCAGCGAGATCGAGGCCGCCCGGCAGGGCGACATCGCCATGGCGCGTTATCGCATCGCCGATGGCACGGTGCTGGCCGTGGCCGTGCCGCTGGCCGGCGGCGGCGCGCTGCTGCTTGAGCAGGGCAGCGCCGAGATCATCACACTGACCAATCGCGCACTGACCGGCGTGCTTTCGATGGCGCTGGGCATCATGGGGTTGTTCGCGGTGCTGCTGCTCGGCTACGCGAGCTGGCTGTCGTGGCGGATCGCGCGCCTGAGCCGTGCAGCCCGCGTGGCAATGAGTCCGCGCGGAGAGATCACAGTGTCGCTACCCGGCACCGGCCGTGGCGACGAACTCGGCGATCTGGCACGAAGCTTCGAGACCCTGCTCGCGCGGCTGGACGGCTACACCGGGTACCTGCGAAGCCTCGGCGGCAAACTGTCGCATGAGCTCAAGACGCCGCTGGCGGTGGTCAACTCGTCGCTGGAGAATCTGCCTGTCGATGCGCCGCCGGCCGAGCAGGCGCTCTACCTGGCCCGCGCGCGCGCCGGGACGGCAAGGCTCGGCAATATCCTGGCCTCGCTGTCGGAGGCGACACGAGCCGAAGACATGGTGCGTCACAGTCCGCGCGAGCGCTATCGCCCGGCACCCGTGGTGGAGAGCTGCGCGCGCGCCTACCAGGCCTTGCACACCGGACAGCGGTGGCGCTGGACGCTGACAGACGGACCGGGTGGCATGGACGGCTCGCCCGAACTGCTGGCCCAGGCGCTGGACAAGCTCATCGACAATGCCGTGGAGTTCTGTCCGGCCGACGGTTTGATCGAGATCAGGCTCACGCAGGCACAGGGACAGTGGATGTTGTCGGTGGTCAATGAAGGCGCCTCCCTGCCGCCAGATGGTGGCGCCGGTGCGACGCTGTTCGACTCGCTGGTCTCGCATCGCACCACACCGTCCGCGCAGCCGCATCTCGGGCTGGGGCTGTACATCGTGCGGCTTGTGGCCGAGTTTCATGGCGGGTATGCCCGCGCCGAAGACGTGGCGCAGGGCGTATGCATCTCCCTGCACATGCCTGTGGCGTCGCTTGAGGGTTGAGACACGGCGACCACGTACGGAACGGTGCGGTTATGATGCGCCTCGCGAACAACTCCGGAGACACCATCCAGTGAAAGCGGTACCCAAGCTCCTGATGTCAGCACTTCTGCTCCTGCCAGGCGCTGGTCTGGCGGACGAGACCAGCCTATCCGACACAGGTCTGGCCGCCGAACTCGATGAGCTTCTGCACTGGATGACAGGCGAGTTCGACAACCGCCAGCAGGTGGCACTCGGCGAACACCATCTGGCGACCTCGCCCGTCGAGCCGGGGCGCGAGCCTGGCCTGCTCTACCCGGTGTTCGCCCGTGTACATGCACCAGCGCTGGGCGAGCACGTGATCTACCTGCAATGGCCGATCGGGGCGCCCGACGGACGACTGCAACGCCAGCGCCTGTGGGGATTTCGCCTCGATCGGCAACGCAATGCGCTGATGATGGATTTCTACACGCTGCGCGAACCCGATCGCTGGCGCGACGCGCATCTCGCCCCGGAGAGCGCCGTACGCGAGATCACAACCGAAGACGTGATTCCCTACCCGGCAGCCTGCAGCCTGCCGTTTCGCCGCCATGCCGATGTGTTCATCGGCGAAATCCCGCCGGGCGATTGCCTGATCGTCTCGCAGGAGACCCGCACCGAGATGATCATCAACGCACGCGTCATCGTCGGGCGTGATCAGCTCTGGTATGACGAATCCGGTGTGCGCCCAGACGGCAGCGTGGTGTTTCGCGTGCCGGCCGCGGGCGCATACCAGTTCCGGCGGCGAACTGAGATGTAGCATTTCTACTATTATTTGATGTATAAATGGGTTCCTCGAAGCCAGTGAACCCGGTTCAACGATGGCAAGGCAAAGCAAGACCCCCGCAGAAACCGTCCACAACCGGCTGGCCGCGTTGCGCACCGACCGGCGATTGAGCCGGCAGGAACTCGCCGAAGCGCTGGGTGTGCACTACCAGACCATCGGCTACCTCGAGCGCGAGGAGTACAACCCCACCCTGGCGCTCGCGCTTCGCATCGCCGAGTTTTTTTCATTGCCGGTGGAAGCAGTGTTTTCGCTGCGTCCTCTGGAGCCCATGAGTGAAGCCCTTCACACGCATACAGGAGAACAGACATGAGCAAGGCTGATATGCGGCAGGCTGCAATCGCGCAGGAAGCGCGCAGCATGCTTTTCGACTCCCGCTACGACAGCTGGCGCAGTGCGGGCCGGCGTCGCGTCCTGGTCATCGCCTCGGTGCTGGCCATCGTCTTTACCTGCATCGCCAGCGTGACCGACAACCCCATATTGCTGCTGCCCACACTCGGGGTCGCAGGCGGATGCTGGTGGGTGCTCAGAAAGGTCGTTCGCGGCATGGCAGACCTGCCAGACGACTTCATTGACGAGCGCATCCAGGCCGTGCGCAACGAGCACTACCTGTATGCCTATCGGATCCTCTGCGGCGTGCTGTGCCTGGTACTCATCGCCTTCTACATGGCCGCCGATGCCCGTCAGATCCAGTGGCAACCCGGCGCAAATCATCTGCATGCCCTGTTCTGGGGCACGCTTCTGAGCTCCGCCATGCTGCCTTCGATGCTGCTCGCGTGGACGCAGCGCGAGATCTAGACGAAGTCGGTGATCACAACCTTCCCCACATGACTCGCTGCATCCAGATAGACCAGCGCCTCGGCCGCCTCGTCGAAGCTGAATGTACG
>CAYLNP010000014.1:0-24927 GCA_964384925.1 uncultured Woeseiaceae bacterium
ATGCATCGGTCTTCTGCAACACGGGCTTGGCGAGCTCGAGGTACCAGTCGCACAGCTCATGCCAGGTGAAATCGTAAAGTGCCCGAGCCGCCTGATCGAGGCGATAGCCGGCAAAAGCGTCGTGCACCGCCTGCGTAGTATGGGCGAGCCGGCTTCGAATCCAGCGATCGGCCAGTGACCGGGATGACGGTTCGTCGCTGCCCGGACGGTAGTCCTCGAGGTTCATCAACGCATAGCGGCAACCGTTCCAGAGCTTGTTGCAGAAATTGCGGTAGCCCTCGAGTCTGCCCAGATCGAAGTTGATGTCACGCGAGGGCGAGGCAAGGGCTGCCAGCGTGAAGCGCAGGGCGTCGGTGCCGTGTGCACTGATCCCTTCGGGGAACTGCCGGCGTGTGGCCTTCTCGATGGCAGGTTTCAATTGCGGCTGCATCAGGCCGCTCGTGCGCTTGTCCAGCAGTGCGTCGAGCGAGATGCCGTCGATCAGATCCAGTGGATCGAGAATGTTGCCCTTCGACTTGGACATCTTCTGGCCTTCGGCATCGCGGATCAGGCCGGTGATGTAGACCTCGCGGAAAGGCACATCATCCATGAACTTCAGCCCCATCATGATCATCCGTGCGACCCAGAAGAAGATGATGTCGAAGCCGGTGACCAGCACGCTGCCGGGATAGAAGCGCCGCACCGACTCGGTGTCGTCCGGCCAGCCGAGTGTGGAAAACGGCCAGAGCGCGGAGGAAAACCACGTGTCCAGGACGTCTTCATCCTGACGCAGGGCGACCTCATCGCCCAGCGCGTAACGCTCGCGCACCTCGGCCTCCGAGCGGCCGACATATACCGCCCCCGTGTCGTCGTACCATGCCGGTATGCGATGTCCCCACCACAGCTGCCGGCTGATGCACCAGTCCTGGATGTTGCGCATCCATTCAAAGTACGTCTTGTTCCAGTTTTCAGGCACGAAACGGATACGCCCGTCCTCGACTGCCCGGATCGCCGGTTGCGCCAGCGGCGCGATGCGTACGTACCACTGGTCGGTGAGCCAGGGCTCGATGACTGCGCCGCTGCGGTCGCCGTGCGGCACCATCAGGCGATGGTCGTCGATACGCTCGACCAGGCCGAGTGCTTCGAGGTCGGCGACCACGCGGCGGCGCGCCTCGAAACGATCCAGCCCGCGGTAGCCCTCCGGCGCCTGATCGTTGATGCAGGCATTTTCGTCGAAGATGTTGAGCAGCGGCAGGTCATGCCGGGTGCCGACCTCATAGTCGTTGAAGTCATGTGCCGGAGTGATCTTGACGCAGCCGGTGCCGAACTCCGGGTCGACGTATTCGTCGGCGATGATCGGAATCAGTCGGTCGGTCAGCGGCAGGCGGATCTGGCGCCCGACCAGGTGTGAAAAGCGCTCGTCGTGTGGATGCACCGCCACTGCGGTGTCGCCGAGCATGGTTTCCGGGCGCGTAGTGGCCACCACGAGATGACCCTGTCCATCGGCCATCGGATATCGGAAGTGCCAGAGGTGACCGCTCTGTTCCGTGGCCAGCACTTCGAGATCCGAGATCGCCGTGTGCAGCACGGGATCCCAGTTGACCAGTCGCTTGCCGCGATAGATCAGGCCCTCGTCGTGCAGCCGCACGAACACCTCTATGACTGCCCGGGTCATGTGCGGGTCCATCGTGAAGCGCTCGCGCGACCAGTCGACCGATGCGCCCAGGCGTCGAAGCTGACGGGTGATCGTGCCCCCGGACTGCTCCTTCCAGCGCCACACACGCTCGACGAACGCCTCCCGGCCCAGCGCATGCCGAGTGGAACCCTCGGCGGCGAGCTGACGCTCCACGACCATCTGGGTGGCGATGCCGGCATGGTCGGTACCCGGCTGCCACAGCGTCGCGTGCCCCTTCATGCGGTGGTAGCGCACCAGCGCATCCATGATCGTGTCCTGAAAGGCATGCCCCATGTGCAATGTGCCGGTGACGTTCGGCGGCGGAATCATGATGCAGTAGGGCGTGCCCGAATCGCCCGGCGCGAACTCGCCACTGCGCTCCCACATGGCGTAGATGCGCTGCTCCATCTCTGCCGGATCGTAGGCCTTGTCCATGGCCGGCATGGCCGCATCGTCGGTGGCCGTCGGCGCGTCACTCATCAGGGGATGATCCGGCTGAATCCAGATGCTCACGCAGCGTACGATCGATGAGCTCCGGGAGTTCCTGACGCAGGCGATTGGAGACCTGCTCGAAGAGCGTGGCTTCCATCTCGCGGAAGGCCGCATGCAGCAGACCTTCGGCCAGATTCATCGTGGCCGAGGCCAGCTCTGTCTGCAGCTCGGCCACGAGCGTGTCGTAGTCCTTGTCGGGGTGACTGACGGTGGCCTGTTCGTCGACCATCTCCGTGAGCACGGGCAGCTGCTCGCCAGACTCGTCGCTGTATTCGTTCTCTTTCATGGGCGGGTGCATGTAGGTGATCCTAGAGCCGGTGAGTTTGCAGCGCATAGCCGCGATCACGATAGAACTGGAAGCGTTTGCGCCCGAGCACGCGTGCCTGCTCGCCTGGCCCCACGAGCTCGGCCACACGCTGGTAGCGGCTGAAGAACATGGGCACGTCGCTTGCGGTATTGATCAGCAGATCCCAGTGGTCATCTGGGGGCTGTTCGTCGTGACCCAGCAGCACAGGCGCGGGAATATTCTCGCCCGGTGATCGCCACGATGCGGCACGCATGTGCGGTACGAAGCTGCCCTGCTGGAAGGTCCACAGCAAGGTGTCCAGGCGCGAGGCATGGGCGTCATCGCTGGCGTGCAGATACACGGCGTGCCCAAGCCCGAAGGCCTTGCCGGCCAGCCGACAGGCAACGATGTCACTCGCAGCGTTGTCGGCATCATCTGCGAGGATGTAAAAATCGATCCGGGTCATGCGCAGACACTACTGACGAGCGAGCAGGAACTCGGCGAGCAGCTGCACGGGCCGCCCCGTCGCACCCTTGTCCTTGCCACTGCGCCAGGCGGAACCGGCGACATCCAGGTGAGCCCAGGTGAGGCCTCCGGCGAACTTGGCAAGGTAGGAGGCGGCAATCGAGGCGCCGCCTTCGCGGGCGCCGACGTTTGCGAAATCCGCAAAGTTGCTCTTCAGCGATTCGGCGTATTCCTCATTGAGCGGCAGGCGCCAGGCTACATCGCCCACACGTTCGCCGGCGGCGATCAGCGCCCTGGCCAGGGCATCGTCGGTCGAGAACACCGCCGAGAACTGGTGCCCCAACGCGATCACGCACGCACCGGTAAGCGTCGCGGCATCGATCACGAGTTCCGGCTTGAAGCGACGTGCATAGGTGATCGCATCGCAGAGAATGAGCCTGCCTTCGGCATCGGTATTGAGAATCTCCACGGTGTGACCCGCCATGGTCTTGACGATGTCGCCGGGCCGGCTCGCCCGCCCGCTGGGCATGTTCTCACAGGCCGGCACGATCGCGACCACGTTCAGCGCCGGCTTCAGCTCAGCGATGGCCGCCATGGTGCCCAGTACCGCCGCACCGCCCCCCATGTCGAATTTCATCTCGTCCATGCCGGACGGCGGCTTGAGGGATATGCCACCGGTGTCGAAGGTGATGGCCTTGCCGACCAGCGCAATGGGTGCCCGTTTGGCCGGCGCGCCGCGATACTTCATCACGATCAGGCGCGGCGGCTGCTCGGAGCCCATGCCCACGGACAGCAACGCGCCCATGCCGAGTTTTTTCATCTGCGCCGTGCCCAGCACCTCGACCTCGAGTTGTGCATGACGGCCAGCGAGCTTTCGCGCCTGCTCGGCCAGGTGTGTGGGGTGGCAGATGTTCGGCGGCCTGTTGGCCAGGTCGCGCGCGAAGCGCACACCGCTGGCGACCGCCGCGCCGTCTGCCAGGCCGCTGGCGGCCTGCTTCGCGGCAGCACGCGTCGGCAGTGCCAGCTCGATTCGCGCCAGGCGTGTGCGGGGTTTGTGCGTCGGTGTTTTCAGTTCGTCGTATCGGTAGGTGGCGGCCGACGCGGTCTCCGCGCACTGACGCCCGAGGTAATAGGCATCAAGGCCTTCCACACCGTCGCGACCCAGCACGATCAGCGCATCGCCACTGCCTGTCTGCGCGACGCGTGCAGCGCCCGTCGCGATCGCCTTTCGATAGGCCGCCGCGTTGAAGCCGGCGGGACGTCCGCAGCCGGTGAGTACGAGGCGCTCGGCAGCCAGGCCGGGAGGTTCAGCGATGATGTGACTCTCGCCGGGCTTGCCGCTGAAGTCACCCTGGGAGAGCAGTCGCGTGATCAGGCCGCCGGTGGCCTCGTCGATCTCCCGGGTGGTTGGCGACTGGGGGCCGTATTCAAACACGCCGGCGATCAAACAGGCCGACTTGCGGCGAACGGGGCTCGCGCTGGTGGTGGTGAACTGCATGCTCGCTCCTGGCCGAAGGCTTCTTCTTGGCGACGCCACGGGCAGACATTTCACCGTTTGCGGCAGCCGCAACGGCGGTCGCATGGCCTGTGCTATCGTTTGTGCCCGGGCATCAGACAGGCCTGTGAGTGTACTCCAAATCGGCCACGGACCGCGAAATCCGACCGGCCAAGAGACTGATTTCTTGACGATCCTACGGCGTTACATTTTCCGCGAGACATTGCAGGTATGGCTGGTCGTCACGCTTGTCCTGCTGGCGATCCTGCTGTCCAACCAGTTCGCCCGCGTGCTTGGAGACGCCGCCTCCAATCGCGTGCCGCGCGAAGCCGTCGTGCAGGTGCTGGGCCTGACGACGCTCAATTACCTGACCATCCTGGTGCCGGTGGCCTTTCTGCTTGGCATGATGCTGGCGCTTGGTCGGCTGTACCGCGACAGCGAGATGGCCGCAATGATGGCCTGTGGCGTGGGTTATGGGACGATCTATCGCGCCGTGCTGCCGATGGTTGGCGTGCTGGCAGCCCTGCTGGCGTGGCTGTCGCTCGAACTTGCCCCGTGGGCGGTGCGCGAAGTCGAGGCAATCGAGGTCGAACTGCAGCGCACTGCAACGCTTGGGGTGCTGGAGCCGGGTCGCTTCATCACGCTGGGAGATCCGGACACGATCCTGTATGCCGAGCAGGTGTCCGATCAGGGTGTGCTGGGCAACCTGTTCATACAGCGGCTGCGCGGCGAGAGGATTGAAGTCCTGCTCGCGGCCAGCGGCGAGCGGGTGATGGGTGCCGATGGCGTCAGCCAGAGCTTCGTGCTGCGCGATGGGCGGCGCTACGAGGGCGTGCCCGGTCGCCGGGATTTTCGCCTGATCGAGTTCGAGGAACACGGCATCCCGCTGCCCGGCGTCGCCGCGGCAGGCGGTGAGCTGAACGTGGAGGCACGCGCGCTTTCAGACCTGCTGGCCGAGCCCTCGCTGGAGAACCTCGCTGAGCTGCACTGGCGCATGGGCGTGCCGATCACGCTGCTGGTCGTGGCGGTACTGGCGGTGCCACTGTCACGCAGTCCGCCACGTGCCGGCCGCTTCGGCAGGGTGGGTCTGGGTATCCTGGTCTACCTGGTCTACACGAACCTGCTCACCGCGGGGCGACTGTGGCTGGAGCGTGGCGATCTACCGGTCTGGGTGGGCCTGTGGTGGGTGCATGGCCTGGTGATGCTGCTGGCGTTGTTTCTGCTGCTGCGTGAGCAGGGAGTGCTGCGCCGAGCGGTGCGGGCTCCCGGCGTGACGGCCGGCCAGGCGGCATGAACATTCTCGATCGCTACATTCTTCGCGCCATTCTGGGCACCACGACGCTGGTGCTGGCAGTCCTGCTGGGCCTGGCGGCGTTCATCGAATTCTTCGGACAGCTCGGCGACGTCGGCGAAGGCGCCTACGGCATGCCCCAGGCCCTGCTCTACGTAGTGCTGCGTCTGCCGCGGCTGGCCGTCGAGATGCTCCCTGCATCGGCGCTGCTGGGGTCCCTGCTGGGGCTGGGCAATCTCGCTGCCCGCAGCGAACTGATCGCCATGCAGGCAGCGGGCGTATCGCGCATTCAGATGGCCCGCGCAACGCTGATGACAGGCGCGCTGCTGGTGGTGTTCATGGGCACCGTGGGCGAGTACTTCGCGCCGTCACTGGCCAGCTATGCTCGCCAGATGCGCGCGATGGCCAAGTTCGATGATCTCACTGTCGGCGGGCTGAACGCGTGGGTGCGTGACGGGCGCATCATCATGAACATGCGTCAGGGCGATGCCGATCCCGGCAGCGCCGGCATCTTCGTCTTCGAGCTTGGCGCAGATCAGCGTCTGCAGACGCTGGGCCGGGGCGACGCGGCGACCGCGCAGGACGAGGGCCGCTGGCTGTTGTCGGGCTATGCCGAAACGCGCTTTGACGCGGTCCAGGTGGATGCCTTCAGCGGACCCCGCGAGCTTGCCACCGATATGCTCACCGAGGATCTGCTCAACCTCTCGGTGGTTCGCCCGTCGGATCTCGATGCGCGCGGATTGCGCAAGTACGTGACCTACCTGCAGGCCAACCGGCTCGATGCAACCTCGTACGAAGTCGCGTTCTGGAGCCGGCTGGCCAATATCGCGTCAGTCGCGGTCATGACTCTGCTGGCCCTGCCGTTCGTGTTCGGCTCGCTGCGCGCCGCCGGCGGCGGTGCCCGGCTGATGGTGGGAGTGCTGATCGGTCTGGGTTACTTTCTGGTCAGTCGGGTGCTGGCCAACGGTGCCGTGGTCTTCGACATCAATCCGATCGTCGTGGCCTGGACACCCACGGCGGTGCTGCTCGCGCTCGCGCTTGGCGGTCTGGCCCGCGCGCGCTGAAAAAGCGCGGCTGAAAAAAGGCCATGTCGTCGTGCTGGGCTCAGGACGCCGATCGCACGACGACTACGCGGGTGCCTGTCCAGCGATCATGCAGCGCCCGCCGCCGCGGGTCGATCAGCAGCCACAGCAGGCCCAGCCCGAGCGGTGCCAGCGACACTGCGGCCAGCGCAAACCGCCTGAGTGCGAGTGGCCACCCGATCGGGCCGCCATCGTCGCGCTCCAGCCGCAGATGCCAGGCGCGCATCCCAAGCGTCGCGCCCGACCGCGTCCAGAACCAGCCGAAAAACCCGAACCAGCTCGCCAGCAGCACCAGGGGATACCACAGGGGCGTAGGGTAGAGACTCTCCGGCCCACCCGGCAGCATCGCCAGCAGCGTCACGCACATCAGTACGGCCGCGACCAGCAGGCTGTCATAGAAGATCGCCGCCAGGCGCCGGAACACGCCGGCCGCTGCGGGATTGTCAGATGTTGCGGGGGCGTCCATGGGTTCGATGTCCTGGCGACTCAGCGGGTATTGTATGCAGCTTCGACCAACCCCTGGGAGTGAACACCATGACAGACTCTGAATCCCGTCCCGTCTACATGCTGGTGCTGGCCGACCTCGAGGATCGCGCGCCGATGGCCGATTACGCCCGCGCCATGCAGGAGCTCAAACTCTACGAAAAGCACGATGGCTACTACACAGCCTTCGGCAAGCCTGTCGAGGTGTTCGAGGGCGAGTGGGCTGACCATCAACCTGTGGTCATGGCGCGATTCGCCTCGCTTGCCCACGCGAAGGCGTTCTGGCATTCGCCAGAGTATCAGCATCAGGTCAAGCCGCTACGCGAAGGTGCCGGCAGCTTTCGTGTTGCCGTGTTCGAGGAGCTGGAGGCGCCACCGCGCATCCAGTGGGGACGTCCCGGCTGAGTATGCTGCGGCGGTGCGCCGCGCCGGCATGAGCAGGAGACCGCCAAGATTTTTCTTCAACGTTTGTTGAAAATCACGGATACTCCAGCAATGGATCTCCCGACCTCATCGCTGGCGCTGGCAAGCTGGGTGCTGGTGGCCGTCTACGCGGCCGCCATCCTGTTCTTCGTCGTGCGCGGCGCGCGTCGAACGCGCAACCTCGACGACTATGCGCTGGGCAGCCTGCTGTTCTCTCCGTACGCCGTAGGTCTGTCCCTGGCGGCGTCGATGACCAGTGCGGCGACCTTCATCATCAATCCGGGGTTCGTGGCGCTCTATGGCCTGAGTGCCGTCCTGGCCATGGCCGTGGCGATTCCGCTGGCCAGTCTCGCCTCCCTGGTCGTGCTCACCAAGGGCTTCCGGCGGCACGGCACCACGGTCAAGGCGCTGTCGATGGCGCAGTGGATGCAGACCCGCTACGGCAGCCAGGCCTACGGCATCTTTTTTGCTTTCCTTTCGCTGCTGCTGATCACCTTCATAGTGCTGATCTGCGTGGGGCTGACCAAAGTGCTGTCTGCCGCGCTGAATATCTCGGAGCTCGCGGCGCTCAGCGGGATCGTCGTGTTCGTGTTCGGCTATATGATGTTCGGCGGCGCGAACTCGATGGTCTACACCAACACCATCCAGGCGGTGCTGATGCTGGTCATCGCCGTCATCCTGTTAGGTTCGGGCTATGAGCACTTCAGCGAGGGGGTTCGCGGCTTCATCGACCGGCTGGCGGCAATCGATCCGCAGCTCGTCGCATCCACGAACACCGACAGCTTTCTGTTCCGCGACCATTTCGAGGTGTTTGGTGCGGCGCTTATCGTAGGCGTGGCCATCGTGTGCCAGCCGCACATTCTCACCAAGTCGCTGCTGTTGAAGAGCGACCGGGACGTCAACCGCTATCTGGCAACCGGCTGCACGGTACAGTTCATTTTCTTCGCAGTGGTCATCGTCGGCCTGTATGCGCGCCTGGCATTCCCCGATCTCACCATCGATGGCCAGGCCCTGCCCCTGGACAATATCGTGTCGGCCTATGTGGTCAGCGAGTTTCCGGTGCTCATCGGGCTGCTCATCGTCATGGGGCTGATCTCAGCGGGCCTGTCCACGCTGGAGGGTTTGATCCAGTCGCTGTCCACGACGGTGACGAACGACATTATCCGTCCGCTCGCGGGCGAGCGGCTGGGCATGTTCGACGCCGGGAACGTTCGTCTGAGCATCGTCGTCAATCGCATCGTGATCGTGCTGCTGGCCGCGGCTGCGTTCTGGTTGTCTTGGCAGCAGCTCGTCGAGCCGAAGCTCAGTGTAGGGATTTTCGCGCAGAACGGTGTGTATGCGTACTTCTCGGCGGCGTTCATGCCGATTCTGATGGGCATGTTCCTCAAGGACGCGCCACTCGCCGCAGCCGTCGCCGCATCCGTCAGCGCCGTAGTCGTGCACTTCTCGATGTACTACGGGCAGCTGCAGCTGCCCTACACCCTGGCCGACGGAGAAAATCCGGGCGTGGCTGCGGCCGTTGCGATCGTGACGTCGGTGGTGGTGGGCCTGGCGATCTACCTGATGCGCCGGCGCTCTGCCGATGTCATGAGCGTGGGCGAATCAGGATGATCACGTCGGTTTCGAGTTCATCGAGGATGCGCTCGGCAGTATTGCCCACGACGGCACCACTGATGCCCTTGCGGGCCAGCGAGCCGATCACCACCAGGGGTGCGCCGAGCTTTCCGGCGACCTCGGCCACCAGCTTTTCCGGCGCGGCATCACCCACATGCGCACGGTTGCGCTCGATGCCGACCCGCTTGGCCAGATCCGGCGGGTGGACGAAACTCATCGAACCCGAATAGGCGTTGACTGCGTGGAGATCGGCACCGGTGTTCTTTGCGACCACCGTTGCGAAGTCGATGACCATGTCGTTGAGAGCCTGATGGTCCGCATCGTCGGCGCCGATATTCACGGCGGCCAGAATCGTGTCCACCTGTGCGACGCGGTCGGTCTTGACGAACAGCACCGGACAGTCGGCGCTGCGGAGCAGTTCCCAGTCCGAGGTCTTGAGCAGACGACGCTGGATCGCGGTGCGTCGGTAGCTGGATTTCACGATCATGTCGGCGTTGGCACGGCGGGCCGCCGGCGCAAGTGCTGCTCGCCAGTCGTCTTCGCTGTCGACCTGCAGGGTCACCTGGAGGCCTTCATCCTGAAGCGGGCGAGTCAGTTCGCGCAGCCACGCTTCATGCCGGGCGATCTGCGCCGCGCGGGCATCCTTGCGGTCTTCGGCCGGGATGTTTTCCCGTCCGGCGACACACACGTAGACGTGCAGCGCAACCTTCGCATGTCTGGCGATCTGGGCTGCGCGCTTGAGCGCACGCTGCTCAGGCGTGGTCGGGTCGATTACGCAGAAAATCGTCCGCATCGGCAATGGTTTGGCCATATTACTTATTACTCCAGATCGTTGGTGCCCGGCACGGTGCCGCCCCCCATCGTGTCGCGTTCATCATCGCGTGCCCGGACCTTTGAGGCAATCGTGGCGGTCCACCACCGGGCTTCGGCAATTGCGCATGGCTGCGACCGAGCCGGCTGGGCCGGAACGAACGGGGCGCTGCTTTCAGCGCTGCCGGTCCAGCCAACGTCGCAGCGTCCGGATCGTCGGGCCAAGGCGCGGGTTTTTCAGGATCTGCGGATACCATCCGTCGAGGGGGTCACGAAAATAGAGATCGGCGCGGGTGATGTCTTCACCTTCCACGTCGCTGACGACCAGCCACGCGTGATCGAGGATGACCTGATCGCCGGGCTGGATTGGCCGCGGTAAAGACCGCACCAGCCATTCGCCGGTGGTCAGCGACCGGACATCTTCATCGATCTCGAGGTGCCAGGTGTCGGCCAGCTCGCCCATCGAGGCGTCGCCCCGGAAAGTCACTGACTGGTTTGCCGCCAGTGACTGATCGGCCGGCGCTGCGAACACCTGGTCGAGTCGCTCTACACGCCCCGGCGGCGCGAGGAAGTAGGCGTAGTCGCCAGCGACAAGATGACCCGCTATGGCGGGGTCCAGGATCTCGTTCTCGCGGATGACGAACACAGTCCTGACCCATGGCGGCAGGCGTCGGCCATGCAGTACCGGGGAATCCTCCACGATGGGGTAGGCGACCATTTCGTAGTCGAGCTGGCCAGGCAGATCGAGTTCGAGCCGGCGCACCGGGACGGTGGCTCGTGGCACCGTGACGCGCAGGCGTCGCGCTGCAGTCCGAATGCTCCAGCCCTGCACCAGCAGCGAGATCAGCACGACGAAGAAGGCTGTATTGAAAAAGATTTCAGCGTTCGGAACCCCGGAGAGCATCGGAATGGCGGCGAGGAAGACGCTCACAGCGCCACGAAGTCCGACCCAGGCAATGAAGATCTTGTCACGTCGCTGAAACCCGAACGGCGCCAGGCACAGCCATACGGCCAGCGGACGGGCAATCAGGATCAGCACCGCTGCCACTGCGATGGCCGGCACCAGGTAGCGGATCAGCTCCGAGGGCGTCACCAGCAGTCCGAGGACCAGGAACATGATGATCTGCGCCAGCCAGGTGGCCGTGTCGTGAAAGCTCACGATGCTGGGCATCGCGCGCACCGGCCTGTTGCCCATCACCAGGCCGGCGAGATAGACCGCCAGGAAACCACTGCCCCCAGTGACGCTGGCAAGCGCGAAGACGAACACCGCACCGGAAACAACGAACAGTGAGTGCAGTCCGCCGGGCAGCGACATCCTGTTAAGCAGCCAGACGCCGAAATAGCCGCCCGCCACACCGAGCAGAGTCCCCAGGATGGCCTGCTGTGCGAGCATTACCAGCACCGCGGCACCAAAGCGCTCGCCCGGGGCCAGCAGAATTTCCACCAGTACCAGCGTGAGGAACACCGCGACCGGATCGTTGGTGCCTGATTCCACCTCGAGTGTGGCGGCGACACGCGGGCGCAGCTGGATGCCGCCAGCACGCAGCAGGAAGAACACGGCGGCCGCATCTGTCGAGCCGACAATGGCGCCGACCAGCAGAGCCTCGGGCCAGTTCAGTGGCAGCAGCACCCAGGCACCCACGGCAGTGATGCCCGCGGTGACCATCACGCCGACCGTAGACAGCAGCGCGGCCGGTACCATTGCCCCGCGCATGCGTGAGAAGCGCGCCCGCAGGCCCCCATCGAACAGGATGATCGCCAGCGCCAGCGAGCCGATCATGTAGGTGAGCTGGTAGTCGTCGAAGCTCACGCCGAGCAGGCCGTCCTGACCGGCCAGCATGCCGATGACCAGGAACACCAGCAGCAGGGGCGCGCCAAAGCGCTGCGCGACGAGGCTGGAGAACACCCCGATGAGCACAAGGATCGCTCCGACCAGGAGCAGGGTGTTGCTGAAGGTGATGCTGGCCATACGCGCCCGGATGTCTTGTGCACACAGCGTAGGAGCCGAGCATATCAGGCGCCCGCGGATGGCACGCCCGGGCAGTCAATGAGCTTGCGGGAAGTGGCGCTCCCTACGAGACTCGAACTCGTGTTTCCGCCTTGAGAGGGCAGCGTCCTGGACCGCTAGACGAAGGGAGCACAATGCCTGCGCCGTCACCAGCGCGGGCTGGTATTATAGTCAGCTTTGTTCCCTGTACAAGCGGAGTCGGTAAAACTTGAATACCGCCCAGGCCGGCGGGCATGGCGCGCCGGCGATCATCTCCCGCGGCGATCACACCATTTCCCGGGCCAACATCTCGCGCAACGCACTGAAGGTGCTCTACCGCCTCAACGAGGCCGGCTTTCAGGCCTTCCTGGTCGGCGGCAGCGTGCGCGACCTTCTGCTGGGCATCCTGCCGAAGGATTTCGACATCGCGACCAATGCCCATCCGGAGCAGGTCAATGAACTGTTCCGCAACGCCCGCCTGATCGGCAGGCGTTTCCGGCTGGCGCATGTGCGATTCGGCCGCGAGATTATCGAGGTGGCAACCTTTCGCGCCAACGGCGACGCACCCGAGGCTCATCATGACCGCTCTCATGACGAGGGCGGACGCATCCTGCGCGACAACGTCTACGGCGAGATCGACGAGGATGTCTGGCGGCGCGATTTCACAGCCAATGCGCTGTATTACAACATCGCGGATTTCTCCATCTGGGATTACGCTGGCGGTTTTCAGGATGTGCATGACCGTGTGCTGCGGCTCATCGGCGATCCGGAGACGCGCTACCGCGAAGATCCGGTGCGCATGCTGCGCGCCGTGCGGTTCGCGGCCAAACTGGGTTTTTCCATGGCGCCCTCGACGGCAGCGCCTATTGCCGCACTGGCCCCGCTGCTGCGGGAGGTGCCGCCCGCGCGGCTGTTCGACGAGCTGCTCAAGATGTTCCAGGCCGGTCATGGCCTGCGGTGTTACGAGCTGTTGCGTCAGTACGGACTATTTGGCGAGCTGTTCCCGCATACCCAGGCCTCGCTGGCCGGTCCACACGGCGAGGCGCTGGAGAAGCTGATCGGGCTGGCGCTTGAGAGCACCGACAGGCGGGTCGCCGAAGACCGGCCGGTCACCCCCACGTTCGTGCTGGCCGTGCTGTTGTGGGGCCCGATCCGGGAACGCGCGGCCTTGCTGCTGGAGGAGGGCGGTTCGGATGTCGATGCGCTGGCCGATGGTGCCACCGAGGTGGTGCTCGAACAGCTCGAGCGCATCACCATTCCACGCAGGTTTTCGGGGCCGCTGCGTGAAATGCTCGCGCTGCAGCCGCGCTTCAGCCAGCGTCGCGGTGCACGTGCCCGCCGCCTGCTCGAGCACAAGCGTTTTCGCGCGGCCTATGATTTCCTCGCGCTGCGCGCCGAGTGCGGCGAGGTCGATCCGGAGCTGGTCGGCTGGTGGACGGCGCTCCAGGAGATGGATCCCGATGCGCAGCGCCGCGAGCTCGGCATGCGGCGCGCCTCCGAGAAGCCCGCTGGCAGGAGGCGTCGTGGCCCCCGTCGGAGCGCGCCGGATTGAGCCTGACGCCGGCTGCCGGCGCAAGGCCCTGGCAGCCGGCCTACATCGGCCTGGGCAGCAACCTCGACCACCCGGCTGCTCAGGTCATGGCTGCCCTGTCTGAGCTGTCGCGACTGCCGCAGACGCGGCTCGTAGTCACGTCGCGCCTCTATGCCACTTCGCCGATGGGTCCGAAAGATCAGCCGGAGTTCGTCAACGCCGTGGCCGGCCTGCTGACGCAGCTCAGTCCGGTACCTCTGCTCGCTGCTCTGAAGGCCATCGAGCGCAAGCGCGGACGCCCGCCGGATGCGCCGCGCTGGGGACCGCGCGTCATCGATCTGGACATCATCGCTCTGGGGCGTGTGCGCATGGACACGCCAGGGCTCACCATTCCCCATGGCGGGGCCGGGGAGCGCATTTTCGTGCTGCGGCCGCTCGCCGACATTGCCCCGACACTGGACCTGCCCGGTCTGGGCCGCGTCGCAGCGCTTCTCGCCGGGCTGGATGCGCCAGAACCCAAGGTCGTCGAGGTGGCGCCCGTATGCTGAGTTCAGGCAGCCGGTATGTCGTCGTCGAGGGACCGATCGGGGTCGGCAAGACCAGCCTGGCCCGCCGGCTGGCGCGAAGCTACGGCAGCGACCTGTTGCTGGAACAGCCGCAGGAGAATCCATTTCTTGCCCGCTTCTATGCCAATCCGCGTGAAACGGCGCTGCCTGTGCAGCTTTTCTTCCTGTTCCAGCGCGTGCGCCAGCTCGAGCAGCTTCGCCAGGCCGACATGTTCTCGCCCGTGAGGGTCGCAGATTTTCTGATGGAGAAAGACCGGCTGTTTGCTCAGCTCAATCTGGATCGAGATGAGCTCGCGCTCTATGAGCAGGTCTGGCAGAACCTGCAACCCGAGCTGCCGGTACCCGATCTGGTCGTCTACCTGCAGGCACCTACCGATGTCCTGATCGAGCGTATCGCTCGCCGGGGCATCAGCTACGAGCAGACGGTGAGCCGGGCTTATCTGGAACGCCTCGCCCAGGCCTACGCGAGCTTCTTCCATGACTACGATGCCGCGCCACTGCTGATCGTCAACACCGCCAACATTGACCCGGTCAACAATGAACACGATTATGAGCAGTTGTTCCAGGCCATTGAGCGGGTGCGCCACGGCCGACACTTCTTCAATCCGGTGGCCAATCTGGGCACCTGATCCAGAGGACGACATCCATGTATACCCAGTTGCAGCAGCGCGAAATGGACTCGCCGCCGGTGAACGTGGCGACGCTGCGCCGGATGAAGGCCGATCGTGAGCCCATCGCCTGTCTGACGGCGTACGACGCAAGCTTCGCGATGCTGGTGGATGGCGCCGGGACGGATCTGATCCTGGTTGGTGATTCCCTGGGCATGGTCATTCAGGGCCACGACACCACGGTGCCGGTGACTGTAGAGGACATCATCTACCATTGCCGGCACGTCGCCCGAAGGCTTCGCCGTGCGTTCCTGGTCGCCGATATGCCGTTCATGAGTTACACCACGCCCGAACAGGCGCTCGGCAATGCCGTGCGCCTCATGCAGGAGGGTGGGGCGATGATGGTCAAACTCGAGGGCGGCGCCGGCCAGGTCAGTGTGGTGGAACACCTGGCGCGCCACGACATCCCGGTATGCGCACACCTCGGGCTCAAGCCCCAGTCGGTTCACAAGATCGGCGGTTTTCGCGTGCAGGGTCGCGAACGCAGCGCGGCGGATCGCATGCTCGACGACGCGCGCGCGCTGCAGGCGGCAGGCGCCGATCTGGTGCTGCTCGAGTGCGTCCCCAATGATGTGGGCGCGGCGATCACGCGGGCATTGGAGGTGCCGGTGATCGGCATCGGTGCCGGCCCGGATGTCAACGGGCAGATTCTCGTGCTCTACGACATCCTGGATATCACCCAGGGGCGCAAGCCGCGCTTCGTGCGCAATTTCATGGAGCCTGCCGGCGCGCCTTCGCGCGCAATCCGCGCCTATGTCGAAGCGGTCAAGGACCGCAGCTACCCGGCGCCTGAACACTGCTTTTCCTAAGAAACGCTGGCCGCTCGCCGGAGACCCTTGCGCATGCTGCATACCACCCGTGTCGCCGACCTGCGCGACGAGCTTGCCTGCCTGCGGGCCGAAGGCGCGCGCGTGGCACTGGTGCCGACCATGGGAAATCTGCATCAGGGTCATCTCGAACTGGTGCGTCTGGCGCAGGCACACGCCGACCGCGTGGTGTGCAGCGTATTCGTCAATCCCACCCAGTTCGGACCCGGCGAGGATTTCGACAGCTACCCGCGCACCCTGTCGCGTGATTCGGAACTTCTGCAGGCTGAAGGCGTGCACGCGCTGTTTGCACCGGGGGTCGATGAACTCTATCCGCTTGGCCTGGCGCAGGCCACCGAGATCCGGGTGCCGGGCCTGGCCGACATCCTCTGTGGCGCGGTGCGACCCGGTCACTTCAACGGTGTGGCCTCCGTGGTCTTGCGGCTGTTGAATGTAGTGATGCCCCAGGTCGCGGTGTTCGGGCAGAAGGATTACCAGCAACAGCTGATAATCCGCCGGCTGGTGGGCGATCTGAACCTGCCCATCGAGATCCTGGCTGCGCCGACCAGCCGGGAGCCCGACGGCCTGGCGCGCTCCTCCCGCAACCAGTACCTCACCCCTGAGGAGCGCGCGCGCGCACCCGCGCTATATGCGGCGCTTCAGGCGTTGGCCGCCGGGGCGGCTTCGGCCGACCATGAAAGCCGGGGCGAGGACCTGTGTGCATCCGCCCAGCAGTCGATCGAGGCGGCGGGCATGATTCCAGAATACGTCGAACTGCGCGACGCGGCCACGCTGGCGGAGGTGCCGCCCGGCCACCGGCCGCTGATCGCCCTGGCCGCAGCACGTCTGGGGCGGGCGCGACTGATCGATAATCTGCTCATCCCCTGATAGAATGTCGGGTTGCTGGAAAACATGGCCCGAAACGGTTCGGGCGGTGACTGAAACCGGCGAAGGATGGCCGGAGGAGTGTGGTTGATGTTTTCGACCTTGCTTAAAGCCAAGCTGCATCGGGCGCGCGTCACGCATGCCCAGCTTGACTACGAGGGTTCGTGCGCGATCGACGAGAATCTGCTGGACGCCTCGGGCATTCGTGAGTATGAGCAGATCCAGATCTACAACGTCACCAACGGCGAGCGTTTCACCACGTACGCGATCCGTGCCGAGCGCGCATCACGCACGATTTCCGTGAACGGCGCCGCGGCCCACAAGGCACGCCCTGGCGATATCGTCATCATCTGTGCCTACGGCGTGTACGACGCGCAGGAAGCCGCGGTGCACAAGCCGGTGCTGATCTATCTGGGTGACGACAATCACGTGAAGGGCAGCGCGAACACCATCCCCTCCCAGGCGGCCTGAGGGCTTACCGGGCGTCGCAGCCCTCGCGGAACAGGCTCTCAGGTCAGCAGCCCCTGCAGCTCGGCAATCCGACGGCGGTCGGTCTCGGCGATTTCAGGGTAATTGATGTCCAGCTTGCGCAGATGCGCCACGATGATCTCGGCCACCGTCGTGCGCATGAAATGCTTGTCGTCGGCCGGGATCGCGTACCACGGCGCCCACTCGCGCGAGGTTTCATTGAGCGCCTCTTCGTAGGCATGCATGTAGTCGTCCCAGTTCACGCGCTCGCGCAGATCGGCCGCGGAAAATTTCCACTGCTTGTGATCTTCCTTCAGACGGCTCAGGAAGCGCTGACGCTGCTCTTCGCGCGATACGTGGAGAAAGAACTTCAGCACGACGGTACCGTTGCGGGCGAGGTGGCGTTCATGGTCGCGAATGGATTCCAGTCGCTGTGACCACAGCGCGTTGCCTTCCGGTATATGCGGGAGGCGCTGGGCGGCCAGCAGCTCGGGATTGACGCGCACCACCAGCACCTCTTCATAGTAGCTGCGATTGAACACACCGATGCGGCCGCGCTCGGGCAGCGCGCAGACGCTTCGCCACAGGAAATCATGATCGAGTTCCAGGCTCGAGGGCTGCTTGAAGGAATACACCTGACAGCCTGCAGGATTCACGCCGGTCAGTACGGCGCGAATCGTGCCATCCTTGCCGGCGGCGTCCATGGCCTGAAACACCAGCAGCAACGCATAGCGGTCCTGCGCGAACATTGTGGCCTGCAGCCGATCGAGTTCACTGACCGCATCTGTCAGTCGCTGCTTCAGATCCCGCTTGCGCTCGGCATCCTCGGGCGGCGCGCTGGATGCGCCGTCGATTCGGAAGCTGCCATCGAAGGGCACGCGATAGGGGCTATCAGGCAGATCAGGCATCGGCAGCTCCGGGTTGATGACGGGACAGCGCCCACTCTACATGCTCTACGACAAGCGGGTCAGGGTGCGCCAGGCGCGCGCGCAAGGCAGCGATCACAGCCGCGGAGCGAGGTGCGTTGCCCAGCGCCACGGCGATGTTGCGCAGCCAGCGGACATGGCCGATGCGCCGGATCGCGCTGCCGCGTGTGCGCGCAAGCCACGTACTCTCGTCCCAGCTGAACAGCTCCGTAAGTGCCTCGCCATCCAGCCGGTGTCGGGGTGTGAAATCCTCCTCGCCGGTGATGCGCGCGTAGCGGTTCCAGGGACAAACGAGCTGACAGTCGTCACAACCGTAGATGCGGTTGCCCATCGGCACACGCAACGCTTCGGGAATGGCACCCGGATGTTCGATCGTCAGGTAGGAAATGCAGCGTCGCGCATCGAGTTCGTAGGGCGCGACGATCGCCGCAGTGGGGCATGCGTCGATACACGCCCGGCAGCTGCCGCAGTGCGCGGTGGCCGGCGCGTCGGCAGGCAATGGCAGGTCGGTGTAGATTTCTCCGAGGAAGAAATAGGATCCAGCCGAGCGATCCAGCAGGTTGGTGTGCTTGCCGATCCAGCCCAGTCCGGCATTACGCGCCAGCGGCTTCTCCAGCACTGGCGCGGAGTCGACGAATACGCGGTATCCGAACTCACCGATTCGCTCGCCGATGCGATCGGCGAGCTGCTGCAGACGTCGGCGCATCAGCTTGTGGTAATCGCGGCCCAATGCGTAGCGCGAGACATAGCCCAGTGCCCCATCGTCCAGCACGCTCCAGGCATCCTGCGTGGCGTCCGGCCAGTAGTCCATGCGCGCGGCGATCACGCACACAGTTCCGGGGATCAGCTCTTCAGGGCGGGAGCGGCGCGTGCCATGGCGCTGCATCCAGTGCATCTCGCCATGACGCCCCAGCGCCAGCCAGCGCTGCAGTCGAGCCTCGTCATCGGCAAGGTCGATCCCGGTGATGCCGATGGCACTGAAGCCAAGGGCACGCCCGGCAGCGCGAATCTCCTCCACCAGTTCAGCGGCGTCGGGCAGCGGGTCACGGGTGTCTGCGCTCACGCGGTCGCGACTCCAGGCAGGTGAGTATACTTGCGGGATTATGCCTGCCCTGCCGACAGCCCTGTACACCGCAGCGCAGGTGCGCGCGCTGGATCGTCACGCCATGGACGTGGACAACATCGAAGGCTACGTGTTGATGAATCGTGCCGCGGATGCGGCGCTCGCAGCGCTTCGCCGGTATTTTCCAGCCGCGCGTCGTCTGCGCGTGTGGTGCGGGGCAGGCAACAATGCCGGTGACGGTTATGTGTTCGCGCGCCTGGCACAGACCGCCGGATTGAGTGTGGAAGTCGTCGCGCTCACAGCGCCAGAGCAGCTCGGCGGCGATGCCGCCAAGGCCTGGCGCGACTGGTGTGCCGCCGGTGGAGAGCGCCTCACCCGTGACGCCGCGGGCGCGGACGATATCGATGTGAATGTCGATGCTCTGCTCGGCACCGGGCTGGATCGTGCGCTCGACGGGGTAATGGCCCAGGCCGTGCGTCAGATCAACGAAAGCTCCGCCCCAGTGTTGGCGCTGGATATTCCCACCGGTCTGTCCGCGGACACCGGGGCCGTGCTGGGTGTCGCGGCGCGCGCTACCGTCACGGTGAGTTTCGTCGGACTCAAGCAGGGACTGTTCACGGGTGCCGGGCCGGCGCATGTCGGCGAGCTGGTGTTCGATGATCTTGGCGTGGCCGCCGCAGGCGCAGCCATCGAGCCGTCCATGCGACGACTGGTCCCCGATGATCTGCGTTCCTGGCTGCCCGAGCGCAGACGCGATGCCCACAAGGGCAGTCACGGTCGTGTGCTGGTGATCGGCGGTGGCCCCGGCATGCCAGGGGCGGTTCGGCTGGCTGCCGAAGCCGCGCTGAGAGTCGGCGCTGGCCTGGTCACTGTGGTCACCCTGCCGGCGCATATGGCTGCGGTCGTGTCGGCACGCCCCGAGATCATCTGTCACGGACTCCATGCCGACGACGCAGGGCTTGCGCTGCTCACCGGACTGCTCGCCGATGCCGATGTCGTCGCGTTGGGACCGGGACTCGGCCAAGGCGACTGGGCGCGAGCCGTCTGGCACCACGCCGCACGCCACGCCGGCCCCCTGATCATCGATGCCGACGGCCTGAACCTGCTCGCCGAACAGCCTCAGGCCGCTGCCGGCATCCGCGTGCTCACCCCTCATCCGGGCGAGGCTGCCAGGCTGCTCGGGATCGATACGGCTTCGGTGCAGGCCGATCGTCCCGCCGCCGTGCAGGCACTGCTCGCGCGCTACGGCGGCATTGTCGTGCTCAAGGGTGCCGGCACACTGGTTGCCCGGGCGGGCGAGGGTGCGTGGCTCTGCGACAGGGGGAATCCCGGGATGGCGAGCGCCGGCACCGGGGATGTGCTCACGGGGGCGATTGCCGGCCTGGCAGCACAGCTGGGGTGTGGATGGACGGCGGCGCGCGCCGGTGTACTGGTGCATGGGCTTGCCGGCGATGCCGCGGCTGCCGAGGGCGAACGCGGCCTGCTCGCCGGCGATCTGTTGATGAGGTTGCGTGAGTGCGTGAATCCCTGACGCTGCGTCCGGTCGATGCCGAGGAAATGACTGCCATCGGTGCGGCCATCGGTCGTGCGCTCAAGCCTGCGGCGTGCGAGCGACCCGTGCTGGTGACCCTGCGCGGTCCGCTGGGCGCGGGCAAGACGACCTTGGCCCGCGGTCTCCTGCGCGGCCTGGGCCACGATGCACGCGTGCCGAGCCCGACCTATACGCTCGTGGAGCCCTATCTCGTAGGCAAGCTTCGGGTGCATCACCTGGATCTCTACCGGCTTGCCGAGGAGGCCGAGCTGATGTTCCTTGGCATCAGCGACTGGATCGACACACCCGGTCTGTCGCTGATCGAATGGCCCGAACGCGCGCCCGCACTGCTCATGCACGCCGACCTGCGAATCGAGATAGAGGTCGCGGAGCCCGGGCGCGTGATGCATCTTTCCGGGGCCGCCGAGTGGCTTGAGAGACTGACTTCCGAGGCTTCCATCAAGACATGAGAACCTGTCCATATCCTCATAATTATTAAACGAATAATCTTGACGTGATGTCGAATCGCTGAGACTATGCCCCGCATTGCCCTGGATGCGGGACGCGATTTCCTGATGGCTCGAATGCTGCTATTGGCCCTGCTGCTGGGCATGTGCTCGACGGCCGCCGCCGCCACCGAGGTGCGCAATGTGCGCCTGTGGGCCGGTCCGGAAGGTACCCGCGTCGTCCTCGATCTGTCTCGCCCCGCCGAACATTCCCTGTTTACGCTGCAGTCACCGGACCGCGTGGTCGTGGATATCCGCGGTGCGGCGCTGTCTGGTTCGCTGCCCCAGCCCAGCGGCAGCGTGCGCGCGCTGCGCAGCGCGCGGCAGCCCGATGGTGCCTTGCGCGTTGTCCTGGATCTGGCAAGCTCGGTGCAGCCGCGCAGCTTCCTGCTGGCGCCCAACGAGACATACGGCCACCGTCTGGTCATCGATCTCGCGCCCCGGGGAGAGGTCGCGCGGCCGGCAAAGCGCCTGCCCGCGCCGCAGGGCCGCGGCCGCGACCTGGTCATCGCCATCGACCCCGGCCACGGCGGTGAGGATCCCGGCGCGATCGGTCGTGGCGGCACACGCGAAAAAGATGTGGTACTGGCGATCGGACGGGAACTCGCCCGCCGGGTTGACGCCGAAGCCGGCATGCGCGCGGTTCTGATCCGGGATGGGGATTACTTCATCCCGCTGCGCGGGCGCATCGAGCGCGCGCGCGCGCATCAGGCGGACCTGTTCGTGTCGATCCACGCGGATGCCTACCACAACCAGTCTGCGCGCGGTGCCACGGTGTATGTGCTCTCCCAGCGCGGCGCCAGCGATGAGGTGGCGCGTCGCGTGGCCGAGCGGGAAAACGCCTCTGACCTGATCGGTGGGGTGACGCTGGCCGACAAGGACGACATGCTTGCATCGGTGCTGCTGGATCTCTCGCAGAGTGCGTCGCTGTCCGTGGGTGCGGCTGTCGGGCAGAGCATGATCCGGCAGATGGGTCACGTCACGCGCATGCGCCGCGACCAGGTGCAGCGCGCGCCGTTCGTGGTACTGAAGTCACCCGACATTCCCTCGCTGCTGGTGGAGACTGCCTATATTTCCAATCCTGCAGAGGAGCGCGGTCTGTCCGATCGCGCCCATCAGCAGCGTCTCGCCGATGCAATGCTGGTGGGTATCCGCAACTACTTTCACGACAATCCCCCTCCGGATACCTACATTGCGCGCATGCGCAGAGAGGGTCTGAGCGCGCCGGCACGCTATGTCGTGGCGAGAGGCGACACGCTCAGCGCGATAGCCAGTCGCCACAATGTGCCGGTGGCGGAGCTGCGCAATCACAACAATATCAACGGTGACCGCATCCGCGTGGGACAGGTGCTGTCGATCCCGGGCACCTCCGGGGGCTGACTTCGCGCTTTTCGGCCTGCCGCGCTTCTGAAACAATGCGCGGATGCCCATCCGCCGCCTGCCGCCTCAACTCATCGATCAGATTGCCGCGGGCGAGGTCGTCGAACGGCCTGCCTCCGTGGTCAAGGAACTGCTGGAAAATGCGTTCGACGCCGGCGCCCGGCGCATCGACGTCGAGGTCGAGCAGGGTGGCTGCGCGTTGATCCGTGTGCGCGACGACGGCGCCGGCATTGCCGAGGGAGAACTCGCTCTGGCCCTGGATCGGCATGCGACAAGCAAGATCGGCTCTCTCGAGGACCTTGAGCATGTGGTCTCGCTTGGCTTTCGCGGCGAGGCGCTGCCGTCGATCGCGTCGGTGTCGCGGCTGGTGCTGACCTCGCGTACCGCCGATACGCACCAGGCGCATACGCTCGAAGTCGAAGGCGGTGTGCTCGGCCAGCCGATGCCCTCGTCGCAGCCCCCTGGCACGTGCGTCGAGGTGCGCGACCTGTTCTACAACACGCCGGCACGCAGGCGATTTCTGCGCACCGACCGCACCGAGTTCAGCCACGTCGACGCCATCGTCCGGCGCATCGCCCTGGGACGGTTCGACACCGCTGTCACCCTTGCCCACAACAGGCGCGCGGTGCTCAGCCTGCCCGCCGCACCCGCTGACGAACGGCGCCTGCGCCGCATCGCTGCCGTGTGCGGCGAGGAGTTCGTCGATCACAGCCTGTATGTCGAGCGGGAAACCGACGGCATGCGGCTGTGGGGCTGGATCGCACAGCCGACGTTTTCGCGCGCGCAGGCCGATCTCCAGTACTTTTATCTCAATGGACGCGCGTTGAAGGACCGGCTGATTTCCCATGCGGTCCGCCACGGGTATCGCGATGTGCTCTACCACGGCCGCCAGCCGGCCTTCGTGCTGTTTCTGGACATGGACCCGGCGCGAGTGGATGTGAACGCGCATCCCGCAAAGTACGAGGTGCGTTTCCGCGATGGCCGTCGCGCCCATGATTTCGTGTTCCGCAGCGTCGAACAGGCGCTGGCGGCCATGCGACCGGGCACCGGCGCAGGCGCGGCCATGAGCATCGGCGATCCGGCCAGTTCGCGCGCGCCGGCCGCCATCACTGGTCCGGGCGGCTATCCCTCCGGCCAGCCTGGCCTGTCGCTGGGTGGCGCTTTGGCCGGACGCGCAGGCTCCGGCGGTGCGGCCCCGTGGGGCCTGGAGCAGGCGATGTCGGGTGTGGAAGCCCGCCGCGTGGCCGAGGCAGTGGCAGATGCAGCGCCCCGGAACAGTGAGTTGCCGCCCCTCGGCTACGCCGTCGCCCAGCTGCACGGTATCTATATCCTCGCGCAGAATGCCGAGGGTCTGGTGGTGGTTGACATGCATGCCGCCCACGAGCGCATCACCTATGAACGCCTCAAGCAGGCACTGGCGACAGGCGCGGTGCAGCTGCAGCCGTTGCTCGTCCCCGAGACACTGGCGGTGTCCAGTGCGCAGGCCGAGCTTGCCGTGGAGTATGCCGACGAGCTGCGGGCCATGGGCCTGGAAGTCGATCGCGTGGGTCCCGAGCGCGTGGTCCTGCGCGCCGTGCCGGCCATGCTCGGCGGATGTGACGGTGCCGCCCTGTTGCGCGACGTGCTGGCCGACCTCGCCGAGTTGGGGCACAGCGCACGCATGGAAGCTGCGCAGCACGAGCTGCTCTCGACGATGGCCTGCCATGGCAGCGTTCGCGCCAACCGTCAGCTCAGCCGCGAGGAGATGAACGCGCTGCTGCGCGATATGGAGACCACCGAGCGGGCCGACCAGTGCAATCATGGGCGCCCGACGTGGACGGTGATAGCGCTGCGTCAGCTCGACGGTCTGTTCATGCGTGGCCGATAGACGACCATGACGGACATCCAGCGGCTGGCCGTGTGCATCATGGGGCCCACGGCCAGCGGCAAAACGCAGCTCGCGATGGCCTTGGCCCAGCACACCCCGGCCGAGATCATCAGCGTGGATTCCGCGCTGGTCTACCGCGGTATGGACATCGGCACCGCCAAGCCGACAAGCGCCGAGCGCGCACGTGTGCCCCACCACCTGATCGATGTCGCGGATCCGGTCGAAAATTACAGTGCCGCACGCTTTCGCGACGAGGCCCTGGCGGCGATGGAGCAGATCGCCGCGCGTGATCATCTGCCGCTGCTGGCGGGACGTACATTGCTGTATTTCCGCGCACTGCTGCACGGATTGAGCCCGCTGCCCGGACGCGACGAGGCACTGCGGGCACGGCTCGACGCGCAGGCCGCGAGTGTCGGATGGCCGGCATTGCACCGGCAGCTGGCCGAACACGATCCGGTGTCGGCGCGAAGAATCCAAAGCCGCGACGCCCAGCGAATACAACGGGCATTGGAAGTCTTCATGCTGACGGGTCAGCCATTGAGCACACTGCAGGCGCAGGCGGGCGCCAGCGCTCGACCGGCGCAGCGGTCTCGATCGCCCCGACCACGCCCGCCTTGGCCGTCGAGAACGCCACCCTGCCGCAGCAGC
>CAYLNP010000014.1:24937-25913 GCA_964384925.1 uncultured Woeseiaceae bacterium
AGGCGGGCGCCGGCGCGCCAGCGGGCTGGCGCTTCCTGCGGGTGGGGCTCGTCCCGCGGGATCGCAAGGCGCTGGCGGCAAGAATTTCGGCCAGATTCTCGCAGATGATGGAACAGGGCCTGCTCGAGGAGGTCGAAGGGCTTTTTTGCAGGTCTCCTGGAGGGCCGCAGGCCTCGGCGTTGCGGGCAGTGGGCTACCGGCAGCTGTGCGCTTATCTGGCCGGCGAGGTGACCATTGAACAGGCCTGCGCGCAGGCGCTCGCGGCGACCCGTCAACTGGCGAAGCGGCAATTGACGTGGTTGCGCGCGGAGCCGCTGGAGATGGTTCTGGACCCGTTCGTTGCCGACCCGTTGCCGCCTGTGCTGGCGGCCATCCAGGCCGCGAGGATCGGCCGGTAGGCGCGAACGGGCATGGTAGAATATCCGCCTCGGCAGGCCGAGGCGGCAAGACGACGATGAGCACGTGAATAAAATCAACAATGCAGGCATTACCCTGCAATCAACGGAGAATCCGCATGGCCAAAGGGCAGTCACTACAAGACCCGTTCCTGAACACGCTGCGCAAGGAGAAGGTGCCCGTCTCGATCTACCTCGTGAATGGCATCAAGCTCCAGGGGCAGATCGACTCGTTCGATCAGTTCGTCGTGCTGCTGAAGAACAGCGTCAGCCAGATGGTCTACAAGCATGCGATCTCCACGGTAGTGCCTTCGCGAAACGTGCGTCTGCCGCCACCGGGTGGCGAGGATGCCGAGTCGCAGGTCCCGGGCGAGGGCACATGAGCCGCGCCGGGCCGGGAGTTCCGTTTGGCTGAGCAGGTCCCTCCCAAGGTTCGTGCCATCCTGGTCAATGTAGGCATTGGCCATGCGGTTTGCGCCGACGAGTTGGTCGAGTTCGAGGCGCTGGCCAGATCCGCGGGCGTCAAACCCGTGGCCAGCATCGATGCGCGCAGGCATCGGCCGGACCCGCGCCTGTTCGTC
>CAYLNP010000015.1:0-25515 GCA_964384925.1 uncultured Woeseiaceae bacterium
CGCAGCTTCTACCCCTATGCCATCCAGGGGATGCTGATCATCGGCATGTTCTACGGCTTCATGGCGGGTGCACCGTATTTCATGGTCGATGTGCTCGGGCGCCCTGCCACGGAATACGGGCTGTATTTTCTGTTGCCTGCCGGTGGATACATCCTCGGCAGCTACATCTCGGCGCGGATGGCGGCGCGGCTGGGGATCGACAGGCTGATCATGCTCGGGGCAGTCCTGGCGGTAACGTTCGCGACCCTGCCGGTGATCTTCACAGCGAGCGGTCTGTGGGTGCCCGCCGCGTTCTTCATTCCGATGGCGCTGATCACGATCGCCAACGGCATTGCGGTGCCCAGCACCCAGACCGGCGCGGTCTCGGCGGTACCCGAAGCCACCGGTACGGCCTCGAGCATGATCGGTTTCATGCAGCAGGCGGCCGGCGCGGTGATCATCCAGGTGGTCGGCATGCTGCAGAACGACACGCCATGGCCGATGGTCACGGTGGTGTTCGGCGCCGCGATCCTTTCGCTGATAGGGGCGCTGTTTCTGTCGCGCTACGGGCTGCGTAGCCGGAGCGACTAGACAGACTCGCGGGCTGCGGGCTAGACGGGCAGCACCGTCGTGTACTTCACCTGCTTGAGCGCGAAGGTCGAACTGACCGAGGCCACGCCCGGCAGATGCACGAGATGCTTCTTGAGCAGGCGTTCGTAATCGCTGACGTCGCCCACCACGATGCGCAGCAGAAAATCCCGATCGCCGCTGAGCGTGTGACATTCCACGACCTCGGCGACGTCCTGCACCGCTTCCTCGAATCGCTCCAGTGTTTCCTCGTCATGTCGGGTGAGCGTGACCTGGGCGAACACGTTCACGTCGAGATTGAGCAGCTTGGGGTCGAGAAGCGTCACCCGCTCGCGGATGACGCCGGCCTCTTCGAGGCGGCGGATGCGCCGCCAGCACGGCGTGTGCGACAGGCCGATACGCTCACCGAGTTCTGCCACGGAGAGATCGGCACGCAACTGCAGTTCGCGCAGGATGCGCAGATCGAATTTGTCGAGCTTGGTTTGTTCACGCATCCTACTGCACTGCACCAATTTAGGATGAATGTCCTAAATTCTGGCGAATAGCGCACCCGAACGCAATTATTCGCCCGCTCATCGGGCGTAGGCTGGTGGCCTCACAAGCAGTGATGGTCGCGGCTGGGGGGTGCCATGGCGTTGAGAAACCTCGAATCGCTCGACGTCCGCTACACCGCGGACGCAGGGGAGGTCTATCTGACCGGCATCCAGGCGCTGGTACGCCTGATGCTGATGCAGGCGGACCGCGATGCACAAGCCGGTCTGAACACCGCGGGGTTCGTGTCGGGGTATCGGGGCTCTCCGCTCGGTGGCCTGGACCAGCAGTTCTGGCGCGCCGCGCGGCATCTGCAGGCCGCCAACGTCCGCTTTCAGCCGGGCGTGAACGAGGATCTCGCTGCCACCGCCGTGTGGGGCACCCAGCAGGTCGGTCTGTTCCCTGGAGCGCGTCACGATGGCGTCTTCGGCATGTGGTACGGCAAGGGCCCGGGCGTCGATCGCAGTGGCGATGTATTCAAGCATGCCAATGCGGCAGGCACTGCACGCCACGGCGGCGTCCTGGCAGTGGCCGGGGATGATCACGCCTGCAAGTCCTCGACGCTGCCGCACCAGAGCGAGCACGCCTTCATCGACGCGATGATGCCGGTGCTCAACCCGGCAGGCGTACAGGAAGTGCTCGATCTTGGGCTCTACGGCTACGCGATGTCGCGCTTCAGCGGCTGCTGGGTCGCATTGAAGGCGATTTCGGAAACCGCCGATTCCGCGGCCGTCGTCGATGTCGATCCCGAACGTGTGCGCATCGTATTGCCCGAGGACTTTGCGATGCCGCCGGAGGGCTTGAGCATCCGCTGGCCGGACCCGCCGCTGGCCCAGGAGGCACGCCTGCACAGTCAGAAGATCTATGCGGCATTGGCCTTCGCACGCGCCAACCGACTGGATCGCATCGCGCTTGACTGCGAGCGCCCGCGCCTGGGCATTGTCGCCACCGGCAAGGCGTGGCTGGACGTACGCCAGGCGCTGGATGATCTGCACATCGATGACGACATGGCCCGGCGCATCGGCCTTCGCCTGTACAAGGTGGCAATGAGCTGGCCGCTGGAGCGCGATGGCGTGCGTGCGTTTGCCCACGGACTCGAAGAGGTGCTGGTGGTCGAGGAAAAGCGTGCCATCATCGAAAACCAGCTCAAGGAGCAGCTGTACAACTGGCGCGAGGATGCGCGCCCGCGCGTAGTCGGCAAATTCGATGAGCAGGGCCGCACATTGCTGCCCTCCACGGGTGAGCTGACGCCTGCGGGCATCGCCCGGGCGATCGCCGCCCGAATCCGCCGCTTCCACGACTCTCCGGCGATTCAGGCCAGGCTTGCGTTTCTGCAGCGCAAGGAGACCGCGCTGGCGGACTCGCCTGAGCTGCTGGCGCGCACCCCGCACTACTGTTCGGGCTGCCCCCACAACACCTCGACCAAGGTGCCCGCAGGCAGTCGTGCCATCGGCGGCATCGGCTGTCACTACATGGCCACGTGGATGGATCGCAGCACGGAGACGTTCTCGCAGATGGGCGGCGAGGGCGCGACATGGATCGGCCAGGCGCCATTCACCGACACCACGCATGTGTTCCAGAACCTCGGCGATGGCACCTATTTTCATTCCGGGCTGCTGGCCATCCGCGCCGCGGTGTCGGCGGGTGTGAACATCACCTACAAGCTGCTGTTCAACGACGCCGTGGCCATGACCGGCGGGCAGCCGGTGGACGGCCAGCTCAGCGTGCCGCTGCTGGTACGCCAGGTCCTCGCCGAGGGCGTCAGCCGCGCACTGGTGGTCACTGATGAACCCGAGCGCTATGCGGGTGCCGGCGCCATCGAGGTGCCCGTGCACCATCGCCGCGAGCTGCCAGGTCTGCAGGAGCAACTGCGTCTACAGACCGGCGTGTCGGTGCTGATCTATGACCAGACCTGTGCGGCCGAAAAGCGCCGGCGGCGCAAACGCGGGCTTCTCGTGGATCCACCGCGTCGCGCCTATATCAACCAGGCGGTGTGCGAGGGTTGCGGTGACTGCGGGAAAGTCTCGAATTGCCTGTCGATCGTGCCGGTGGAAACCGAACTGGGTCGCAAGCGGGCCATCAACCAGCACAGCTGCAACAAGGATTTCAGCTGTGTGGAAGGCTTCTGTCCCAGCTTCGTGACGGTGCACGGCGGCGAACTGCGCAAGGCCGCGCAGCGCGATGTCCCGATGCCGCAGATCGCGATTCCAGAGCCCGCGCTACCGGCGCTGTCGCGGCCCTGGAACATCGTCATTGCCGGCATCGGCGGCACCGGTGTAGTGACCGTCAGCAACCTGCTGGGCATGGCCGCCCATCTGGAACACCGTGGCGCGAGCGTGCTGGACCAGGCCGGCCTTGCGCAGAAGTTCGGTGCCGTGACCTCGCATGTGCGCATCGCCGGGCGGCCCGAAGACCTGCACGCAGTGCGCGTGGCCGCCGGCAGCGCGGATTTGCTGCTGGGCTGCGACATCGCCGTGGCCGGCGGCGACGAGGTGCTGGGTAAGCTCGATGCCACCCACAGTGCTGCCATCGTCAACGCGCACGAGGATATGCCCGCGGCGTTCGTCCGCGAACGTGACCTGAGCTTTCCCGCCAGCGGTCTGCGCACGCGTATCACCGGGCAGGCAAAGACAGGTGAAGTCGACTTCATCGATGCCACTCGGCTGGCCACCCGGCTGCTGGGTGACAGCATGGCCGCGAACCTGCTGCTGGTGGGCTTCGCCTATCAGAAGGGGCGCCTGCCGATTTCAGCCACGGCGCTCGAACAGGCCGTCCGCCTCAACGGTGTGGCCGTGGACATGAACCTCGCAGCATTGCACTGGGGCCGCATCGTGGCGGTGGACCCGGCAGCCGTCGAGCGACTGATCGCGGCACCCACCCACGCCGACACCGGGCCGGCGCCTGGCGATGATGTCGAGGCGGTGATTCAGCACCGCAGCGAACTGCTGTGCACCTATCAGGACCAGCGCTATGCCGATCGCTATCTCGACGGGGTGCGTCAGGTCGCCAACACCGAGACCCGCATCAGCGGCCGCACCGGCGAACTCACGCTGGCCGTGGCGCGCAACCTCGCGCGGCTGATGGCTTACAAGGACGAGTACGAAGTCGCGCGGCTGTTTGCGAGCAAGGCGTTCATGCGCGAGCTGCGCGAGCAGTTCTCTGGCGATGTGCGCCTGGAGTTTCATCTGGCGCCACCGCTGCTCGCGCGCATCGATCCAGCCACGGGTCGTCTGCGCAAGCGCAGCTTTGGCCCGTGGATGATGGGCGCGTTCCGGGCGCTCGCCCCGCTGAGGCGGCTGCGTGGCAGCGTCTTCGACCCATTCGGCCGCACCGCAGAGCGGCGCGCCGAACGCCAGCTGATCGCCGACTACGAGCGTCGCCTCGAGCGGGTACTGGCGCATGTCGACGCGAAAAATCTCGCCCTTGCCGTGACGCTGCTGCGTCTGCCGGAGGACATCCGGGGCTTCGGACCGGTGAAGGCCGAGGCGATGCGTGCCGTCGCGACGCGCACCGAAGCGCTGGAGATGCAGTTTTTTGACACCGTTGCCTACCGCGACGAGATCCACCGCTCGGTGGCGTAATCCATCACCAGAGGATCAGTTCAATGAGCGTGTTCGAGAACGTATCGTTTGCCGAGCATGACTGTGTGCTGCATTGCCGGGACCGCAAGGCCGGGCTTCGCGCGATCATCGCCATTCATGACCAGACGCTGGGGCCCGCGCTCGGCGGTTGCCGCATGTGGGACTACGCCACCGACGATGAGGCACTCACGGATGTCCTGCGGCTGTCTCGAGGCATGACCTACAAGAACGCCATGGCGGGTCTGCCGCTGGGCGGGGGCAAGGCGGTCATCATGGGCGACGGGGCATCGGTGGATCGCAGCGCACTGTGGCCGGCGTTCGGGCGTTTTGTAGAGACGCTGGGCGGGCGCTACTGGACGGCGCAGGACGTCGGCGTGACGGTCGAGGACATCGTGGCCCTTGGTGCGGCCACCCGCTTCGTCGCGGGTGTGGATCGGACTACCGGCAAGGGTCGCGATCCCTCGCCGATGACCGCGTTGGGCACCTTTCGCGGCATCCAGGCAGCTGTACTTCACCGACTCGGCCAGGACGACCTGCATGGCGTGCGCGTGATGCTCCAGGGTCTGGGCCATGTCGGCTGGAGCCTGGCCGAGTATCTGCATCGCGCCGGTGCGAGTCTGCTCGTCAGTGACATCAACGAGACGCGCGTGAAGCAGGCCGAGGCCAGATTCTCAGCCACTGCGGTCGCCCCGGAGCTGGTGTTCGACGTCGAGGCCGAGGTCTATGCACCCTGCGCGCTGGGCGCGACGCTGGATGAGCGCACCATCGAGCGTCTGCGCGCGCCGGTCGTCGCGGGCGCCGCCAACAACCAGCTCGCCGTCAGCGAGGCGGGCGTGTGGTTGCAGCACAAGGGCATCCTGTATGCCCCCGACTATGTCATCAACGCCGGGGGTGTCATCGCCGTCGGCATAGACGCCATTCCCGGCGCCGAGCGCGCGAGTGTCGAGCAGCGCGTGCTGGGCATCCACGATACGCTGCTCGAAATCTTCAGGCAGGCCGATGCACAGGGGCTGGCCACCAGCAGCTGCGCCGATGGCATAGCGCTGGCGCGTATCGAGGCCCGCCGGCAGCGCAACCAGTCCGATCAGGGCCGACAGGCGACTTCGCAACAACGCTCGCCAGAGACCCTGACGAGCAGTTTGTGAGTGCGGTCGCGGCGACTGGCCGGTCCGGCGATGACTCAGCCCGACCGTGCCGCAGCACGGTGCCACTCGATGAGCGCGTCCAGGCCGATGCGCGCCGTGGTGCCGGCCCCGACCGGCGCCGGGCACCAGCCTGCGCTTGAGTGCAAGCCGGGACCGCAGGCGAGCGCGCCGTGCATCGGCGTGTCGGCGAAGAACTGACTGCGTGTGACCACGACAGGCACGCCGGCAGCACGCGCAGCCGCGAGACCCGCAGGTGAATCCTCGATCGCGAGAGCCTGTGAGGGCTGCAGCGACAACTTGCTGAGCGCAAGCTCGAATACCTGCGGATCGGGCTTCTTGCGATCGACATCCTCGCCACAGATGACTGCGGCAAAGTATCGCTCCCAGGCGGCGCCCAGATTGACCTCTAGCAGAGCGGCAAGGTTGCTGCGACTGGTCACGCTGGTGATCGCCATGCGCATGCCCTGTTCACGACAGTCCCGAAGCAGCTCGGCGACGCCCGCACGCAGCGGCAGCCGCGAGCTTTTCACCAGCGCGGCGTAGCGGCAGTTTTTCAGCGCGTGAAGTTCATCCGCCAGTGCCTCACGCTGCCGGCTGCCGGCCGGGGCGTCGTCGCGGTGATCCATATCGGCGATCAGACGCTCGCGCCCCCCGGGTACAGCAAGTAATTTCGCGTAGCGCGCCTCATCCCAGTGCCAGTCCAGACCACGTGCCGCGAAAGCTTCGTTGAAAGCGACACGATGTCCGTGGGCCTCGGTCTCGGCCAGCGTGCCATCGACATCCCACAACAACGCGTGAAGCGTCACTTCGGGCGATCGATACCGGCCCACGCTTCCTCTGCCGTGATGCCGGGTAGGCCATCGATGCTCACGCCATTGCGGGTCTCGCGATAGGCGGCGATGGCCGCTTCGCCGTGCTGCGCCACATAAGCCTGTGTGGACGGGCGCTCCGCCCGATAATCATAGAAGGGCACGCCATAGCCGCAGGAATCGGCAATACGCGTAACGTCGATGACGATGATCGAGCGCACCGCCGGCAGCTCACCGAACTGCGCGCGCAACTGTTTGAACTCCGCCTGATCCGGCGTGATGACGCGGCCGCGACCGTGGAAACGCACGATACGCGGCGGCCCTTCAAAAGCGCACAGCATGATGACGATGCGCGCATTCTCGCGCAGATGCGCGATCGTCTCCACACCACTGCCGGAAAGATCGAGGTAGGCCAGCTGCGTTGGACCCAGCACGCGCAGTGCGTCATGACCCTTTGGCGAAAGGTTGATGTGTCCGTCGGCCGCAAGCGGAGCGGTGCCCACGAAGAACAGCCGCTGCGCCGCCAGCCAGCGTTGCATGGTCTCGTCGATGTGCTCGTAGTGCTTTCCCACGGGTGTCTCCTTGGCAACCGCACCGTCATTGCAGCCAGCCCTCGACGATCTCGAGGATGGGGGCAATCGCCGGTGGCTGGTCATCATCACTTCTGAGGGGCCCGCGCGCCAGCATGCCGCGATGGGAGCCGGCGACCACGATCGGCGGTGGCGCGCCGGGCATGGTCACCGACGACAGGGGCACTGCGCCGTCACCGACGCCATCCTCGAGTTCTTCCCACCAGGCCTCGAAGGCGTCCGCCAGCTCACCGGCGCCGAACTCCTCGGTGATGGCCGCGATGCTGCGGCGCATCTCCGCGGTCGGCTCGGCCAGCACGCCGGCGATCAGACGGACAGGCACGTTCTGCGGCCAGCGCCGTGCATTCAGATCCGCCAGAAAGGCGCTGCCCGGGCGCAGGTCGATCTTCGCCGCCCCGGTGCCTTCGCGCAGGCCCATGAACAGCGAAAAGCGCTGCTCGGCGGCACTTGCGATGAGTTCACGCACCTCCAGCCACACGCGCAGGCGCGCCCAGTCCGATCCCTGGTTGGGGGTGGCGACCAGGATGGCGCCGCTTACCTGGGCCCCCTCCAGTCTGGCCGCAGGATCCGGCGGATAGCGCCACCGCGAGACGAAATCGCGGATGACCAGCCCCCCCATGCTGTGCCCGACCAGGATGACCTTTCGATCTGCCGGCAGTCGCGCCCAGTACTCGGCCAGCATGTCGGCGCTTCGGTCGATGGCCTGATCGTTGGGATAGCGAAACTCCCAGGCAGTAATGCCGGCGGCTGCGAACTCGCTCAGCAGATCGTCCCAGATGCCGCCGGGTTCATCCAGCCCGTGCAGCAGGAGCACCTCCGGCTGTCCGGCATCGGGACCCTCGCCCGTGGCGGGGATGAAGCCGAACTGTGCCGGCGGCAACGCCATTTCGTCAGGGAACCACTGCTGCAGCCGCTCGTGGACGAGGATGCGAAGTTCACGTTCCTGCTCAGGATGAGTCTCGCTCCACAGCGTCCATAGGGCGAAGAAAAGTACGCAGACCCCGAGCGGGATCAGAAACAGCAATCGTCGAAACAGCTTGGCAGAGGGCTGGAACTTCATGCCGGGTCCCCGGGCGCCGGTGGCTGCCGTTTTACCACGTCTGGCGCCCGACCAGCCCCCCGCCGTTCAAGCGTGTTCCGGCCCCGTCAGGATGCATCGGTCGATGGTGTGCTTTCCTGGCGCGATCGGGCCAGCAGCACCAGCGGCTCGGAATCGATCGCCAGCGCAACCTTCATCGTGATCTCGTCACGACATTGACGCTCCTGCGCACGGGACTGGAGGTCGCGTCGACCGGGCTCCCGGCACAGCGCCGTTGCTTTACGCATGATGATTGCATGAACCTGCTCGAGGCCTTCCTGTGTCTTCAGCTGCGAGCGGTCCAGGGTGAGCCTGATCTCCCAAGGCTTTTCCGGGGCGCCGTCCTTCGCGGCGAGTGTACCCAGGCCGTGGGTCATCGTGAGGGCGGTGGCGGTCAGGGCTGCTGCTGTCATGAGTAGTGTGTTCATCTTGTGTCTCCGTGCTGGTGGCCAAGGAACCCGCGATCGTGCGGGTTCTGAAAGTAGAGATGCGCCAGCGCGGCAAAAGGTTTGAGTTGACCATCAGGATAGAATTTCCGTACGCGTTCAAACCTTTTGGACCCCCGCAGCTTCAAAGTACGTAACAGCCAAACGGGGAATGTTGATGGCGAAGGCCGAGGAGGATCTCGACCGGCAGGAAGGCGTATACCTCGAGCGTGCACGCCGCGGCGACACTGCAGCCTTCGAATGGCTGTATCGACGTCACGTGGGCCGGGTATACGCGCTGTGTCTGCGCATGACCGCGGATGTCTCATTGGCCGAGGAATGCACACAGCGCTGCTTCATCCGCGCGTGGACGCGTATCGAGGATTTTCGCGGTGACAGCAGACTGGCGACGTGGTTGTACAGGGTCGCTGTCAACGAGGTGCTGGGAGCGCGTCGTGCGTCCGGCCGGGATCGGGCTGTGCTGGTGAGTGTCAGCGACAATGAGCGCGACGCAGCACAGGTCGCGGCGGATGCCGGAGATGAAATGGACCTTGAACGTTCGATCGCGAAGCTGCCGGAGCGCGCCCGACACGTGTTCGTGCTGATCGCCCTTCACGGCTACACGCACGACGAGGTCGGTGCGTTGCTGGGTGTCGCGGAGGGCACGTGCAAGGCGCAGTATCACCGTGCCCGCCACCTGCTCGCCGACCGGCTGGGGCACACGACTGGAGAAACAGCGCATGTCTGAGGATAGAGAAAAGCCGCAGCTGGACAGTCTGGACCAGGCCCTGGCGACGCTGCCACGCCAGGTGCAACCGGATCGCGACCTGTGGCCGGGGATCGCAGCCTCGCTGCCCGCCCGGCGCGACAGGATCCGGCCCTGGCTGCCGCTGGCCGCCGCGGTCTCGGCGGTGGCGTTCGCAGGCTTGCTGGCCGTGCAGCTGCTGCTGCCTGAGTCGCAGGACCCGGGCACGCCGGTCGTGGCCGCGGTCCCCGGCCAGCACCTCGCCGGGCCATCGCAGACGTTTTTTGCCGCGGAAGCCGCTTATCGGCAGGTCCGGGCGCAACGCGTGGCGGACCTGGAGCAACAGCTGTCGCAGCTTTCCCCGGAGACCCGCGAGCGCGTGACCAGCAGCCTGGAGACTATCCAGAGTGCACTCGTCGAACTGCGCACCGCGCTGGACGAGGCGCCGGCCGATCCGGTGCTCCAGCACCTGCTGCTGAGTGTGTATTCACAGGAGATGGCCGTGCTTGGCCAGATCGATGAGGCGACCCGGCTGGTCGCCGACGGGAGTTTGGAGATATGAATATCCACATGAACTCAGTACGCGTGCTGGCGCTGTTGTCAGTCACGTTGCTCGCGGCAGGTCCGCCGGATGCGCTCGCAGAGCTCGTCGAACGTACATTCGCGGTGACGGCGGATGGCGAAGTGAGGATCCGCAACGTCGCCGGGCACGTGCAGGTTCGGGGCTGGGATCGCCAGCAGGTTGAGCTGTCCGCGCAGCTCACATCGGACGATCAGGCGCTCGAGGTCGAGGAGTCCGATTCGGGAATTTCGATCAGGGTGACCCAAACGGAACGCGACGCGCGCGGCAGCGCGGCTGCAGCGACGCTGGAGCTGCGGGTGCCGGTGGACAGTCGCCTGCAGATCACATCTGTCAGCGCCGATATCGATGTGGCCGGCGTGAACGCCGAACAGACCCTGCAGAGCGTCAGCGGCGACATCGTCGTCGAGGGTTTCGGTGCGCAGTTCAAGGCCGGCTCCGTCAGCGGTGATCTGCAGCTGCGTGGCCAGGGCCTCGATGGCCATACCGATGTGGGCAGCGTGAGCGGTGATGTAAGCCTGTCAGGCGCTGCCGGGATTCTGGATGCCTCGATCGTCAGCGGCAATGTCCGCATCGATGGCGGGCAGTTCAGCCAAGTGCGACTCAATGCAGTGAGTGGGGACATCAGCGGCGCACTGAGCCTGCTGTCCGGTACCCGTCTGGAAGCCAATGCCGTGTCGGGAGATCTGGAGATCGCCCTGCAGGCGGATGTCGAGGCGCGCTTCGATCTGCAGAGTTTCAGTGGTGATATCGAGGATTGCGGCGAACACCGCGCACAGCGTGAAAGCCGATTCGGGCCGGGTCAGCGCCTGACGTTCAGTCGTGGCGAAGGGCGCGGGCAGGTCCGCGCCCAGACGATGAGCGGGCGCATCGCGATCTGCTATCGCTAAGCCGGGTTCGGATATCGCCTCACGCGCGACCTGCCCGCCCGCGCAGCACCAGCAGTCCCGAGAACAGCCCGGCCGTAAGAGAGAACACGGCAAGGGCAAACACCGGTAGATGAAACCTTGGCGGCAGCGGTTCGCCGGTGGCGCGCACGGTCAGCCAGATCGCCAGTACTGCGATCATGACCACCGACATCAGCACCGCCAGCGCCACGATCAGCCAGCCCGGACAGGCGCGCAATGCGGCCATGGGCGAGGCCAGTGCGCGATAACGGGTGAATACCACCACCCCCAGCAGCGCCACTGCAGGCAGACCCATCGCCAGTGGCGCCAGCAGCGCCGGCACGATCTGACTCACGGCGCCCATGAACACCACCATGATCGCGGTCAGTGCGACGAAGATGCCGAACACCGACATTCCCAGTCCCAGTGCGATCACGCCCGCTCCCGCATGCGCGTCTGCCGGCGCCGTGCCAGCACCCACGCGCTGCCGTATTGAAAAGCCAGCAGCAACGCCAGGCCCACCGCCAGCACCAGTTGTACGCCGCGCGTCAGGCCCGGTGGATAGATGACCGCAAGCAGATAATTTTCGATGAAACCGCCCTCGTAGATGCCCACGCGGGCCTGCGCACGCAGCCTGTTCTCCAGCGGTGTCAGCGGACAGATCCAGCCCATGCTGACGATCGCCACGCCCCATGCCGCACAAGGCAGGTGCAGCCACGCAAGCCGGCCGCGCCACATGACCAGGAAGCCGCCAAGAACCACGAATGCAAGGAATCCAAAGTGGCAGACGACCAGTATTCGACTCAGTAGCAGTGGGTCCATGCCGGCGGTGTCCTTGTGCCGAGCCCTGACGCGGCTGCCGACGCAGTATCATGCCATGCCATTGCAACCATTGAGCGCAGCCCGATGGCCTACCTCGGCGAAAAAGACTACGAACACGGCAGCATCGGGCGACTGGGCATCCTGCTGGTGAATCTCGGCACGCCGGATGCGCCCGAGCCTGCCGCGGTGCGCCGCTATCTCGCAGAATTTCTGTGGGATCCGCGAGTCATCGAGCTGCCGCGCCCCCTGTGGTGGATGATCCTCAACGGCTGGATTCTGCGCACCCGCCCCCGACGCTCGGCGCGCGCCTATCGCAAGGTCTGGACCGATGAGGGCTCACCGCTGCTGGTGATCACGCGAAAGCTCGCCCGGGGTGTTGAAGCCGAGCTTGCGCGCGGGTTGCCCGGAGCCCTTCAGGTCGCCGTGGGCATGACCTACGGCAATCCGTCCATCGCCTCGGCCATGACACAGCTTCGTGCGGCGGGCGCACGGCGGCTGCTGATCGTGCCGCTGTACCCGCAGTACAGTGGCACGACCACCGGCTCGGTGTTCGACCGCGTAGCCACTGAGCTGCAACGGACCCGCTGGCTGCCTGAGCTGCGTTTCATCACCGCCTATCACGATGAAGCGCTGTACGTCGAAGCCCTGGCCACCCGGCTTGAGCAGTACTGGCAGATACATGGCCGGGGTGAGCGCGTGCTGTTTTCCTTCCACGGCATTCCGCGGCGCTACCTCGACAACGGGGACCCCTACCACTGCCAGTGCCACAAGACAGCTCGCCTGGTGGCCGAGCGCCTGGCGCTGGCCGACGATGACTGGGCGCTGAGTTTCCAGTCGCGCGTCGGGCGTGAGGAATGGCTGCGTCCCTACACCGACGAGACGCTGACGCAGTGGGGGCAGGCGGGATTGAAGAGTGTCGACGTGATCTGTCCGGGATTTGCCGCGGACTGCCTGGAGACGCTCGAGGAAATCGCGATGGAGAACGCCGAGCGTTTCGAGGAAAGCGGCGGCGGCGAACTGCGTTATGTGCCGGCCCTCAACGACGGCGCCGACCACGTGTCTGCACTGTCGACGCTGATCCTCCGCCATGTGGCGGGATGGCCCGAGGCCTCGCAGGCGTCGGACGCAGAGGCGATCGAACAGGCCGCGGCGGTCAGCCGCGAGCGCGCGCTGGCGCTGGGCGCCCGACAGTAGCAGGCAACGGCGCACTGTCCGGCCGGGCAGTGCGGACAGGAGTCGTGTGGCAATGCAGAGCTTCCTGGAACTCGCGGTGCCTGCGCCTGACATTCAGGCCTCGCTGGCATTCTACGAAGCACTTGGGTTTTCCCAGGCGCTGGTCGGCGAGGTCTGGGCGCACCCGTATGCAGTGGTCTCCGACGGACGTGTGCTGCTGGGCCTGCACGGCGCAAGCATCGACGACGTCACGCCGACGTTCGTGCATGCCGGCCTGCTGGGCTGGCACCGCACGCTGGAAGACCAGGGTGTCCGCTGCGTTCAGGCACAGCTGGACGCGGACAGCTTCAATCGCATCCATCTGCGCGATCCGGACGGCGGTCCGGTGCTGCTGCTAGAGGCGCGCACCTATTCGCCGGCACCCCGCACTGCCGGGTCATCGCGCCTGGGATTTTTCGGCGAGTACACCCTGAGTGCCCGCAAGCTCTCAGAGGCATGCGAATTCTGGCAGGCGCTGGGACTGGTCGAAGGTTGGTCAGGCGAGTCGCCCCACCCCTGGACGCGACTCATCGGCAGCGACATTACGCTGGGACTGCATGAGAATCCCGGTGTGATGCCGGGTCTCGCGTTCTTCGAACCGGACATGCCCGCGCGCATCGCAGCGCTCGAGGCGCTGGGTCATCACATCGCAGCGCCCGGACGGCGCCCGGTGCTGCCCCACTGCCTGGGTATCCTGCGAGCGCCGGAAGGCACGCTGCTGTATCTGTGCGACGAGGCGGGCTGGCAGACCTGAGCCTGGCTGGCCTGAGCCCGACTGACTGGGTCACGCGCGAATCACGCCTGGAGCAGGTCGACCATCAGCCGCTCGGCCTGGGCGGCGTAGCCGCCGCCGAACAGTCGCGTCATCGCAAGATCTGTTTCGCGGTCGCCATGGTAGACCGCAGGGTCGAAGATCACCGGTTGACCGTCGCTGTCTGTCGCCTGATTGCCCGACCACAGGTCGCCGTGGAGCAGTGAGGCCGGCGGTGCGTGGCCGGTCAGCAGGCTGCCCGTCGCAGCAATGGCCTCGAGACCTTCGGCTTCCGCGCCAAACATGTCCACGGCGCCGACGGCCGCCAGCTTCAAGAGCAACGGCCCGTCCGGTGCGGCAACTCGCCATGCCGCGCTGATGCTGCCGCCACCGACAGACTGCACCGGGCGCAGCGGGCGCCGTCCGATGGCGCTTGCGACAGCGTCCAGCAGCGCCGCACCCGGCGCGCTCACACCTCGAGCGCTCGCACCATGCCCCGCAGGCGATCGCCGACTGCAAGCTCGTCGAACAGCGTATCAAGTGCAGGCCAGTCCACGGCACCGCGACGCAGCGCACCCGGATCATCCGGCACGGGGGCGTCCGTAGCGATGACGGTCAGCCGCCGCGCCATCGCCACGGTGGGCCGATGCGCCTCGAGCAGGCCGTGCAGGCGCCTGGCACCGCGCAACCCGGAGGCGGGCAGCTCCTCCAGGCGCGTCATCAGTTCGTCGAGACTGCCGAAAGACAGCAGCAGCGCCGCAGCCGTCTTCGGTCCGATACCCGGCACGCCCGGAATGTTGTCGACGCTGTCGCCGGTCAGCGCCAGCAGGTCGGCGATCAACGCTGGCGGCAGACCGAAGCGACGCGTGACACCCTCGCTGTCCAGCCGCTGGTCCGCGCCATAATCCCAGAACTCGTCGCGGGGACCGATCAGCTGGGCGAGGTCCTTGTCCCGGGTGAGAATCGAAAAGCCCGGGAAGGCGTCGCGGTGACGGCGCATCAGGCTGCCGATCAGGTCGTCGGCCTCGTAGCGTGGATCGGCGAGTTCGAGCACGCCGAGCGCACGACACAGTCGTCTGCACCAGGCGAACTGCGCCTTCAGCTCCTCGGGGGCCGATTCGCGGTTGGCTTTGTAGTCCGGAAAAAATTCGTTGCGAAAGGAACTGGTCAGGCTTTCGTCGAAAGCGCAGACAATCGCCGCAGGACGCTCGCGCGCCAGCAACTCCAGCAGAAAGCGGGCGAAGCCGTGGAACGCGTTGACGGGTCGGCCGTCGGGCGCGGTCAGTGTGGCCGGCAGTGAGAACCACGCGCGAAAGACATAGACGCTGGCATCGACGAGCAGCGCGGGACGATTCACATCGCCTCTGGCCACTCGCCGCCGCGGGCCAGCTGATCGCTGAGACGCCGGTGCAGCGGGCTGGAGCGCGGAAAATGCGCCAGCAGGTACGCCATCTGATCAGCCAGCACGCGTCGCCCCTTGAGGAAGATGTATTCGGCGTAGCTGGGCTTGAAGGGCACGGCGATCAGCTGCATGCCCGCCTGTTCGGGAGTCCGGCCACCCTTGTGGTTGTTGCAGCGGCGGCAGGCCGTGACCACGTTCGTCCAGCGGTCACGCCCGCCCTGACTGATCGGTGTGACATGGTCGCGCGTCAGGTCCGAGGCGCGGAACAGGTTGCCGCAGTACAGACACACGTTCGCATCGCGCCTGAACAGGGTCTTGTTGTTCAGCGGTGGCGTGTAGCCAGCGTTGTTACGATCCAGCGCCAGCAGGCCACCCTCGGTCGCGATGATCGAGCTGACCTCGATGACGCTGCGCCGGCCGGTGTGGGCATTGAAGCCGCCGCGAACCCGAAACAGCAGGCTGCCGCAGGCATAGGCCACCTGCGCCGTGTGATACAGCCGCGCGGCTTCGCGGTAATCGATCCATTCCAGCGGCATGCCGGCGACGTCCGTGCGCAGCACCTGCTGGGCCAGGGGGTGGGGACCGCGCTCAAGGCTTTGGGTGATGTCGTACATACCATTGTTCATGCCGCTGCCGGTGCTGCATGTCTTATCATGAGTCCCGTTACGAAACAAACGCCGATTGGACACCCGGTGGCAATCTGGCTTAAGTTGCCGCCTGCCAGGAAGCGGACATCCGACCGGGGCCAGGGGACGTAAGGCCAATCGGGCACCGCGAGGCGGGCATTCATATAACAGGGAGATGCACATGCCAGTGACCATAGGCGTGCCGGCAGAACGCACGCCCGGCGAACGACGCCTGGCGCTCGTGCCGGAGGTGGCCAGCCGGCTGATCAAGCTCGGCGCGAAGATCCGCATCGAGGCGGGGGCCGGCAACGGGGCCCAGATTCCGGATGCCGATTTCGCGGACTGCGAGATCGTCGCCGATGCCGCCGCCGCAGTGGCGGATGCGGATGTCGTGCTGACGGTCCAGCCTCCGGAGGTCGAGCTGCTGGAGCACATGAAGCCCGGCGCCGTCATCGTGGGCTTCATGCAGCCACATGCCAAGCATGCCATGGTGCGCGCGCTCGCCGAAAAGAAGATCACCAGCTTCTCCATGGAGCTGGTGCCGCGCATTTCGCGCGCCCAGTCCATGGACGCGCTGTCCTCGCAGGGCGCGGTGGCCGGCTACAAGGCGGCCCTGATTGCTGCGAACACGCTCGACAAGTTCATGCCGATGCTCACCACGGCGGCGGGCACAATCCGCCCGGCGCAGGTGCTGGTGATCGGCGCCGGCGTGGCGGGACTGCAGGCGATCGCTACGGCCAAGCGGCTGGGTGCGATCGTCGAGGCCTATGACGTACGCAGCGCCACGCGCGAGCAGGTGCAGTCGCTGGGCGCGAAGTTTGTCGACACCGGCGTGTCTGCCGAGGGCGCTGGGGGCTATGCCCGCGAGCTCACCGAAGACGAGAAGGCCAGGCAGAAGGAAGCGCTGGATGCGCGGATCGCCGTGATGGATGCCGTGATCACGACGGCGGCTGTGCCGGGACGGCCTGCGCCGAAGATTATTTCGCGCGAGGCGGTCGAGCGCATGAAGACGGGCGCTGTCATCGTCGATATTGCCGCGGAGACCGGTGGCAACTGCGAGCTGACGAAAGCCGGCGAAACCGTGCGCCACAACGGCGTGTCGATCGTCGGGCCGGTCAACATTCCGTCGACGTTGGCCACACACGCCAGCGCGATGTACGCGCGCAACCTGCTGAACTTCCTGCAACCCGCCATCAAGGACGAGCAGCTCGCCATCGACTGGTCAGACGAGGTCTTCGCCGGTGCCGTGCTCACGCACGACGGCGACATTCGTCACGAGCCGACAGCGAAAGCGATCGAAGGGGCTTCATCATGATCGACGGTTTCATTGCACTGTACATATTCATGCTCGCCGCGTTCACCGGCTATGAGGTGATCGCGCGCGTGCCGGTGATCCTGCACACGCCGCTGATGTCGGGCTCGAACTTCGTGCATGGCATCGTGCTCATCGGCGCGATGGTGGCACTGGGCCATGCCGAAACGCCGCTGGAACAGCTGGTGGGCTTCATCGCCGTGGTGCTCGGCGCAGGCAATGCCGTGGGCGGCTACGTGGTGACCGAACGCATGCTGGAGATGTTCAAGTCCAGCGGCAAGAGGGGCGCCAAATGATCATCAACCTCTCCTACTTCATCGCGGCGGTCCTGTTCATCCTGGGCCTGAAGCAGATGGCCTCGCCGGTCACGGCGCGGCGCGGCATCATCTGGGCCGGTTATGGCATGGTGCTGGCCACGGTCGTGACCTTCTTCCACCCGGAAGTCCGCGGCTTCGTCAATTACCTGCTGATCATCCTGGCCATCGGTGTCGGCGGCGGTCTGGCGTGGTGGAGCGCCAAGCGCGTGGCCATGACCGACATGCCGCAGATGATCGCGCTGTACAACGGCATGGGCGGTGGTGCCGCGGCCGGTATCGGCATCGTGGCGCTGCTGCAGGCGCAGAACATGGCGCTGCTTATCCAGGGCATCGCGGCGCTGGGTGTGCTGATCGGCTCGGTCGCGTTCTCGGGGTCACTGATCGCCTTTGCCAAGCTGCAGGGCATCATGAACAAGACGCTGCGCTTCGGCGGCCAGCAGTGGCTGAACCTGGGTGTGTTCGGCGTCACGGTGATTCTCGGACTGTGGGTGACGTTCAGCGGCAATGATGTCAACCAGACGGTCCTGGCCTGGTTCGTGGTGCTCTCGCTGGTGTTCGGTGTCCTGATGACGCTGCCGATCGGCGGCGCCGACATGCCGGTCGTGATCTCGCTTTACAACGCGCTGACGGGACTGGCCGTGGGTTTCAAGGGCCTGGTGCTCGACAACCCGGCACTGATGATCGCCGGTGTGGTGGTGGGCGCAGCGGGCACGCTGCTGACCCAGCTGATGGCCAAGGCGATGAACCGCTCGCTGGGCAGCGTGCTGTTCAGCGGCTTCGGTGACACCGCCGCCGTGGCGACCACCGATACCGGCGGCAGCATGAAGCCGATCGAGGCCGCCGATGTGGGCGTGATGATGGCGTTTGCGAACAAGGTCATCGTCGTGCCCGGTTACGGCATGGCCGTGGCGCAGGCGCAGCACAAGGTGTGGGAGCTGTGCCAGCTGCTTGGCGAGCGCGACGTCAAGGTGAAGTTCGCCATCCACCCGGTGGCGGGACGCATGCCCGGACACATGAACGTGCTGCTCGCAGAGGCGGGCGTGCCCTACGACATGATCTACGACCTCGACGAGATCAACCAGGAGTTCGAGACTGCCGATGTGGCGCTGATCATCGGTGCCAACGACGTCGTCAATCCGGTCGCGCGTACCGATCCCTCGAGCCCGATCTACGGCATGCCGATCCTCAACGCCGACAAGGCGAAGAACGTCATCGTCGTCAAACGTGGCCAGGGTGCCGGGTTCTCAGGCATCGAGAATGCGCTGTTCTTCCTCGACCAGACGCGCATGCTCTATGGCGACGGCCAGGCGGTGGCCTCGGAGCTGATTCAGGCTGTCAAGGAAATCTAGGCTCAGCTGCGCGGACGCGCGGACGCGCGGGCGGCGGGCGTCGCGGCGGCGCCCGTCGCTGATCATGCCGGCGCTCCATGCGCCGCTGGCGCATGGCATCGCGATCGGCTGGCGTCATCTCGCGCCAGCGCTCGCGCAGCGCATCACGACGGTCCTCGGGAAGCTCCCTGAAGCGTCGCGCCCGCTCACGCACGGCCTCGCGCTCGTCGGGGCTCATGTTCTGCCAGCGTTGCCGGCTTTCCCGCAGGCGCTCGCGGTCTTCGGGGCTCAGCGTCTGCCACCTCTGAAAGCGTGCGCGCGCAGCGGCGCGCTGGCTTGCATCCATCGCAAGCCAGCGGTCGGCGCCCGCCACCAGCCGATCGCGGCGCTCTTCGTCGAGCTGCTGCCAGCGTTCCCGGGCCGGGGCCAGCACGCGCTGTTGCGCTGGTGTGAGCGACTCCCAGTCCGGCGCGCTGTCGGCAGCCGAGATCGGGGCCCACAGGGCCAGCGCCACGGCCAGAACGCCACTCGCCAGAACGCCCCGCGTGGACTCAATCTTCATCGTCTTCCTCATCCTCGGCACGGCGATCGGGTGCGGTGAGCCCGGCGTCCCGACGCGCCTGCGCCGCCTCAGTCAATGCCAGCTGCATGGCGTCGTCCCAGGCGGCCAGGTAGAGCAGAAAGGCTTCATCGGGCGCGGCCTCTTCGGCCGCAGTGCTGCCAGCGCCTGCCAGGCCCAGGAGGCAGGCAAGCAGCCGCGCCGGTGAGCCGTCAGCCGAGACTGGCATCAAATTCCTCGTCGAGCTCACCGAGCAGCAGGTAGAAGTCCAGGTCCTCGATCAGTTCCCAGTCCTCGCCCGAGATCATCATTTCGAGTTCTGCGGCCGCGTCGGCGTCAATCGGCAGCGATACAATATCGGGCGACTGCGGCCAGAACCATATGGCCACCACGAGCGCGGCCGCAAGCGCCGGACCCAGCACCTGGGCACGTCGCAACTGGCGACGCGGAGCCGCCGCCTCTTCCATCGCGGTCTGTCGCGCTGCTGCCAGCGCCGAGCGCAGCTCGGGCGTCACCGCCGATTCCTGATCGCGGAACATCCGGCGAGCGCGCTGCAGCAGCGCATCGTCGGCGCTGCGCTGCATGTCCTGCGGTTCACTCATCCCAGTGGTCCCCCAACAGCGTGCGAAGCCGGGTCACGGCGCGATGATAATGCGTCTTGACGCTGCCGGCGGTGACGCCCAGTGCCAGCGCGGTGTCGGCGACATCCATGCCATCCACACTGCGCAGCAGGAACACCTCGCGCTGACGCGGGGGCAGCTCGCGCAGCGCCGCTTCGAGCGCCTGAATGGCCTGATCGGACTGCGCAAGGCCGTCGGGTTGCGCGCTCGCGGGTGCCGGCACCTGCTCCAGGCCCTGGCCTTCAGGCTCATGGCCCGGCCACCATGCCAGAATGCGCCGGCGCACCCGCTCGCGACGACTCCAGTCGTGCAGGCGATTGCGCAGGATGCCGAAAAACAATGGTCGCCACTGCGTCGACTCGCGCCCTGCGTAGCGACGCACGAGCCGGATCATGGCGTCCTGGACCACATCGACGGCCTCATCGTCATCGCCGGTATAGTGGCGCGCGATGCGAAAGGCCTGCCGTTCCACCGTGGCGAGAAATGCTTCAAGCTCGGCGCTGGCGTGCAGGGCATGCTCCTTTCGCAGGACCGGTGTAAAAGTCGCAGGCATCATATCGGCTTCGTTCCATTGCGCGCAGCAACACATTCAGGTGAGTCAACGCAGCGCCGCCTCCAGGGTTGACATGGCTAAGGCATTGACTTTTCACGGAGTCTTATGCACATGCCCAGCCCGACTCGGGGCGGCTGTGTGACGATGCCGCCAGGTTACCGAAGTGAAATCTACAACTAACTGGTTTTTAAGACTTTTCCCGGATCGCTCAAAATTTGAGCACCTTCGGGCTCTTCGCATGACAGGCTGCTCGAAGAGCGTTTGGTCCCAATTCACCCACAGACTTGTCCACAGGTCCTGTGGACAAGCCCGCGGGGGCGCCTGATGACCGGGCGACCCGTCGCACGCATCCTGCGCCTGGCCATCCCGGCGCCGGTTTACGGCCTTTTCGATTACCTGCCGCCCGCCGACGTCGATGCCGCGGGCCTGTGTCCGGGAATCCGGGTCGAGGTCATGTTCGGACGCAGCCGCAGACTCGGGCTGCTGGTCGAGGTGGCTGCGGCCAGCGAGCTGCCACTCGAGCGGCTGCGCGCCGCCCGGCGGATCGTCGACGCGGAACCGGTCCTTCCGGCCGACCTGCTGTCGCTGCTGCGCTGGGCGGCAGAGTACTATCGCCAGCCGCCGGGCGAGATGTTCTGGAGCATGCTCCCGGCGGCGCTCCGACGCGGCGACACCATCGACCCGCAGGTCGCGCTGCTCGAGCTCACGGCGGCCGGTCGGGCGCGGCCTGAGGATACCTTGCGGCGCGCGCCGCGCCAGTCCGCCCTGCTGGCGTCCCTGCGGCAGCTTGTGAGCATCCCGGTCGCCAGTCTGGACGATGCCCAGAGACGTGCGGCAGCCGCGCTGTGCAGCAACGGACTGGCGCATCGGACGCACGGCACACCCGACACGGCGACCACGGGCTGGCCGGCACCGACCCCGGGACCCGACCTGACTGACGACCAGAACGCTGCCGTGAATGCGATCGCTGCAACAAGCGGGTTTGGTGTACAGCTGCTGTACGCCGTCACCGGCAGCGGTAAGACCGAGGTCTACATGCGCCTGATGGCGAAGCAGGTAGAGGCCGGACGGCAATCACTGGTGCTGGTGCCGGAGATCGGACTGACTCCGCAACTCATAGAGCGCTTTCGCGCACGCTTCGGCGGCGCGATCGCAGTGATGCACTCGGGCCTCAGCGATACGCAGCGTCTCGCCGCGTGGCGCGAGGCACGCAGCGGGCAGGCGGCCATCATCGTCGGCACCCGTTCAGCACTGTTCGTGCCGCTTGCTCGGCCGGGGCTGATGATTCTGGACGAAGAGCACGATGCCTCGTTCCGCCAGACGGACGGCGTGCGCTACTCGGCTCGGGATCTTGCCGTGGTGCGGGCACGCGCCCTTGGCGTTCGGCTCGTGCTGGGGTCGGGCACCCCCTCGCTGGAGACACTCAAGGCGGCAAACGATGGGCGCTATGGCCACATCAGCATGCCCACGCGTGTCGGCGGAGGGGGTGAACCGACCCTGAAACTCGTGGATATCGATCAGCACGCTCAGCAGCACGGGCTGTCCACACCGCTGCTGGCAGCGATGCAGCGGCACCTCGCGGCGCAGGGTCAGGTGCTGCTGTTTCTCAACCGTCGCGGCTTCGCGCCTGCACTCTGGTGCACGAGCTGCGGCCACATCGTCGAGTGTCAGCGCTGCGATGCGCGCATGACCGTGCACCAGGCCGACAGCCGCCTTCGCTGTCACCACTGCGGAGCGGAGCGTGCGTTGCCGCCGAGCTGCAGCGCCTGCGGGGCCGCGGAGCTGGCACCCGTGGGCCAGGGCACCGAGCGCATCGAGGAAGTACTGGGCCGGCTGTTTCCCGGCGTGCCCGGGGCGCGCATCGACCGGGACACCACGCGACGTCGGCACAGCCTGGAAGCGCAGCTCGAGGCGGTACGCAGCGGTGAGGTGCGCATCCTGGTGGGAACCCAGATGCTGGCCAAGGGACATGATTTCCCCGGCATCACGCTGGTCGGCGTGCTCGACGCCGATCAGGGCCTGTTCTCCAGCGACTTCCGAGCCAGCGAAAGACTCGCGCAGACCATCGTGCAGGTCGCCGGGCGGTGCGGGCGCGGGGACCAGCCCGGCGAGGTGCTGATCCAGACGCGCTTTCCTGCGCATCCACTGATGCAGCAGCTCTGCCGCGATGGCTACGCGGGGTTCGCCGCCGCTCTGCTGGCAGAACGCCAGGCAGCAGGCTGGCCGCCCTTCACTCGCCTGGCGCTGTTGCGGGCGGAAGCCGCCAACAGGCACGCTCCGCGGCGGTTTCTGGAAGCCGCGCGCCACGCGGCGCTGGAGATCGGGACTGGCGGCACCCACGTGATGGGTCCGGCGCCCGCCGGCATGGAACGGCGTGCCGGTCGATATCGCCAGCAGCTGCTCTTCCAGGCGGACGATCATCGGCCATTGCAGCGCCTGCTCGCCCAGCTGCCGGCGCGGCTTGCACAGCTCGCCGGCGCACGCGACGTTCGCTGGGTGCTGGATGTCGACCCGGTGGACCTGATCTGAGCGCCCGGCACGTGGCGGTTTCGCAAATGCTGAGGCCGAACGGTACAATGCGCGCCCCGGTGACGCACGCCGCGCAGCCCGCGCCGACGGGCACCTGCCGGTTCCCTCAGCCAACTCAAGCAGCCTCGTGAAATCACACGTCGAAAAGCTCGTTCGCCAAGCCATCGCCGACATGGCGCTCGTCGCCCCCGGGGATGTGTCGCCCGATCCCCAGGTGGAACGCACGCGCGATGTCCGCCATGGTGATTTCACGACCAACATTGCCCTGCGGCTGGCCAAGCCGCTGGACCGCAAACCACGCGAACTGGCCGAGGCGATCATCGCGGCACTGCCAGCGTCGCCGCAGATTGCCCGCATCGAGACCGCTGGCCCCGGCTTCATCAATTTCACGCTCAGCGAGCAGGCCAGCCGTGCACAGATCGCCGAGATTCTCGAGCGCGGCTCGGGCTACGGCTGCAGCGACATCGGCACCGGCAAACGTGTGCTGCTGGAATTCGTCTCGGCAAATCCGACCGGCCCGCTGCATGTAGGTCATGGCCGGCATGCAGCCTACGGCGCAACCATCGCCAACCTGCTGTCGGCGACCGGCCATGAGGTGCACCGCGAGTACTACGTCAACGATGCCGGACGGCAGATGGATATCCTCGCCATCAGCGTGTGGATCCGCTACCTGCAGGCGCAGGGTGTCGACGTGACATTGCCGTCGAACGCCTATCGTGGCGAGTATGTGCGCGAGATCGCCGATACGCTTGCCAGCGCATACGGCGAGCGCTTCGTCGTAAGCGCGGCCGACTTCCAGTCCGGATTGCCGGCCGATGCACCGGACGGTGGCGACAAGGAGCTCTACGTCGATGCGGTGGTCGGCCAGGCGCGTCGGCTGCTTGGCGAGGCGGATTTTCGCGAGGTCTTCGACCAGGGCCTCAATGCCGTGCTCGACGACATCCGCAGCGACCTCGAAAGCTTCGGGGTGAGCTTCGATCGCTGGTATTCCGAGCGCAGCCTGAGCACCGAGGGCACGATCGAGGCCGCACTTGAGCGACTGCGCACGCGCGAGCGTCTGTATGTGAGCGACGGAGCGACCTGGTTCCGGGCCAGCGAGTATGGTGACGAGAAGGACCGTGTGGTCATCCGCGAGAACGGTGCGAAGACCTACTTCGCCTCCGATATCGCCTATCACCACGAAAAGCGCGCGCGCGGCTTCGACCTGCTGCTCGATGTGCTCGGCGCAGATCACCATGGCTATATTGCCCGTGTACGCGCGGGCCTTGAGGCCATGGGCGAGCCCGGCGACTGTCTGGAGGTGAGACTGGTCCAGTTCGTCACGCTGTATCGCGGCGGGGAGAAGGCGCAGATGTCGACGCGCTCAGGCGAGTTCGTCACGCTGCGACAGCTGCGCGAGGAAGTGGGCAACGATGCCGCACGGCTGTTCTATGTCATGCGCTCCAATGACCAGCACCTGGATTTCGATCTTGAACTGGCCAAGTCGAGCTCCAACGACAATCCCGTCTACTACATCCAATACGCGCATGCCCGCGTGTGCAGCGTCATGCACCAGCTCGAGGAGCGTGGCTGGCAGTGGGATCGCGATGAGGGACTCGCAGCGCTCGACCTGCTGTCCGAACCCCAGCCGCAGGCGCTGATGCGCACGCTGGCTCGCTATCCGGAGGTCATCGAGCTGGCGGCGGAGAATCGTGCGCCGCAGACGCTGGTGTTCTATCTGCGTGAGTTGGCCAACGACTTCCACAGCTGGTACAACGCGCAGCCGTTTCTGGTAGATGAGGCGCGGCTGCGCAATGCCCGCCTGAGTGTGTGCGTGGCCACCCGTCAGGTCATCTGCAGCGGCCTCACGCTGCTGGGTGTGAGCTCGCCGGAGCGCATGTAATCGCAATGGCCCGTCGTCGCAGCACGCGCCGCAACCGCGCCGGCACACCGGGCTGGGTGTGGATGCTGGTCGGCCTGGCCGTCGGCCTGTCGATCGCCATGGCCATCCACCTGAAGCATCGCGGCGATGCGACGCAGCCACCCCAGGCGCGCGAGGCAACCCCCGCAGCGACTGCGCAGCCGGCCCCTGCAGCGCGCAGCACCGAGCGGCCGGCCGCAGCAGCCCCCGCGTCCGAGCCGGAGAGCCGGTTCGACTTCTACGAGCTGTTGCCGCAATTCGAGGTGGTGCTGCCCGAGCGTGAGACACCGGTGCGCCGAAGCAGCCAGGCACCCGAGGCGGTCGTCGATGCACCGGGTAGCTATGTACTCCAGGCCGGTTCTTTCCGGCGTTACGAAGATGCCGATCGCATGCGCGCAAACCTCGCCCTGCGTGGCATCGAGTCGAATATTCAGCGCGTACAGATCGACCAGGACACTTTTCACCGGGTGCGCATCGGACCGATCGAGGATCTTGCGCGGCTCGAGCTCACCCGCGGCCAGCTGCGCGATGCGAGTATCGATGTGCTGCTGATCAGGGTACCGGACTGAACGCAGCGCCGGTGCTGACAGGCTAGTCGTCTGCCGACTGTCGGAAGTCCACGCCCAGCGAACGCAGTTTTCGATAC
>CAYLNP010000016.1:0-24862 GCA_964384925.1 uncultured Woeseiaceae bacterium
TGGCCGGCGGTCAGAAGAAGCTCGACTACGCCCGGCAGTTCGGTGCCGACCACCTGGTCGACTACCTCGCTGATGACTGGACCGATCAGGTCAAGGCGCTCACCGACGGACGCGGTGTCGATGTCATCATCGACGGCAACGCGGGCCCGGCGAGTGCGAAAAACTATGAGGTCGTCGCCCCCCTGGGCAATGTCATCTACATCGGTGCGATGGCCGGCCAGGCACCCGAGGTCAATGTCTCGCTGCTGATCGGCAAGTCCTTCGGCGTGACCGGCTTCGTGCAGTTCTTTCATCAGGCGCGAACGAAAGGCTCGGAGAACGCGGAGATCGAGCAGAAGCTTTCTTCAGGAAAGTGGAGTATCGCCATCGAGCGCATTTTCGAACTCGAACAGGTCTCCGAAGCACAGCAGCTGTTCGAGACCCGCCAGCTCACCGGCCGGTCGCTGATCCGCGTAGGCGGGGAGATCTAGGGGCGTGACGCCGCGCGCGATCATCGCTCTGACGCAGGGCTATCCTCGTCGGGTCTGGCTGGTGTGTTTCGGCGCCTATGCGCTGAGCCAGATGGATCTCGCGATGTGGAGCTATGCGCTGCCGTTGATCCGCGCGGAATTCGATCTGTCCCGGACCGCACTGGGCCTGATGACCGGCATCGCGTTCGCCGGCGGTGGTGCGCTGCTGGTCTGGCTGGGGCTGCTCACCGACCGCTTCGGTCGGCGCACGATGATGATCGCCGGAACCATTGCGTCGTCGATTTTTGTCACGGCCCACGCCTTTGCCCTGAACATCGTCATGTTGACCATGCTTCGGGGAGCCAGCATCGCGACCGGAGGGCTTTTGTATCCTGCAACCGGGGCGCTGGTGGCCGAGGAGGCACCCTCGCGGATCCGCGGACTGATGACCGGTCTGCTGCAGGTGGCCTATCCGCTGGGCTGGTTCATGGCCTCGATCATCGCCATCGTCGTGCTCGAACGCTTCGGCTGGCGTGCCATGTTTTTGGCAGGCCTGCTCAGCGTGCCGTTCATCTTCGTCATCAGGCGCCATGTTCGCGAATCCGCGCGGTTCTCCCCGGCAAGCTCGATGCTAAAGGCCGACCGTCCCGCGCTGTCGAAACTTTTTTTGCCGGGCATCCGTCGCCGCACCATCACCTTGTTCATCGCCCAGTATTTTTTCGTCATTGCCTATGGTGGCGCGTTCATTTTCTCGCCACTGTATTTTCACGAATCGCGTGGCTTCAATATCGCCAGCACCGCGTCGCTGGTGGGCCTGAGCAATCTGATCGGCATTCTGGGTTACCTGATGGCCGCATGGGTAGGTGAGTTCTGGCTGACGCGTCGCACGACCACGGTCATCTGGACTCTGCTTGGCGGCGTGTTCTTCACCATTTTCATCTGGGGCTCGACGACGTACTGGGAGAGCATGCTGGCGTTCTCCGTGATGGCACTGTTTCTGCTCGGCACGGCGGCGGTGAAATTCGCCTACATCGCGGAGATTTTCCCCACCCGGCTGCGTGCGACCGGCATCGCCTTCTGCGGCTCGCTGGCTGTGACGCTCGGCTCGGCAACCGGTCCGGTGATGATCGGCTGGATGGCTGACAACTATGGGTGGGATATCGCGATGTTCATTGGCGGTGCGATACCCCTTTTCGTGGCAGGGCTTCTGTACCTGCTGCTCAAGCCAGTGCCCTCGGGCCTGGAAATCGATGAAGTGCAAAGGAGACTGGCTTGATGAAAGCCTGGCAAGTAAAGGAGTTCGGTGGTCTCGACGCCATGGCCTATACCGAGGTCCCGGTCCCCGAGCCGGGGCGGGGTGAGGTGCGTGTGCGCGTGCGCGCCTCGGGAATGAATTTCGCAGAGACGCGTATGCGCGCCGGCACCTATACAGGCCAGCCGGTGCCGTTCCTGCTGGGCATGGAGATGGCTGGTGTGGTGGACGCGCTGGGGGCCGGCGTGAGCGGCCTGTCCGTGGGTGACGAGGTGTTCGGTCGCGCGCGGGGGGCGCATTCGCAGTTCGTCTGCGTGGAGGCCACTCATCTGTTCAAGAAACCGCACGCGCTGAGTTTCGAGCAGGCCGCCGCGATTCCAGTGGGCTGGTTGACGGCCTGGCATGCATTGCGCACGGTGGCGGCCGGCAAGCCCGGCGACCGCGTGCTCATCGAGGCGGTGGCCAGCAGTGTGGGCAGTGCTGCGTTGCAGATCGCCAAGCACCAGGGTTGCTGGGTGGCCGGCACCGCGAGTCGCGACGACAAACTCGCCCGTGCATCGGAGTACGGCCTTGACGCTGCCTATAACTACAAGCGCGAGAACATTGCCGAGCGCATCCTTGCAGATACCGACGGCCACGGTGCTGACATTGGCCTGATGACCATCGGCGAAGAGACCGCCACGATGCTCTTCGACGCCATGGCCATGTGCGGCCGCATCGTGATGTACGGCAGTACGGGTGGTCGACAGGTGTGTTTCAGCCTGAACATCGGCACCCGCAACATCGAGCTTCATTCGATGAGCATTTCGACGAGTCCCCGCTTCATGCCGGAGACGATGCGGACCTTCGCCGATGAGGCGCTGCCGCTGTTCGAGTCGGGCGTACTGCGCCCGGTGCTCGATGTGGTGCTGCCTATCGAGGAGCTTCGGCGTGCGCACGAGATGATCGACGAGCGTACGCACTTCGGCAAGATCGTGCTCACGGTGGATCAGGCCGCCTGAGCTGGTCGGGCCGAACTGCCGACGCTCTGGCCTGAGCACAGGGCTCCATGACCAAGTAGCTTCCTGCTGGAGGGATTCGGCTAGGGGGGCACCTGGGGCCGCCGGCGCTTACGCGCCGGCGGTTTTGTTTTTCGAAGTTTCCGTGGCTGTTCCGACAGTCTCCGCGATGATGGCCGAACCGCGCTCAAGCAGAAACTGCCGGAACGTCGCCGCGACAGGCGAAAGTGTCTTGTGCTTCAGATGCATCACGTACCAGTCGCGTACGATCGGCAGGCCGCTGACGTCGAGCACGACAAGCCGACCCGTTGCAAGCTCCAGCCCGACGGTGTGCGCCGAGAGAAGACTGATGCCCATGCCGGCGATCACGGCCTGCTTGATGGTCTCGTTGCTGCTGATCTCCATGCTCGCCGAGTAGTCGAGACCGTTCGCGCTGCACATTTTCTCCATGGCCGCGCGGGTGCCCGAACCAGGTTCACGGATCAGGAAGTTCTCCTGCGCCAGTCTGGCCAGCGCGATGCGTCTGCACTTTGCCAGTGGATGCGTGGGTGAGGCGATGATGACCAGCGGATGGCGCGCGAAGGTCTCGGCGGTGGTCTCGAGTTCGCGGGGTGGCCGGCCCATGATCAGCAGGTCGGTCTCGTTGGCCGCCATCTGGCGGATCATCTGCTCGCGGTTGCCGATGGTGAAGCGGATGGTGATCTCCGGATAGCGACGGCTGAACTCGGCGAGCAGCGACGGGGTGAAGTATTTCGCCGTGCTGACGGCGCCGAGCTTCAGCAGCCCGCGCTTGAGTCCGAGCATCGCATCGAGCACTTCCTGGGTCTGCTGCAACTGCAGCTGGATTTGCGCACAGCCATGCGCAAGCGCCGCCCCCGCCTCGGTGAGCTGGACGCGCTTGCCCAGGCGCTCGAACAGCGCAAGACCACAACTCTGCTCCAACTCCTTGACCTGCATCGAGACAGCCGGCTGGGTCAGGTGCAGTTCGCGCGCGGCCGCCGTGAAATTCAGGCATCGGGCCACGGTGGCGAATACCCGCAACTGCCGCAGCGTCACGTTCTTGAGCGCAGACAGTTCATCAGCCATGGCTTATGGAAGAGAGCTCCAGAATTGATTGGAACCTATGTTATCGGACGGCTACGCTCAGCGTCGAGTAAAGATTGTTTCCCCGGGGGAGAGTCGGATGGCATACGGCGAGAACACGAGTGGCACGCAGAATGAACTGGCGAAGCGCTACCAGGCAGGCGTGCTCAAGTACACGCAGATGGGCTACTGGGAGCCGGACTACCAGCCGGCCGAAACAGACGTGCTGGCCCTGTTTCGCATCACCCCGCAGGAGGGCGTGGATCCCGAGGAAGCTGCCGCCGCCGTCGCCGGCGAATCTTCCACTGCAACCTGGACGGTGGTGTGGACGGACCGCTTGACGGCGTGCGAGAAGTATCGTGCCAAGGCGTATCGTGTCGACCCCGTCCCCGGGGCGCCGGGTCAGTACTTCGCCTACATTGCCTACGATCTGGATCTCTTCGAGAACGGCTCGATCGCCAACCTGACCGCCTCGATCATCGGCAACGTGTTCGGGTTCAAGGCCCTGAAGGCACTGCGCCTGGAGGACATGCGTCTGCCGGTGGCCTATGTGAAGACCTTCGACGGTCCGCCCTCAGGGATCGTGGTCGAGCGTGAGCGCCTCGACAAGTTCGGCCGTCCGCTGCTCGGCGCCACGGTGAAGCCCAAGCTCGGATTGTCGGGCAAGAACTATGGTCGCGTCGTCTATGAGGCCCTGGCCGGTGGACTGGACTTCACCAAGGACGACGAAAACATCAACAGCCAGCCGTTCATGCACTGGCGCGATCGCTTTCTGTACTGCATGGAAGCCGTCAATCGCGCCCAGGCCGTCAGCGGTGAGCTGAAGGGTCACTATCTGAACGTCACGGCCGCGACCATGGAGGACATGTATGAGCGCGCCGAGCTGGCCCGTGAACTGGGCAGCGTGATCATCATGATCGATCTGGTGATCGGCTACACCGCCATCCAGTCGATCTCCAAGTGGGCCCGGCGCAACGACATGATTCTGCATCTGCACCGCGCCGGCCACTCCACCTACACGCGGCAGAAATCCCATGGCGTGTCCTTCCGGGTGATCTCCAAGTGGATGCGCCTGGCGGGTGTCGATCACATCCATGCGGGCACGGTTGTCGGCAAGCTCGAGGGGGATCCGTCCACCGTACGTGGTTTCTACAACGTGCTTCGCGAGGATCACAACCCCGTGGATCTCGAGACCGGCTTGCATTTCGAGCAGCACTGGGCAGGTTTGCGCAAAGTGATGCCGGTAGCCTCCGGTGGCATCCACGCCGGGCAGATGCACCAGCTGTTGACCTACCTGGGCGACGACGTGGTGTTGCAGTTCGGGGGTGGCACGATCGGTCACCCGATGGGCATTTCGGCCGGCGCCACGGCAAACCGCGTCGCGCTGGAGGCCATGGTGCTGGCACGCAACGAGGGCCGCGACATCTGGAACGAAGGCCCGCAGATCCTCGCCGATGCCGCACGCCATTGCACGCCGCTGAAAGCTGCCATCGACACCTGGGGCGAGATCACCTTCGACTACGCCTCGACCGACACACCTGACTACGTGCCCACAGCGACGGAGGCCTGATCATCATGAAACTCACTCAAGGCGCGTTTTCCTATCTTCCCGATCTGACCGACACACAGATCACCGCCCAGGTCGAATACTGCCTTTCGCGCGGCTGGGCGGTGTCGGTTGAGTACACGGATGATCCGCACCCGCGCAATACCTATTGGGACATGTACGGCCTGCCCATGTTCGACCTGCGCGATGCGGCCGGCGTGCTGCAGGAAATCAACGCCTGCCGCGAGACCTACCCGCAGCACTACATCAAGGTCAACGCCTTCGACTCAACGCACGGCTGGGAGGCGCTGCAGCTGTCATTCATCGTCAACCGGCCGGCAGAGGAGCCCGGATTTGCGCTGGTGCGTACCGAGACTGCCGGACGCAATCTTCGCTACACGACCACGGCGTACGCCACCGATCGCCCTGCCGGTCAGCGATACGCAAAAGGCTAGGGGATGTCGGGCCACGCCCAGGACCTCGATCTCGATGCGCTGTATCGGGATTCGAAAGTGCACGAGTCCATCGAGGCGCTGGAGCGCGAACTTGTCGGTCTTGTGCCGGTGAAGACCCGAGTGGGCGAGATCGCGGCTCTGCTGCTGGTTGAGAAGCTTCGCAGGTCGGTAGGCATGCAGGCCGATGCGCCTCCGCTGCATATGAGCTTCACGGGCAATCCGGGCACAGGCAAGACCACCGTGGCGATGCGCATGGCGGCGATCCTGCACAACCTCGACTACGTGCGAAAAGGTCATCTGGTGGCTGTCACGCGCGATGATCTCGTGGGCCAGTACATCGGCCATACCGCACCGAAAACCAAGGAAGTGCTGAAGAAGGCCATGGGCGGTGTGCTGTTCATCGACGAGGCCTACTATCTTTATCGCCCGGAGAACGAGCGCGATTACGGCCAGGAGGCAATCGAGATCCTGTTGCAGACCATGGAGAACCAGCGTGATGACCTGGTCGTCATCTTCGCCGGCTACCACGATCGTATGGAGCGGTTCTTTTCCTCGAACCCGGGCTTGGGTTCACGCGTCGCCCACCACATCGACTTTCCCGACTACAAGGAAGATGAGCTCTTCGAGATTGCGGGGCGGATGCTCGCGCAGATGCAGTACCGGCTCAGTGGCGAGGCCGAAGATGCGCTGCGCGAATACATCAAGCTGCGCCGGCAGCAGGCGCATTTCGCGAACGCGCGTTCCATCCGAAATGCCCTGGATCGCGCGCGCTTGCGCCAGGCCAACCGCCTGTTCCGGGGACGCAGCCGCAGCGTCACCCGAGAGATGCTCGCCACCATCGAAGCAGAAGATATCCTTGCCAGCCGTGTCTTCAATACCCGCGTGGATAGCGGCTGAGCACGGCCAGATGGCTCGCCAGACCGTGCAGATCAAAAATAACAGGGAGAGCACATGCCAGCGGAGAGAACGACACTCACTCGCTTCCTGATCGAGGAACGCCGACGGTTTCCCGGCGCCAGCGGGCAGCTCAACGCGCTGGTGCTCGACATTGCGCTGGTGTGCAAGGCCATTTCCCAGCGCGTCTCCTGCGGAGCCCTGGGCGGCATGCTCGGCTCGGTGGACTCGACCAACGTCCAGGGCGAGACGCAGAAAAAGCTCGATGTCGTGGCCGACGAGATTTTCCGGCGCTGCAACGAATGGACCGGCACGCTGGCAGGCATGGTCTCCGAGGAGATGGAGCACCCCTACCCGATACCGGCTAAATACCCGCGCGGCAAGTACCTGTTGATGTTCGATCCCCTCGACGGCTCATCCAACATCGATGTCAACGTCTCAGTGGGCAGCATTTTCTCGATTCTGCGAGCGCCTGAGGCAGGCCAGGACGCGGTCGAGGGCGACTTCCTGCGACCCGGTGTCGAGCAGGTATGCGCCGGCTACGCGATCTACGGACCCTCGACCATGCTCGTGCTCACCGTTGGCGATGGCGTCCACGGGTTCACTCTGGATGCACAGCTCGGCGAGTTCATGCTCACGCACCCGCGTATCCGCATTCCTGAACGCACTCAGGAATTCGCGATCAACGCATCCAACAGCCGCTTCTGGGAGCCGGCGGTCAAGCGCTACGTCGATGAGTGCCTGCGCGGCGGGGACGGGCCGCGCGGCAAGGACTTCAATATGCGCTGGATTGCATCGCTGGTGGCCGAGGCGCATCGCATCCTGATGCGCGGCGGCGTATTCATGTATCCGCGAGACCTGAAGGACCCGAGCAAGCCAGGTCGCCTGCGACTGCTCTACGAGGCCAACCCGATCTCGTTCATCATTGAACAGGCGGGCGGCAGTGCGAGCACCGGTCGTGAGCGCATTCTCGATGTGATGCCCACGTCGCTGCATCAGCGCATCGGCTTCGTATTCGGGTCCAGCGAGGAGGTCGAGCGTATCCAGCGGTATCACCACGAAGACACCGACTTCGACTATGACGCGCCGCTGTTCGGGATGCGGGGGCTGTTCCGCGAGCCTGCCTGACCGAATACCACTGCCTGGGGGAAGTATGTCCGCAAAACATCCGATCATCGCCATCACCGGTTCCTCAGGCGCAGGCACGACATCGGTCATGCGTGTGTTCGAACGCATCTTCCAGCGCGAGTCCATCGTCGCGAGTTTCATCGAAGGCGACAGCTTCCACCGCTTCAATCGTGCGGAAATGAAAGTGCGGATGGCCGAGGAGCTTGCCCAGGGAAATCAGACTTTCAGTCACTTCGGTCCCGACTCGAATCTGTTCGCCGAACTCGAGGCGCTGTTTAGCAGCTACGGCGAAACCGGTACCGGTCAAAAGCGCCTGTATCTTCACGACGACAAGGAGGCGGCCCCCTACGGGCAGCCGCCCGGCACATTTACGCCGTGGGCGCCGCTGCCGGAGAACACGGATCTGCTGTTCTACGAAGGCCTGCACGGCGCTGTTGCCGATGGCGATATCGATGTCTCCAGGCATGCAGACCTGCTCATCGGGGTCGTGCCGGTGATCAACCTGGAATGGATCCAGAAACTGCATCGCGACCGCGAGACGCGCGGCTACTCGAAAGAAGCGGTCACCGACACTATCCTGAGAAGAATGCCGGACTACATGCAATTTATCTGCCCGCAGTTCTCGCGCACGCATGTCAACTTTCAGCGCGTGCCTGTGGTCGATACTTCCAATCCGTTCATTGCGGAGCACATCCCCTCGCCCGACGAATCGATCCTGGTGATTCGCTTCGCCAATCCGCGTGGCATTGACTTCGCCTACCTTCTTTCGATGTTGCAGGGCTCTTTCATGTCACGTGCCAATACTATTGTGTGCCCGGGCGGCAAGATGGCACTGGCCATGCAGCTGGTGTTCACGCCGATGATTCTGCGTTTGATGGAGCGGCGCAAGCGCGCGCTGCGGGCGTGATTCGGAAAATGTTCGAGAAAGCGCGATGACCCGAGTGCAGCTGGTATCGGGTTCTGTAGCATGAGGGACAGAAAAAAACAGCCGCCGGAATTTTCATTCCGGCGGCTGATTTCAGCGCGTGATTGAAAGGCGCTTCGCTTTCTTCCAGATCAGAACCGAACGTTGGCCCGGATGCCGATCTCTCGGCGATCCTGCGGCGACACCGCTACACCCTGCTTGGCGGTGAAGAAGGCACCCTGGAACGGCGAGGAGAAATCCGTCCAGCGAGCACCGGTCGCCCACGCGCTTTCATCGAGAAGGTTCTTGATGAACAGCTCCACACGATAACGCTCGGTCTCGATACCGCCGCGGAGGTGTACGAGCGAATAGTCATCGATATAGGCCAGATTCGACTCATCGACAAACGAACGCCCCTGGTAGACCAGGTCCGTGCGCAGGAATGCATCAAGTCCGGCGACATTGAAGTACTGCGTGAACGCCATGTTGCCGCTCCACTTCGGCTGCCGTGGTGTTTGATTGCCGCGCATCTGCGAGAAGCCGGCGATTGGCTGCACGAAGTTGAACGGGTAATCGTCGTACTTGGAGTCGATATAGGTCAGGCTCGCCTGGATGGTGAAATTATCGCTGGGCCGTAACAGCGTCTCGAGCTCAACACCGGTGATGGTGGCATCACCGGGGATGAGAATGTTGCGGGTATTGAGGAAGGGCTGCAGGTTTCCGCCGCCGGCGTCGAAGGTCTTCGGATCGCCAACCTGTTGTCCCAGCGCGGTATCGCAGCCTGGTGCGTTGGTAGCGATATCACCGGCTCGACAGGTTTCGTTAACCGTAAACGAAGAGCGTCCCTTGATGGCTGTCCACTCGTTTCTGTAGACGGCCAGTCCGAGTTGCGCGCGGCCCTCGAGCAGCACCTGCTTCCAGCCAAACTCCCACGCCTTGAGCTTTTCTGCAGGCAGGGCTTCGGAAATCCGGGGATCCTGCGAAAGGTATTGGGCGCGCTCCCGATCATCGGCGTTGATGATGAACGAGTTGAAGTCACCGGCAATCTGGCCTTCCGCGTAACTCACGAACAGGTTTGTGACGTCGGTTGGCTGAAAGCGCAGAATGATGCGTGGCAACAGATCACTGAAGGTTTCTGAAAGGATTGGCTGTCCGGGATTCACTACACCGGCACCCTTGGTGATTTTATCCTGCTGGTAGCGTGCCTCAACAGCGAGCGTGAGACTGTCCGTAAAGTCATATTCGACAGCGCCGAATACGCCGAAGACGTCGCCGTTGTCGGAGTCCTGCAGTGTGTTTCCAAAGACGAGCGTCAGAGGCAGGCACGTCGTCGGATCATCGGTCAGGGTCGGCACCAGGGACAGGCAGGAGGTTGACGCTGTGCCGCCACCGCCGGATGACGTGAATTCCTGGGTATAGAAGTTGACACCACCCAGCCATCGCAAGCGACGATCCTGCGGTGCGGTCAGGCGCAGCTCGTAGCTTTGATCCTTGAGTTTCTGCGGGTCATTGGAGAACCAGCTGACGCGATTGGTCAAGTCGAAATCGCGAATCCAGTTTGCACCCTGATCATTGGTGCCGGCAATCGCCGTGAGGTTGTAGTCATTAAAATCGTAGCTCGCGATCAGGCTGAGTCTCTCGGTATCGCGGCGCAGTCCAGGTTGATTGATATTCGGTACGCCACCGGGTACGACGGCCGGATTCAGGAAACCAGGCGCGTTGACGAAATTCTGCGGCAGAAAGGTATTGGAGTCGATGATCGGGCCACCGGTAAAGGTTTGAGCCGTATTCAGATCAGGCACCTGGCCGCAGATATAACGCGCCGGATTGACCGGACCTACCGGAGAATTGATTGTTCTGCCTGAGCAATTGTCGTTGACGAGTCCCGAGATGAATCCCTGTGCGGGTGTACCGTCATCGTCCTCCGAGTAGGCATAACGGAACTTGAACGAAAGTGCATCCGTAGGCTCCCAGAGCAGCACTGCGTTGATCGAGCGGGTCTCCTCGGCGCCCAATCGACCACCGTCGGATGCCACATAGTGGCCGCGCTTGTCGTAGAAGCGTGCGCCGAGGCTGAACGCCAGCTGATCAGACACGATCGGACCCTCGACGAAGGCGGTGATCTCGTTCGTGCTGCGGGTAGAGGTCGCCAGTCCGACCTCACCACTGAATTCCTGCATGCTCGGATTGCGCGTAATGAGGTTGACCGCGCCGCCGAAGGTGTTGCGTCCGAAGTAGGCTGCCTGCGGACCCTTGATGACCTCGATGCGGTCTATGTCCATCAGTGAGATGGAAGTCCCCCCGTTGAGCACATACACGCCGTCAATGAACAGGGCGCCCGTGGCAAAACTCGGGGAAAACTGGGATGTGGTCAGTCCGCGAAACTGAAGCTGCGTGTTGTAGCGGCCCGGCTGCTGGTTGCCCTGATTGAAGAACTGAAAACCCGCAGTCAGGCCGGAGACGTCATCAAGGCCCGTAATATCTGCGGCGAGAATGTCATCGCGACTGAACGCGGTAATGGCCACGGGCACCTCGAGCAGCGATTCCTCGCGCTTTCTGGCCGTCACGGTGATTTCGTCGATCGCACGAGGTCCTGCCTGCGCAGATTCCTGCGCATGCGCCTGCATGGCGGCCGATGATGAGCCCAGAACAGCAGCCACCGCTGCTGCAATCAGTGTGTTGCGTCCCTTATGAATCACAAGCCTTACCCCTCAGCTATATTATTGATGCCAGCGGCGTGATTGCGCCCCCGAAACATTTCCAGATCGACAGCACGACGTCACCGCATAGTGATGGCCACGTGTCGCTGACCCTACTTGCCCCCACTCCGGCGTGGAGCCTCCTGTGCCCCCCACAGGCGACGGCTGCGCCGGCGGTGCGACTCTATCGCAACCTGGGTCGTCAACCAAGCCGATTTTAGGGCAAACTCTGAACGATGATGTTTGAGCGCAACAAGTTGCAGACGAAACCTCTGAAAAAAATTTTACGAGGCTACCCCGCACCATAGGATGCTAGATCTCCCTTCGATGCCTGACATGGATGAAATCATGAGCAACGCGCACACTGACCGAACGCCTCACAGAGTCATCGCCGGTCTGATTCGGACAGGCCTTGTGGTGTCGGTGCTATTGTTTGCAGGCTCGGCAAGAGCCGAAACGGTTCTGTTGCGGACAACGTTGATTGTCAGCGATATCGAGGCGTCGGTCTCGTGGTATCGACATTTGGGCTTCGAGGTCGCGGAAACCCTCGGGGGGCCGCGTAATCCTCAGTCTGCATTCCCGTTGGCTGCGCAGGCCAGCACGTTCCGCCTGCTGATCCTTGCCGGAGCGAATGAAAAGGGCGGGCGTATCGGCCTGCTCGAGTTTGCAGATGAGGTGCCCCCCATTGTGGTTGCCGGAAGCGGCCCTGTGGGTATCGGCAGTCAGGTCCTGGTGGTCGAGGTCAGCGATGCGCGCGCGATTTTCGCGAAGCTGCGCGGGCAGGGGGCGCAGCTGCTCACAGAACAGATCACGGTGCTGAGCCGGATGTCAACTGAGGGTCGGCAATCGGTCGGCTACGTTTTTCATGTTTATGATCCCGACGGAACTCTGATCGAGATCATGCAACCGCCGGCACCTGAAGAGTAGGCACAGGCGCTCGGCCCTGATGCGGTTGGCCATCAGATTGTCCAGCAGCGGGCCGGCGACATCACGGAGTACACCATGAGCAGTGAAGTCAGGAGTTTTCACCACGAGCCCACCCGGACCTGGTCACATGTTCTGGTTGGGGCGGACGGGCGGCATGCGGCGGTGATCGATCCGGTGCTCGACTACGATGCACGCTCCGGACGCATGTCGACCAGCACAGTCGACACCCTCATCAAGTGGTGCCGTGACCATGAGCTTGTGGTCGACTGGATCCTCGAGACGCACGCGCACGCTGATCACCTGTCTGCGGCACCTTATGTGAAATCTGAGCTGGGTGGACGAATCGGTATCGGTGAAGGCATCCGCAAGGTGCAGAGTCACTTCATCAGGATATTCAACGCGACTGACTTGGCGCCCGATGGCAGCATCTTCGACCATCTCTTCGACGAGGCTGAGACCTTCGTTGTCGGCGGCACCGATGTCACCGTCATGCCCACGCCCGGCCACACCAGCGACAGCGTCACTTATGTTGCCGACGGGAAGGCCTTTATCGGTGACACGCTTTTCTCGCCGGACTATGGTTCGGCGCGCTGCGATTTCCCCGGAGGCGACGCCCACGCGCTGTATCGCTCAGTTCAGAAAATCTATGCGATTGGCGATGCGACGCGCCTTTACCTGTGCCATGACTACCCCCCGGCCGGCCGCGACCCGCAGCCCAGCTTCACGGTCGCCGAGCAGCGCAGCGCCAACCGCCATCTTCGCGATGGCATTGCCGAAGACGATTTCGTCAGTATGCGGACACAGCGCGATCGCGGCCTGGCACTGCCGGAGCTCATCATCCCGTCAGTGCAGATCAACGTGCGCGCCGGGCAGCTGCCGCCCGCCGAGGACAATGACATCGCATACATCAAAGTGCCGATCAACACACTCTAGGGGAAAGCTGATGGAGAACTTCACACCGGTGTCTGCCACCGTCGGCGGTCTGCTGATCGGTGCCTCGGCCGCGCTCCTGCTATGGCTCAACGGCCGCATCGCCGGCATCAGCGGCATCATCACAGGGGCGGTCGAGCGTGGCGGAGAGCCACGCGGCTGGCGCTGGACCTTCCTCGCGGGCCTGATCGGCGGGGGCGTTGGTGCTCTGCTGGTAGCAGATCAGCCGCTGGCAGGCATCACCGGCATGTCGGGGCCTGTGGTCATCGTGGCGGGTCTGCTGGTGGGGTTTGGCACACGCCTGGGCAGCGGCTGTACCAGCGGTCATGGCGTATGCGGCCTGGCACGCCTGAGTTCGCGATCGCTGGCTGCAACCGTGGTGTTCATGCTGATGGGCGCCCTGACCGTGTATACGGTCAGGCATGTAATCGGAGCTTGAGATGAACGCACCCACGCAACGTTTGCTGGCCGCCCTTGCCGCCGGCGTGCTCTTCGGTGTCGGCCTGGTCGTCTCGCAGATGACCAGCCCCGTGAAGGTTTTGGCGTTTCTCGATGTCGCCGGCGACTGGGATCCCAGTCTCGGACTTGTGATGGGTGCCGCGCTGCTTGTCACGCTGCCGGCGTTCCGGCTCATCCTCGGTCGCGGCGAGCCGCTGCTCGACGAACGCTTTCATTTGCCCGCGAATCGAACGATAGATTTGCGCCTGCTGCTCGGTGCCGCAATTTTCGGCATTGGCTGGGGGCTGGCGGGGTTTTGTCCCGGGCCTGCAGTGGCGGCTCTGGGCTCAGGCCGTTCGGACCCCTGGCTGTTCCTGTTTGCCTTGCTGCTGGGTAGCTGGGTTTCTGGGCGGCTGCCGCCGAGGGGGCAGTAGCGCATCGCCAGAGCGACGATCAGCCCGGCCGATAGTCCGCCAGGCGCGTACCTTCGGCGACCAGACGCTCCAGCAGCGGCGCCGGGGTCCAATAGCCGTAACCGTTCCCAAGCGTCTTGCCGTAGTGGCGCAGCGCGTCGAGCAGCTTCTCAAGCCCGATGTGTTCGGCCCAGTGCATGGGTCCGCCGCGCCAGGCTGGAAAGCCGTAGCCGTACACCCAGACCACATCGATATCCGACGCGCGCAACGCGATGCCTTCCTCCAGGATGCGCAGGCCCTCATTGACCAGCGGAAACAGACAGCGTTCGAGGATCTCGCGATCATCGATACGGCGACGCGCGACGCCGAGTTCGGCGGCGATCTCGCTGATGAGTGCTATGACTTCGGCATCTGGCTGTGGCTGCCGGCTACCCGGTGCGTACGCATACACGCCCTTGCCGGTCTTCTGACCGTGCCGGCCCAGCGCTGCCAGACGATCGTGTACGGCGCCGTAGCGTGGATCTGCGGGCAGCCCGCCGGCTGCACGCCGTTGCGCGCGCACGCGCGCGCCGACATCGTTGCCGGCAAGATCGCCCATGGCCAGCGGACCCATCGGCAGACCGAACTCGACGATCACCCGATCGATGTCTTCGGGATCGGCGCCTTCCAGCAGCATCAGCCCCGCTTCCCGCCCATAGCCCTCGAGCATGCGGTTGCCGATGAACCCGTAGCACACTCCCGACACCACGCCAATCTTGCCGATGGTCTTGGCCAGGCGCAGGCAGGTGGCCAGTACTTCCGGTGATGTGTCGCGCCCGCGCACGATTTCCAACAGACGCATGACATTGGCCGGGCTGAAGAAGTGCAGCCCCAGTACGCGGGAGGAATCGTTCGTCGCTGCCGCGATTTCGTCGACATCCAGCGTCGAGGTGTTGGTGGCCAGGATGGCGTCGGGGCGACACAGTTCGCCGAGTTCGCGGAAAATACGCTGCTTCAGCGCGATGTCCTCGAACACGGCCTCGATCACGAGATCCGCCTGCGCAGTGCCGGGCATCTGTGTCGTCCCCTGGATAAGACCCATGCGGGCGACGACATCGCGCTCGCTGAGACGCCCCTTTGCCGCGCTGCGCTGGTAGTTGCTCCGGATCGTGGCAAGACCACGCTGCAGGGCCTCCTCACCGCTATCGATCAATGTGACCCCGAGCCCTGCGTTGGCGAAGCACATGGCGATACCGCCGCCCATGGTACCGGCACCGATTACGGCGACATGGCCGATGGGTCGCGTCGGCGTATCTGGTGGAACATCCGGAATCTTCGCGGTCTGGCGTTCGGCGAAGAACATGTGCCGCAGCGCCGCCGACTGTGGCGAGTCCATGCATTCGATGAAGCGATGACGCTCGACCTGCAGCCCTTCATCTATCGGCAGCGTCACGGCGGCCTCGACGCACGCGATGATCTGCAGGGGTGCGAACTGGCCGCGCATCTCGCCGGCGACACGCTGCCGTGCCTTGTCGAAGAACGCCGCGGGCAGATCCAGTGCATCAGGCACCGGCCGGTCGCGAAGCAACCGCGGTGTCAGTCCGCGATCCAGCGCCTCGTGCAGCCACTCCACCGCCGCCTCACCGATATCGCCCTCGAGGACGGCGTCGATCGCCGGCGTGCCGGCGAGTTCCGAGGCGGCCAGCATGCGCCCCGTAAGCATGGCCTCAAGCGCGGCCGGCACACCGATCGCGCGCGGCAGGCGTTGCGTGCCGCCCGCGCCTGGCAGGAGTCCGAGTCTGACTTCCGGCAGCCCGATGCGGGCGTCGGGGGCGGCGACGCGGTGGGAGCAGCACAACGCCAGCTCCAGGCCGCCACCCAGCGCGGTTCCGTGGATGGCCGCGACCACCGGTTTGCCAGTCTGTTCGATCGCGTCGAAGACTGCCGTGAGCGAAGGCTCAGCTGGCGGTTTGCCGAACTCGCTGATATCCGCGCCGGCGATGAATGTGCGCCCTGCGCAGCGCAGCACGATGGCGCGTACATCGGGATCGGCGCCGGCCTGACGCACGAGGGTCAGCAGACCGGCGCGCACAGGCTGGGAAAGCGCGTTGACTGGCGGGGCATCGACGGTAATGACCGCAATCGCCTCACGTGTCTGCAGCTTGACAGGGTCGGTCACTGGCGCACTCCGCAATGGGGTGCGGCCACGCTACCAGCCTGCGCGAGGTCGCGCCAGCCATGATCATGATCACGCCGGCCGGGGCTGCGCCCTGATAGAGTGCGTGCAGGTATGCGCTGGAAAAAATCGAGATCGTGAAGAAAACCGTACGTCTGGACTGTCGCCTGGATCCGGCCCAGGCCTGGGCGCAGGCCGTGGAGCACGAGCGTCGCAACGCCCTGGCGTGGCTTGCCGACGACGGCGCCGCGACGCCGGAGCGGGCCGTCCACCAGGCCCGTCGCGCCTGCAAACGCCTGCGTGCCCTGTTGCGCCTCGCCGAGCCCGTGCTCGGTGAGCCTGCTGCGGACGCAAGACGCTGGGTGGCTGCCTCGGCGCGGCAGCTGGCGCCCGCGCGCGACGCGACAGTGCGCGCGCACACCCTCGAATCCGTTGTTGCCCGTTTGAGCGGCCTGCTGGCCGCTGATGCGCTGACGGGCCTGCAGGCGCGCTTTGTCACCCAGGCACCCGATGCGATGCCCGAGCATGCCCGCAGTGATGCCGTCGCGACCCTGGAAGCGCTGGGCGAACTGCTCGCCGATGCGGGACTCCAGCGGCTGTCCCGACGCAGTATGCTGCGCGGCGCAAAACTCGACTATCGAAGGGCGCAGCGTCGCTGGAAGATCGCCCGCAAGGACGACGATCCGGAAGACTGGCACTCGCTGCGCAGCGCCACGCAGGTGCACCTCAATCAGCTCAAGGCGCTGCGCGACATGACGGGTGGCAGCTTTCGCCCTCGTCAGCGCAGACTGAACTCACTGGTCAAGCTGTTGGGAGATGCTCACGACCTGGCGATGTTGCGGGTCGCGCTGGACGGCCAGCGTGGCAGCGATGCCGTTGGACGACTATCCGAGTTGCTGCTGCCTGTGCTCAAGGCCGACGAGCTTGCGTGCTACCAGGCGGCTGGCGAACTCGCCGGGCACTTGTTTGCCAAACGCCCACGCGAGTTCTGCGAACGCCTGGATCAGGCCTGGGTGGATGCGTGCAGCGGTGATGAGCCGTCTGTCGAGTCCTTGCCAGCTGCCAGGGAGGGCTGATGGCACGGGTGCTTTATGACCTGGGCGCGGCACCAGGGCTGACGGCAAAGCTTGCCGATGCGTTCGACGCCCTGCCGGGTGCGCTGGAACTGCGCCGCTTCCCGGATGGTGAGTGCTACCTGCGACTGGATACCTCGCCGAAGGGTCACGACGTCATGCTCGTGTGCACACTGGACCGACCGGATCTGAAGACCCTGCCGATGCTCTTCGCAGCGGCCACCTGCCGTGAACTTGGCGCACGCAGCGTAGGCCTGGTAGCGCCCTATCTTGCCTACATGCGTCAGGACATCCGCTTTCGGCCCGGTGAGGCGGTGACCAGCCGACACTACGCGAAGATGCTGTCCGCTGAACTGGACTGGCTGGTCACGGTGGACCCGCATCTGCATCGATATGACAGCCTCGATGAGATCTACACCATTCCGAGTCGCAGCGTGGCGGCTGCCCCGGCTTTGGCCGGCTGGCTGAGCGAGCAGGTGGCTCGGCCCGTGCTGATCGGCCCTGACGAGGAGAGCAGCCAGTGGGTGGCCGGCGTGGCCGGCTTAATCGATGCCCCCTGGCTGATTCTGGAAAAAAGTCGCCGTGGCGATCACGATGTCGATGTCTCGGTGCCCAGACTCGAGCGCCATCGGGGGTGCACGCCCGTGCTGCTCGACGACATCGTCTCCACCGGTGCCACGATGGCCGCGACACTGGCGCACGTGTGCGGCCAGGGGTTCGTCGCCCCGGTGTGTATGGCGGTGCACGGTGTTTTCGCAAGTGATGCCGAGGCTACGCTGCGCACCGCCGGCGTGGGGCGGATCGTCACCTGCAACACCGTGGCGCATGACAGCAACGCGATCTGTGTTGCCGCCCCGCTGGTGGCCGGAATCCGCGAACTCGACCACGCCTGTGGCTAGCGCGCGCACCCAGCCCATCAGGCATGGGCTAGATGCTGACCTCGCGCACATCGTCACGCCGCTCGGGCGTGCCGGTGGCATCGGGGGAGAGCAGCAGCGTGTCCTGTTCCCCGTCTTGCCAGTAGCGGATCGTCACCTGTTCACCTGACGGGGTGTCGCGCACCAGCTCGAGCAGCTGCATCGGTGAATCCGGGACCTGACCATTGACCTCTAGGATCAGGCTGCCCGGATTGAGGCCGGCGGCAGCGGCTGCTCCGGCGCTGCGGTTGACCAGCACACCGCGCAGGTCCGGCAGAGCCAGCGCATCGCGTAGCCGCGATGTCACGGCCACCACGGTGATGCCCAGTGCCGTGACCACCTGATCATCCGGCAATGCTTCATAGTCGAGATCGCGTCCGGCGATGAGGATTTTCGGCGCGACGTGGATGCTCGCACCTGTGCGAATGGCCAGCGCCAGCGCATCGCTCGGACGGGTATCCACAAGCACCGGCGTGTCGCTGTCGGCGAGGCGAAGCTCCAGCATCCCGTAATAGGTGCCGTGGGCAAGGTCATCGACCAGGACGCGTTCCAGCCGCGCCCCCATGGTGGTGAGCAGATCGCGCATCAGATCATGCGTCATCGGCCTGGGCATCTTCGTATCGTGCATGGCCAAAAGGATGGCGCGCGCTTCGGCCACGCCAATGAAGATGGGTACGACATCGCCGCTGAGGGTCTCACGCAGCAACACCACCGGGGAACCCGTCGTGGGGTTGATGCCTACGCTGGCAAGTTCAACCTCGACGAGCTCTTCTGCCGGAGTGGCAAGCTCGCGGGGATTCGCCATTGCGAACAGCGTGACCGCCAGGAGCAGGCCGGTGAGCGTGAATTGCCTGGCACGCATGCTGCACCTCGATCGTATGCGCCCGGACGTGTCCCGGCGCGGGTCGCGCTTGGCCGCATCATTGCACCTCGGCAGGTCGGGGTCGAGCGGATATCGCCGACTGATGGTCGCAGGCCCCTCCGGTGGCGCTACTCCAGCCAGTCGGGCAGGGGCAGGCCGCGCTCGCGCAGGAACGCCGGGTTGAGCAGCTTCGACTCGTAGCGCGACGCCGAATCACACAGTATCGTCACGATGGTGTGCCCGGGACCCATGGTCTGGGCCAGACGGATGGCACCTGCGACATTGATGCCGCTCGAACTGCCCAGGTACAGTCCTTCGTGCCTGATCAGCTCCCACAACACCGGCAGCCATTCGGTATCGGCGATGCGGTAAGGCTCATCGATGCGCACCCCCTCGAGGTTGCCGGTGATGCGTCCCTGGCCGATGCCCTCGGTGATCGAGCTTCCCTCGGACTTGAGCTCACCATGCTTCGCCCAATGATAGATTGCCGCGCCGTCGGGGTCGGCCAGGCCGGTGACAAGCGCGGGGTTGCGGCTGCGCAGGTACTCGGACGTTCCGGCCAGCGTGCCGCCGGTGCCCACGGCGCAGATGAAGCCGTCGACCTGACCCTCGAGTGACTGCCAGATCTCCGGCCCGGTGCTCTGAATGTGGCCTTCGCGGTTGGCGGTGTTGTCCCACTGATTTGCGTAGAGCACACCATGGCTGGCGCCGTCGGCAAGCGCTTTGGCCAGACGCTCGGCCTGGTGGACATAGTTGTCCGGATTCCGATACGGCACCGCAGGCACCGTGCGCAACTCCGCCCCCATGCCACGCAGCGCGGATTTCTTCTCTGCCGACTGGGTGTCGGGCATCAGGATGATCGTGCGGTAGCCGCGCGCATTGCCCACCAGTGTCAGGCCGATGCCGGTATTGCCTGCCGTGCCCTCGACGACCGTACCACCGGACTCTATCAGGCCGCGTTTCTCCGCATCGATGATCATGTACTTGGCCGCGCGATCCTTGACCGAACCGCCGGGGTTGAGGAATTCGGCCTTGCCGAAGATCTCGCAGCCGGTGGCCTCGGAGGCTCGGCGCAGGCGGATCAAAGGTGTGTTGCCGACGGCGTCGACGAAATCGCTGCGAGTGGTCAAGAGGGTCTCCAGAAATGCCGGGATTTTCGCATGCGGTGCTGATACGAGCGTGGGCACCGATGCCGCTACACTGTATATTTGCGACGCGCAGGTCAATCGTGGTCGCATCACGAGCGCCGGCGGGCGGGTCATGCGCCGGGGGAGTCATCGAGAATGAAGGGCGAGTTCTCACGTCGCCACGCGCTGAAAGCCGCGGGTCTGATCGCCGGCTCGGCGCCGCTGTGGCTCGGCGCCTGCAGCCGAGCTTCCAGCACGCACGCCGATGTACTGGTCATCGGCGCGGGCCTGTCCGGGCTCAATGCCGCGCGCATTCTCGAGCGCCAGGGCCTGACGGTCATGGTCGTCGAGGCCCAGCCGCGCGTGGGCGGGCGCATGTACACGCTGGATGAACTGGAAGCTGTGCCCGAGGGGGGCGGCTCCCAGATCGGCAGCAATTATGCGCGAACACTGGCCACGCTCGAGGAGCTGGGCCTGACGACGCACGGCGGGCGCAGCTCGACATTCGGTCAGGCCTTCAACCTCGATGGGGAGATGATCGCCGTGCGCGACTGGCCGACCCATGCCGCCAATCGCACCGAAGGGCGCGAGCGCGGGCTGCCGCCCTGGCAGCTGCTGGGCGCGCATGTGGATGCCCATAACCCTCTGGTGGCTTTTGATGACTGGATGGCACCCGAATTCCAGCATCTGGATCAGTCCTGCCGAGCCTTCATGCACGCGGAAGGTGCCTCGGAGCACGCCGTGGCGCTGGCCGGTGTGAGCATGAACGCCAACAGTCTGGATACGCTGTCGGTGTTCGCCCGTTGGCGCAGCGGCGTGCTCTACCGCGACGCGATGCGCGGAGGGGAGACACATTTCGTCGTCGGCGGCAGTCAGCGACTGCCCGAAGCAATGGCGGCGAGTCTGGCTGCGCCGGTGATGCTGGAGCGCGAGGTGCAATCAATTCGTATCGATGAGCGCGGCGGGGAACTGCGCTGCGCCGACGGTACCAGGCTTCGCGGCGATTTCCTGGTCTGCACGCTGCCCTTCGCAGTCCTGCGCGGGATTACGCTCGATGCGCCGTTGTCGGATGTGCAGCGCGAGGCCATCGCAGCGCTGCCCTACACACAGATCGCGCAAATTCACATGCACGCTGCGAGCGCCTACTGGCAAGACGATGGGTGGCCGCCGGCGATGTGGACGAACAGTGCGCTGCAGCGCGTGTTCATGAGCAACGATGCGGATGGCCGGCCCTCAGGCCATCATGTAGCCTGGCTGGATGGCCAGGCCGCGATCGCGCTTGCCGGCATGAGCGACGCAGAGATCGCCGCGATGGCGCTTCGCGAGATGGCACACATGCGGCCGGCCTCGACAGGCCAGCTCGAGGTGCAGCGTATCGTGCGCTGGACGAAAGAGAACGTGTACGCTGGTGGTGCCTACATGCACTGGGCGCCGGGCATGATCGCGCGCTACGCCGGGCGCATGCACGCCCCGGCAGGGCGACTGCATTTCGCCGGCGAACACACCGGCATTCAACATACCGGCATCGAAGCTGCCATGGAGTCGGGCGAGCGCGTCGCACTCGAGATCCTGCAGCGCGTGGATGCCTGAACCATAAGGACAGCCGAACCATGAGCAATTCAGATAACGGCCTGCAGTTCCAGCGCAGCAATCTCATCGTGCGTGATCTCGATCGCTCGCTCGAGATCTACCGTGACATTCTCGGCTTTACGATCGACTATCAGAAAGTGTCCGAGCCGACCTCCTACTCCTACACCGTGTTCGGCATTCCGACGCATGCGAAGTTGAGATTCTGTGCGCTCAGTGCGCCCGGGCAGCTGCGCACACTGGCGCTCACCGAAGTCAAAGGCGTCGACCTGCCCGATGCGCCTACGACACCACGCCTGGGTGCAATGGTCCTTCGCGTCGACGCCATGGACGCAGCACTTGCGGCGTTCCACGCGCGCGGGGACATGCTGATGCATCCGGAACAGGTGCTGCACACACAGGACGGACGCACGGGCCGGGAAATCGGTGTGGTCGATCCGGATGGTCACCTGCTGGTGCTCTACACGATTGCAAGCCCCGTCGGCTGAGCGGCCTATGCCGTTGGCTGCGCCGAGCTTGCACGCGCCCGCCTGGCCAACCCGCATAAAGGGTCTAATATCCCGATAAGCTATAACTTACTGATTTCATTATGTTAGACCGGAACGGTCTGCACTTTCGCCATGGCCATCAGCACCCGCCTGAGCTATACTGCCCGGGAACCAAATGGCGCCGCCCCGGGCCTAACCCACCGAGATTTTGGCTTTCAACTTCTCTTGGGTATAGGCTGCTTCGACACGCTTTTCGAAGAAGGTGGTAGCGCACATGATCAGGCAAAGCAATCTGGCTTGGCTCGTCATCGGCAGTTTCCTGCTGACGGGGTGCATGACCACCGACAGTAGCCGTCAGCAGACGCCGCCGTCGAGTCAGCCGGTGCCGCAGACTTCCGGCGGTACGTCGTCCTCGGATCCCCAGGGTAGTCCATCCGTGTCCCAGGGTCCTGGCTCTTCGAGTGGCGGCGTGCCGGCCGGTTCTTCTCCTTCCTCCCAAGGCAGCGGCCCCTCGGCGTCCCCCTCCGGCAGCTCGCCGCCGCCCGGCAGCGGCGGTGGACAGGCGTCAGGCCAGTCGCCGTCGTCCACGACCGGCGCGCCGGGAAGCCAGGCCCCTGGTACGGGCACCCAGTCCGGACAGAACAGCGGCGCCGGCAGCGGGATGCCTGCGGGCAGTCCCGCTGGCGCAGGCACGGTCGGTACGTCCGCCGGGGCGCCGGGGACGTCGTCCGGGAGCGCACAGGGCGGATCGGCGACCACGGGATCGGGCCCTTCGGGCTCGGGCACGGGCGCGCGCCCAGGCTCGGCGGGCACCACGGGTGCATCGGGCGGCACGACCGCCGGTAATGGCTCGGGCGCCGGCGCGGGCGATGTCGACTGGGGCGACGGCACGGGCACAGGTGGCGGCGGCGCCGGACGGGCTGCAGAACTGGATCGCGAACTCGAGCGCGCCCTGGAGAACTTCGACGGTGAGATTCTAGCCGAGCAGGAAGCCCTGGCCGAGGCCGGGGGTGGGTCCGGTGCCGCCGATGCGGCAGGCCGCAGCACAGACACGAGCGCCGGGGAGCCTGGCGCCAACGGCGCGGGCGGAGGACCGAGGCTCGTGTCGGGCAATATCTTCGGCGATGATGATGACGATGGGACAGTCGCCTCCGGCGGCATGGCGGGGCGCGGACCGATGCATCCGGGGCTTTCCGATGAAGAAATTGCGGAACGGGTACCCGACGATGTCGGCGACGGCGGTAACGACGACATCGTCGCACGGCAGCTGCGCGAGGCGGCGATCAACGAACCCGACCCCGAGCTGCGTGAGCGGCTGTGGGAAGAGTATCGCGACTACAAATCCAGCATAGGACGCTGATCCACGGCACGCCCAAGGACGAACCTGCTCATGAAAACGCTGATTCTGATCGTTACCGCAGGCCTGTTCGCGACCGGCTGCGTGAGTCAGCAGGTACACCGGGTCAACAACACGCAGCTCGAGCAGGCCGCCGAGACGCTGCCCGAGGCGACGTTGCTCGACGCCGGCGTCGTGGTGTTCGATACCGGCATCCCCGACGATCCCACCGTCGATGTGCCCGGCGCGTTCCCGCGCCTGCGCGAAGCCGAAGCGCGCTTCATGCCCTATCAGCTTAAGAACACCATGCAGGCCTCGGGGTACTGGGGGGCGGTACGCGTGGTGCCGGCGCCTTCCAGCAGTTCGGACCTGCTGGTGTTCGGCACGATTCGTCACTCCGACGGCGATACGCTCGACCTGGATATCCGTGCGCAGGATGCGACTGGCCGCGAATGGCTGAACCGCCGCTATCGGCAGCGCATCGTCGCATCCGCCTACACGACCAGTGCCGACCCCTATCAGGATGTCTTCAATCAGATCGTCAACGATCTGGTGGCGGCGCGCCAGGCGCTCGAAGCCGACGAACTCGCGCGTATTCGACAAGTGGCCGAACTTCGCTACGCCGCCGAGCTCACGCCCGACGCTTTCGCCGACTACGTGGTGCAGAACCGGCAGGGCAGCTATGAAATCCGGCGCCTGCCCGCCGAAGGCGATCCGATGATGCGCCGCGCGCTGCAGATCCGGCAGCGCGAGCACATGTTCGTAGATACGCTGGACGGCTACTACGGCAACTTCTATCACGAGGTTGGCGAGGACTACGACCAGTGGCGCAAGGTGGCGCGCGATGAGGCGGAGGCGGTGCGCGAACTGCGCTCCTCCGCGCGCTGGCGCACCGGGCTGGGCATCGCCGCCGTGGTCGGTGCAATCGTCTATGACAACCGCAACAACAACAGCAGCGTACTGGAGCGCGTTGCTCGCGACGCGGCGATCTTCGGCGGGATCGAGGCCATTCGCAGCGGTGCACAGAAGCGTCGTGAAGCAGGCTTTCACGAAGCCGCGATGAACGAGATCACCGATGCATTCCAGGGCGCCGTGCGTCCGATCCTTGTCGACATGCAGGGCACCACGGTGCGCCTGACAGGTTCCGCCGAGGCTCAGTATGAGGAATGGCAGCGACTGATGCGCGAGCTCTATGCCACCG
>CAYLNP010000017.1:0-24746 GCA_964384925.1 uncultured Woeseiaceae bacterium
CTCGCCCTACGGAGACGCACCGAATGGAAACCTGGATCATCCTTGGCCTGCTCGTCGCGCTGGCTGTCTATGGCGTCAGCATCTACAACCGCCTCGTCAGCCTGCGCAACGCCGTGCGCAACGCCTTCGCGCAGATCGATGTGCAGTTGACGCGTCGCTACGATCTCATTCCCAATCTCGTCGAAGCCGTCAAGGGCTACATGGCGCACGAGCGCGAGACGCTTGATGCCGTCGTGAAGGCGCGCAACCAGGCCGCAGCGGGACTCAAGGCCGTGGAAGCCGATCCGGCCAACGCAGGGGCGATGCGCGAACTCGTCGGTGCCGAAGCCGCTCTGGGCGGCGCCCTGGGACGGCTGTTCGCGCTGGTCGAGGCTTACCCGGATCTCAAGGCCAGCCAGAACATGCAGCAACTCCAGGAGGAACTGGCCACCACGGAGAACCGCGTGGCCTTCTCCCGCCAGGCCTTCAACGATGCCGTGATGCGCTTCAACGTGGCCGTGCAGCAGTTCCCCAGCAACATCATCGCCAACATGTTCAGCTTCAACGAGGCTGCGTTCCTGGAGATCGAGTCGGCGGAGAAACGCGAGGTACCGAAAGTCTCCTTCAGCTAGGCAGGCGGCGCCGGCCCGATGGATTTCTTCACGTCCCAGGAGGCCTCCCGCCGGCGCACCCGTCGTCTGCTGATGGTCTTCGCGCTCGCCTGCGTGCTGATCATGGTGGCGGTCGTGGTTGTCGTCTCGGCGCTGTTTGCCGCCGCCGACGGCACGCTGGAGTGGCTGCTGGTCGAGCCGACGACATGGCTGCGCGCGAATGCCTCGCTGGTACTCGCCACCGCCCTGATCACCCTTGCCGTCATCGGCCTGTCCAGCGCCTATCGCAGCGCCAGGCTGTCCACTGGTGGTGGCGATGTCGCCCGCGCACTGGGCGGCACGGAAATCGCCCATGACACCACCGATCCCCTGCGGATGCGCCTGCGCAATGTCGTCGAGGAGATGGCGATCGCCTCGGGCGTCCCCGTCCCCGAGACTTTCGTGCTTGAAGGCGAAGGCGGCATCAACGCGTTCGCGGCCGGCTTCGCACCCGGCGATGCCGCCATCGCCGTCACCCGCGGCTGCCTGGAGCAACTCGACCGCGAGGAGCTGCAGGGCGTCGTCGCCCACGAGTTCAGCCACATCCTCAACGGCGATATGCGCCTGAACATTCGCCTGATGGGCATCCTGTTCGGCATCCTGGTCATCGGCATGCTCGGGCGCATGCTGCTGCATGGCGGGCGCTTCGGGGCGGTGCGCGTGGGCGCGGGACGCCGCAGCGGCAACGGCGGAGGCGCCGCCGCGCTGGTGCTGATCGGCGGCCTGGCACTGGTGGTGATCGGCAGTATCGGCGTGCTGTTCGGGCGTCTGATCCGCGCGGGTGTGTCGCGCCAGCGCGAGTTTCTCGCGGATGCCTCGGCGGTGCAGTTCACGCGTAACAATCGTGGTATCGCCGGGGCTCTGAAAAAGATCGGCGGCCTGACGGAGGGCTCGCACCTCACTGCCACCGACACCGAGGAAGTGGGCCACATGCTGTTCGCGCGCGGCAATGCCGCCTTTCGCAATCTGTTCGCCACGCATCCTCCGCTGGAACAGCGCCTTGCGGCCCTGGGCGTCACGGTCTCGACCGCCGCCAGCGCCGAGCCTGCGCGCAGCAGCGCGGCCTGGGGCGATGACACGCCGGTCTCGGGCTTTGCCGCGGCCGGCGTCAGCGCGCAGGTCGGTCAGTTCGACGCGGAGCATGTTGCATACGCAGAAGGGCTTCGCGCGCGTCTGCCTGCGCCTCTGGCCGATGCGGCCCACAGTCGCGAGGCCGCCCCGCTGCTGGTGCTCGCGCTGCTGCTGCATGGCACGCGGGGCGTCAGGGCCCGACAGATAGCCATGCTCGCAGGCCAGCTCGGCGAGGCGCGATGCCGTCGGGTGGAGTCGCTGGCACGCCTGATCGACGAGCAGGGCCGTGCCGCGCGACTGCCGCTGCTGGACATCGCCTTCGTGACCTTCAAGGAACGCCCGGAGGGCGAACTGCGCTTCTTTAAGGGCCTGGCTCACCGCCTCGCAGATACCAGCGGCGAGGTGGAACTGTTCGAATACTGCCTGCTCAAGCTGCTGGAACTGTACCTGGACCAGGCCCGGGCGCCGGCCCGTGCGCAGGCGCCCAGGGTTTCGGCGCAGGCCGGTCAGCGAGCCGTGGCAGAGCTGCTGCAGATCGTCGCCCAGCACGGCGGCGACGACGAACGGGCCGCCAGGCAGGCCTACGCGGTCGGGGCGCAGGCCTATGAGGACGCGCTGGGTCGCGCCCTGAAGCTGCCGGAGTACACACCGGTGAGCGACTGGCAGCCACGGCTGGATGCGGCACTGCTGGCGGCTGCGGGCCTGCCGGCACCGTACCGGCGCGCCACCGTCACGGCGCTGGCGAGCGTGATCACGCACGACCACGAAGTCATCGTTGCGGAACTGGAACTGCTGCGCGTGGTCTGTGCGGCATTGGAATGGCCCTTGCCACCGCAGTTGCCGCGCGCAGGCGACGAACAGGTACCATAAGGCGCCACGTGCCCACCGTGGCTCTGAATCAGGAGTTGATACCGCCATGCGTTTCACACCCGTAATCGCTTCGCTCTGCGCGCTGGCAGTGACCCTGCTGCCGAGTCTCGGCACTGCGCAGGATGACGCGCAGTCACTGCGCCTGCAGGAGGCCAGCGAGGTGCTGCAGCAGTTCGCCGCCATCCCCGAAAATGCCATTCCGCCTGCCCTGCTGGAGCGCGCATACGGCGTTGCCATCATCCCCAACGTGGTCAAGGTGGGGTTCATCATCGGTGCGCGACGCGGGCGCGGCGTGCTGGTCGTGCGCCATGACAGCGGCGAGTGGAGCAACCCTGCGTTCGTCACGCTGACCGGCGGCAGTCTCGGCTGGCAGATCGGTGGACAGTCCACCGACGTGATTCTGGTATTCAAGAGCCGTCGCAGCATCGAGGGCATCACCTCGGGCAAATTCACGCTGGGTGCGGATGCGTCGGTGGCAGCCGGACCGGTGGGACGCCAGACCGGCGCTGCCACGGATATCACCTTTGGCGCCGAGGTGTATTCCTACTCGCGCAACCGCGGGCTGTTCGCAGGGGTTGCCTTCGAAGGCGCGGCGATTCAGATCGATGACGAAGCGGCACGCAGTTTCTACAGCAACGAGGCCATCACGGCCGAAGACGTGCTCAGCGATCCTGCGCTGCGCAGCCCCCCGGCGGCCCGCCAGTTCGTGCTCACGCTGGATGGCATGACGCCGCGCGGGCAGGTGCTGCCCGGGGCCTCACCAGCGCGGGCCGCGGAGCCTGCAGTGACGCCGCCGCCCCCGGAGGATGAACCCGAGGAAGAAGCGCGCATTTTCCGGCTCGAGGAATTCTAGCGACTGAATCCACCGCTTCGCACCGCGCGTAATGACGCAGGTATCGGGCGTAATCGGCGCCCCCGACAACATGCCGGAGGCCTGCGCCATGCACACCCCCCTGACAGTTTCTTTGTTCGCATGAAAATTGCGGTCGTGGGCACCGGCATCGCCGGACTGGTCGCCGCGCGCAGGCTCTCATCGAGGCATCAGGTCACGGTGTTCGAGGCTAATGCGCGCATCGGTGGTCACACCCACACTCATGAGGTGCACCTGGATGGCCATGACTACAGGGTAGACTCAGGCTTCATCGTCTTCAACGACTGGACCTACCCGAACTTCATCGCCCTGCTCGAAGAGCTCGGCGTGGCCGCGCAGGACGCGCCGATGAGCTTCAGTGTGCGCTGCCAGCGCAGCGGACTGGAGTACGCCGGCACCGACATCCCCTCGCTGTTCGCGCAACGTCGCAACCTTGCCTCCCCTGGCTTCCTGCGAATGCTGTCCGACGTGCTCAGATTCAACCGCCGCGCGCCGCGCGACCTGGCCATGGGCCTGGCCGAGGGCAGCCTGGGCGATTACCTGCAGCTTGGCAGTTTCAGCCAGCGCTTCATCGATCACTATATCGTGCCGATGGGTGCGGCGATCTGGTCGACCGATCCGCAGCGCATGCTGGCGTTTCCGGCCGCCTTCTTCGTCCGCTTCTTCGTCAATCACGGGCTGCTCAACATCCGCAACCGACCGCAGTGGCAGGTGGTGCGCGGGGGCTCGCACAGCTACATCGCACCGCTGATCCGCCCTTTTGCCAGGCAGATACGTCTGTCCAGTCCCGTCCTGCGCGTGCGCCGCAGTGAGAAAGGCGTAGAGATCCATTCGACCGATGCCGGACATGAGCACTACGATGCCGTGTTCCTCGCCTGCCACGCCGATGAGGCACTGCATCTGCTCGCCGATCCGACACCGGCGGAATCGGCCGTCCTGGGCGCGATTCCCTACCAGCGCAACGAGGCGATCCTGCACACCGACGAGGGCGTGATGCCCACTCGCAGACGCGCCTGGGCGGCCTGGAACTACCACATCCTCGGCCCTGACCAGCCGGTGTGCCTGAGCTACAACATGAACATCCTGCAGAGCCTGCCGGCACCTCGGCAGCTGTGCGTCACCCTGAATAACGACCAGGCGATGGCGCCTGCCTCGATCATCAGCAAGCTGAGCTATTCACATCCGGTGTTCACGCCGCAGAGTATCGGCGCCCAGGCGCGCCATGCGGAACTGCACGCCAGCGGTCGCACCTTCTACTGCGGCGCCTACTGGGGATACGGATTCCACGAAGACGGCGTGAACAGCGCATTGACAGCCCTGACCCATTTCCAGCAGCGTTTCGAACATGCACAGCTGCCTTTACAGCGGACAGGTTAGACACCGGCGCCTGCGTCCCGTCGAGCACAGCTTCGCCCATCGACTGTTCATGGTCTATCTGGATCTCGCCGAGCTTCCCCAGGTGTTTCGCGGCCGCTGGCTGTGGTCGGCGGAACACCCGGCGCTGGCCTGGCTGCGTCGCGAAGACCATTTCGGTGATCCTGCGCAGTCGCTGGACTGCTGCGTGCGCGACCTGGTCGAGGCACGCCTTGGCTGGCGCCCGGAAGGCCCTATCCGGCTGCTGACACACCTGCGCTATTTCGGCCACTGCTTCAACCCGGTGAGCTTCTACTACTGCTTCGATACAGATGGTGAGCGCCTCGCGGCGATGGTGCTGGAGGTCAACAACACGCCGTGGGGCGAGCGACACTGCTATGTGCTGCAGACACCCACACCGGCCCGTGGCGTGGCGCGCTACCATTTCGGCAAGGATTTCCATGTCTCACCGTTTCTGCCCATGGACATGGACTATCAGTGGACCTTCGCGCCGCCGGGCGAGCGGCTCGGGGCAGCCATGCAGGCGCGACGCGCGGGGCAGCGGGTGTTCGACGCCGGTCTTGTGCTGGAGCGCCGCGAGATCACCGGCGCAAGTCTCGCGGCTGCCCTGACGGGTCAGCCGCTGATGACGCTGCGCGTGGTGGCGCTGATCCACTACCAGGCGCTGAGACTGTGGCTCAAGCGCGTCCCGGTCTACACTCACCCGGGCAGGCGCCCGCAATAATGAAGAGGAAACAATGAGCGAAGACATACTCCAGGGTCGCATCCGTCCGGCTGTCCCCCGCAGACCCCGCTGGCTCGCGGGTCGTACGCGCGAGGGGGTACTGAGGATGCTTGAGGGGCTGGAACACGGCTGGCTCACCATCATCGAGAATGGCCAGACGCGCAGTTTCGGTGATCCGCAGGCGGCCAGCGACATGCGCGCGCGCGTGGAGGTCCTCGACCCGCAGTGCTACACCGATATCGCGCTCGGTGGCACGATCGGTGTGGCGGAGGCCTACATGGCAGGGCAGTTCGTCTGTGACGATCTCACCGCCCTGGTGCGCCTGTTCGTGCGCAACCAGCAGGTCATGGAGCGCATGGAGGGCGGTGGCACGCGCCTGCTGATGCCCTTGCTGCGGCTGGCCCATCATTTCAACAGGAACACCCGTCCGGGAAGCCGTCGCAACATTGCCGCCCACTACGATCTGGGCAACGAATTCTTCGGACTGTTCCTCGATCCCACGATGATGTATTCCAGCGCGGTGTATCCGCATGCCCAGGCCACGCTCGAGGAGGCCGCCGTGCACAAGCTCGAGCTGATCTGTCGCAAGCTCGACCTGAAACCAGGCGATCACCTGCTGGAGATCGGCACCGGCTGGGGCGGCCTGGCGATGCACGCAGCGCGGCACCACGGCTGCAGGGTCACCACCACGACCATCTCCGCCGAACAGCACCGCCTGGCCACCGAGCGGGTCGCGGCGGCGGGCTTGAGCGATCGCATCGAAGTGCTTTGCACGGATTACCGCGATCTGCAGGGACAGTATGACAAGCTCGTCTCGGTGGAGATGTTCGAGGCAGTCGGCCATCGCTTCTTCGACACCTTCTTCAATCAGTGCTCGCGACTGCTCAAGCCCGCCGGCGAGATGCTGCTGCAGACCATCACCATCACCGATCAGCGTTTCGCAGCTGCGCGCCGCAGTGTCGATTTCATACAGCGATACATCTTCCCCGGCGGCTGTCTGCCCTCAGTGGCGGCGATCAGCGCGTCGGTGGCGCGTGCCACCGACATGCGCATCGTGGCACTCGATGACATCGGCCCGCACTACGCGCGCACTCTGCAGCACTGGCGCGAGCGCTTCCATGCGCGTCGCGACGAAGTGCGCGCGCTGGGCTATCCGGAAAGCTTCGTACGCATGTGGGAGTGGTACCTGTGTTACTGCGAGGGCGGTTTCATCGAGCGGGCGATCGGTGATGTCCAGATCGTGCTGACCCGGCCCGATAACCGGCGCATGCTGCCGGTCGCCGCGAGCTGAGGCATGGACGAGTGGGCGCAGGAGGGGCCGCTGCGACTGCTCGCCATCGCGATACGCGATCCCTGGCTGCAGGCCCTCGTACTCGCCGTGGTGGCGTTCATTGCCGCCGAGCTGGCGCGCCGCATCATCGGCAATCTCGGCGCGCGACTGCTGGCGCGCACCGTGCTCGGCGACGGCGAGGCGGCGCGCATGCTGCGCATGCCGGTGTTCCTGAGTGTGCTGCTGCTGGGGCTGGCGCTTGCCCTGCTGCCGCTGCCGGTGGAAGCCACCGTACGGGCGCTGGCCATCGGCGTCTTCCAGACGGCTGCCGTGCTGGTCTGGCTGCTGTTCGCGCTGAAGATGACGGCACTGGTGCTTACCCGACTGGCCGCCAGACCGACTGCCACGGGTCTGGTGCAGCACAGCACGCTGCCGCTGATCGATTACACGCTGAAGATCACTCTGCTGGTCATCGGCGTATATCTGCTATTCAGCGCCTGGGGCGTGGAGTTGACGGCGTTGCTGGCATCGGCCGGCCTGATCGGCCTGGCCATGTCGTTCGCCGCCCGCGATACGCTGTCCAACGTGTTTGCGGGCATGGCAATCATCGCAGATCAGCCCTACCGCGTCGGTGATTACATCAATCTCGACACCGGCGAACGCGGCATGGTGACGAACATCGGCATTCGCAGCACCCGCCTGCTGACACGCGACGACGTGGAGATCAGCATTCCCAACTCGATCATGGGCAATGCCAAGATCATCAATGAATCCGGCGGACCGCACGAGAAATTCCGCATCCGTGTCAACGTCTCGGTCGCCTATGGCAGTGACCTCGACGAGGTCGAACGCGTACTGCTGGAGGTTGCCGCTGCACACCCGGAAATCTGCACCGAGCCCGAACCGCGCGTGCGCTTTCGCGTATTCGGCGACTCGGGGCTGGAATTCGAATTGCTGTGCTGGATCGAGCGACCGGTGCTCAAGGGAAAACTGGAGCACGAGATGAATCGCGGCGTCTACAAGGCGTTCCAGGCCCGCGGCATCTCCATCCCGTTTCCGCAGCGCGATCTGCATATCCGCACTGCACCGGAATCGCGGAGCTCGCTGGCCACACCGGATGCGGCGGACACCCCGTCCTCCGACGCGCAGTCATCACCGCCCCGCTGAGCAGCTATCGACAACGCGAGATCGAACGCCCTGGCTAAGGCGGCTCAGCCCTCTCCCGAAGGCTCCCCGCTGCGAAGCTGCGCGTCGTCGACAGGTGTACTGCCCGAGTCGCGCGGACCATCGGCCTCGCTGGGCGCCGGGGTAGCGCTGTCCGTGGCGGGCAAGGGGCCATCATTGCGAGACTCCGCCGGCGCGCCGTCTTCGGGCGCCGTCACGGGCACCCAGCTCGCATCGTAGGCTTCTTCCTCGGCACGTCTCGCGGCCTCCTCGGCCTGGCGACGCGCCGCCTCCGCGGCTTCCTCCTGGCGCCGACGCGCTTCACGGGCCCGTTCGGACTCCGCTTCCAGCCGCGCACGCTGAGCTGCTTCGGCCTGAGCGGCCAGGCGCGCCGCGGCGCGACGGGCATTGCTGCAACTCACGTCGTCGCCGCTCAACGAGCCCTCCTGCCGGCATCGTGCCAGGGTGGCTTCCATCAGCACCGGATCGTCCATGTACTCCAGCACAGTGCGCGGCGGAGGATCACTGCAGCCGACAAGCCCTGCGGCGACAAAGCCGATGAACGTCCAGCGAGGAATCCAGGATTTCATTGCAGTAATGGTACCCCAAGCGCCCGGGCAAGCCACCTGCCCCCAGGCGGTGAAATCGCGGCCGCCAGCCGCTAGACTCGGGCAGACGGGCACATCATCGCAGAACCGGGTACCCATGAAGCTTGTCGCACCGCTCATTTTGGCAGCGTCGTGGCTGGCGGTCCTCCCCGCGGCGGCCTCTTCGTCCAGTGTCGGTACCCCCGCCGGCCTGACGGAAGGTGCGGCCGCAATCTCGGCGGGAGACTACCGCCGAGGTGTGGATCTCACCCTGCAAGGTCTGGCCGATGTCCCGGGTCCGCGTGATCGCGCCGCGGCGCTGTCGAATCTCTGCGCGGGGCTGGTCGGCCTGCGTGAGTACGCCGAAGCCCTGAGTCGCTGCGACCAGTCGCTCGCCCTCAACGACAGCAACTGGCGCACCTGGAACAATCGGGCAGCGGCGCTACTGGGTCTGGGCCTGATCCGCCGCGCCATCACCGATGTCGAGCGGGGTCTGGCGATCAATCCGGACGCTGAGACACTGCAGCTGACTCTGCGGATAGCGCGCTCGCGCCTGGAGGATCGACGGAGACTGCGCCGGGGTCCGACCGAGCAGACCGTTCACCGGGCGCCGACCCCGGCATCAGGATGCGCGGCATCAGCCGGCCGTCCGGTGCCAGGGTAAGGCCCAGTCGCGCCGACCAGGGCTCGGCGCCGCCACCGGGATGCGGCGAGTCGGCATCGACGCGGCGCAGTTCGGGCGTGTCGTAGCGGACCAGCCCGACAGGCCCTCCGGCGCTGCTCTGAATGCGCATCGTGCCCGGCTCGATGGGCACCGCGGGAAACTGGCTGTCGCGGTGACTGAGTTGCCCGTCGAGCACGCCGAGGCGATGCAGCCACCGGTCGGTCGCCACGTGAAACAGGCGGGTTCCGGGATCATCGATGATGGCGCGTATCGCCGAACCCAGGTTGGCCGGCAGCCCGACACGCTCACCGTTGCGCGGCTGCCAGAGCTGAAGGCGCCCCGCCAGATCGCCCGAGGCCAGCACACCATGGACCGGGAGCCACGCCAGCGCGGCAACCGCCGAATCCGCACGCATCACCATGAGCGGCGCGTCATCTTCGCCCCAGATGGACAGCGTGCCGACGGCGTCCGCCAGCGCCAGCTCGCCCTCGGGCAGGAAAACGGCCGCCAGCGGCAGCCCCGCGGCCGGAAAGACCCGCAATCGCTGACCGTCAGCGACGCGCCACAGATGCGCACCGCCGGCGCCCAGCGACACCAGCCGGGCACCATCGGGACTGAACACCAGTCGCCTCACCGGGCCGTCGGCATGTCGCAGGTAATCGCTCAGGGGTTCGCCACTGAGCGTGCTCCACAGGCGGATCACGCCATCCGCGCCGCCACTGGCGACCAGCGCCCTGTCCGGGCTCATGACGACGCTTGTCACCGGCGCTGAGTGGCCAAGATAATCAATGCCTTCGGCTGCAACCCTGACACCACGCGTGAGTTCCTGAGCCGGCAGCACGTGCACCGCCCCGGCCCAGTCGCCAAGCAGCCCGTCACGTCCGTCCGGCCCCAGGTTGACGGCCGAACGTGTCGTGTCACGCGGCCGAGGCCCCGCTGTGTCCACACGCCACAGGCGCAGCAGCTCCGTGTCGTAACTGGCCAGCACGCCCCCCTCGGGCGCCATCCGTACACCGCTGGCCCGGCTGCCATGATGCAGCGGCGGAGACAGGGCAGCGCCATCGGTCAGGCGCAGCAGCTGCACCCACCCGCCGGCGCTGGCCGTGGCCAGCCGACCGGCCGCATCCATGTGCAGCGGCATGTCGCGCCACTGCCCCGCCGGACCCGTCCACAGGCGCTGCCGCGGCTCGCCGAGCTGCGGCAGTCGATACCAGGCCGTGGCACCATCCACGCCGGCCAGCGCAACCCAGTCACCCGCCGGATCGAGCGCGAGCGCCACAGCCGGCTGGGCCAGAGCGACCTCACCGATGACCTCGCCGGCTGCGAGGTCCACCGCCCGCAGCCGACGACCCGAGGCGATCACGACGCTGCGCGCACCCGAAGACACCGCCAGCACCGCGTCCTGCGTATCACCGCGGCCGAGTCCCTCGCGGCGTCGCAGAATCTCACCGGTGGCAAGTTCGAGCACGGTCAGGGACAGCTCGCGGCCTTCCTGTTCAAGCCAGGCCACGTGGCGTTCGTCCGGGGCCAGCGCGAGATCCGATGCCAGCCGCTGCGCATCCAGGCCCACGGTGGCCAGGCGCTGGCCGGTTGCGGTCTCCACGAGAATCAATTCATCGTCAGTGCGCAGGAGCAGGCGCGTGCCGTGTGCCGCCAGACCGCTCTGTTCCAGCCCCCGTGGCCTGGGCAGGTAGGCTACCGGCGCGCCACTTTCCAGCGACCACACAACGATCGCACCCGCACCCGCGACGGTGTCCGGCACGGCGACCACCCGCCGGTTCTGACCGCCAGGCAGCAGTACCGCCTCGCCCGTCCAGCGCGCCTGCGGCAGGGTCATTGGCATATCGGGCAGGTCGGCCACCACCGGTCCATCGGCGAACGCCAGGCGCCAGCCACCCACGCGCTGGAGGCGATCGGGCTGCGTGTCCGCAAGCATCAGGCGCCAGTCGCCGCGTCTTTCGGTCCGCTCGAGATCGACACTCGCCTGCCAGACCGTGGCACCGTCCGGCTCGACCACGGCGTCGAACGACAGCCGCCAGCTGCGTCCCTGCGGATCGAGCAGCTCGGCAAGCCAGCCATCAGCGGCACCCTCGACGTTCTCCAGGCTCACGGTCACCGCACCTGCCGGCCCCCGGCGGTCCACGCGCTGCACGCGTTCGAGGGTCTCGTGCAGCAGCGCCCTGGCAGTCAGCGAGCCACGCTGCTCGAATCCCGGCTCCCCGAACCGATAGGTATCGACGCGACCTCCGTTGCCTACGACCATCAATTCGTCGGCGTCGACAAAGCGCCAGTCCTGGATGCCGCCGGGCGGTCGCAAGGTCGCCAGCAGACTCGGATAGTCCTCGCCAATCAGCCGCGCCGCCGCCTCGCCGGCCTCGGCGTCGCCCCACCCAGCCGCCTGCAGTGCGGCCAGCAGGGCACCGTCGCGGTGTTCATTTCGACGTTCGAGCTGCAACCGGGCACGCCAGTGGCGCGCAGGCAGACTCTCGGCCAGCGCGCGGTAGCCCTCAAGTGCAGAAAGACGGGCACGCGCACCGAGCACTTCCGGCAGGGTGGCGGCCAACCCGGCACGCCGTTCCAGCGCGGCCGCCAGCAGCCGATCTGCGGTGGCCCCATGACCCGGCCAGGCCGACAGCCGGCGATGGCGTCGCAGCAGCTCCGCGTCATCCAGGTCGGGCGCGCCCATGGCTGCGATGTGCTCACGCGGCATGAACTGGGTGTACCAGAGCGGCGCGGCGATCAACACCAGCGCCAGCATCGCAGCCAAGGCACTGCCCCGCAGATCCAGCGGCAATGTCTGATTGACCCAGCGTGTCGTGAAGGCGGCCGCGTACACGCGATTGCGCACGCGCAATCGGCTGCGTCCATCGTCGACGGCGAGCCCCAGGAGGCAGAGGCGATCCTGCAGCGGCGAATCGTTCTCGACCGGCACGCGCAGACCCTTGCGCACGCGGCCATAGAGCGAGAGCAGCTGCGCGCGGCGCCGCTCGCGGTCCTGCAGTCGCGTGGCGATATGGCCCAGCAGCGGTTCGCCGCGAATCGCGGCCGGCGTGAGCAGACGCTGCTCGACCAGACGGTCGACCATGGCTGCAGGCTCATCGACGATGTCGCTGCGCACCAGGGCGCGGCAGAGCTTCTGCGTCAGATACGGCTGGCCGGCGGTCCAGTAGTAAACGCGTTCGATCAGCGCCCTCGCCCGCGCCGTCTCCTCGGGCAGACCTGCGGACAGCTCCAGTGTCTCGGTGAGTGTCAGATCGCCGAGGTCCACACGCTCGCTGAGTTCGAAAGGACCCAGTGATGCCTGCGGCGCAAGGCGCGCCGGCGTGGTGACGCCCAGCAGCACGAAAACCAGGCGTCCAAATTCCGGATCCGTCGCCGCAGCAGCGAGGCAGGCACGCAGGCTGACCAGGAAATCCGGCACGAAGGCCAGGCCCTCGATGCTCTCGAGATCGTCGATGAAGATCACCACCTGACCGGCACACTGCCCCAGCACCAGTTCCCGGAAAAACTCCACCAGACGCTGCGAGGCAGTCAGACTTACCCGTTCCTGCCACCAGCGCTGCAGCGGCACCTTCAGGCGCAGCTCGCGGACGATCCGGTAGGCGAAGGTGTAGAACCAGCGCCCGGCATCGCCGGGGCCTTCGCGTCCGCCCATCTGCGTGAGATCGATCATCGCGGCCATGCGACCGCCATCGCGAAGCGCCGGCACGACGCGCAACATCAGGCTGGTCTTGCCCATCAGTCGCGGGGCAAAGACGTGGCAGGAGCGCCCCTCACGGATCGCCTGCAGCAGATGACGGTCGGCAGGACGTGCGACGTAGCACGCGCGCTCGGCAGACAGCGGCGCGCCTGCGACAAAGAAATCTTCGGCCGGCGGTCCCGTATTCACGCGCTCTCCATCCGCCACACACGCTGCCTTTGCCGACTTGCCAGCCGCGCCCCGTCGGTCGTTCCGCGCTATTCTGGGCACAGACCCGCCAAAGCGTAACCCCCAATGCCAGGCCCGTTCATCCCTGAAGACCCCGACGCCAAGCTGCTCAAGCGCGATCTGTTCGGCGAGATCCGGCTGCGCGGGGCGGTCGTGGAGCGCGACACCCGTGCGGCAGCCTGGTGGGCCCGAACGCTGGCCCGCGCGCTGGCGCGTCGCGAGGCCCGTGCGCTGGCGCGGGCTGAAGGGCTGCAGGGCGTGCCGGCCTTGCTGGGCTGGGATGGCAAGATGCTGCTGCGCAGCTGGATGCCAGGCCAGCCCATGCAGCTTGCCCGTCCCCGTGACGCAGCCTTCTATCGTGACGCGCTGCGCCTGCTGCGGCGCCTGCATCGGCGCGGCATTGCCCACAACGACCTCGCCAAGGAGCCGAACTGGCTGGTGTCTCCGCATGGCACGCCCCTGCTGGTGGATTTCCAGCTGGCGACCTGCCACAAGCGCCGATCGCGCTGGTTCCGGGGTCTGGCGCGCGAGGATCTGCGCCACCTCCTCAAGCACAAGCGCACCTACCTGCCCGACCGCCTGACGGCGCGCGAGCGCCGCATCCTCGCTACGCCCGCCCTGCTGACCCGACTGTGGCGGCACACGGGCAAGCGCGCCTACCTGTGGGTGACCCGCAGACTGCTTGGCTGGAGGGATCGTGAAGGTGCGGGTGATCGCGGCTCACAGGTGCGCTGATATACTGCCCTGCCAGACTGGCGATCGCGCAGGAACGCTGAAGGATATGGACATCTATCACTCGCACAACCTCAACCGTGCGTATGACGCGCAGCGCCCGTGGGGCATCCGCGTGACGATGCCGGCACACGACAGTCTGGCACGCGTCATCGGCTCGGACTGGGCGCGCACCCACTGGTACTTCACGGAAGCCCAGCGCGATGCGGCGTTGGCCGACATGCGGCGACGGCATGACTATTCGCGGCGCGGCGATCATCCCACGCTGGTGTTCGACAAAATCGAGCGCAGGGCTGACGCGGCAGCCTAGCCGCATGGGCACCATCCTTCAGAGCACTCGAGGACGCGGGCCCACGGCGATCAGTTGCCCGTATCTCGTGGTGCTCGTGGTGCTCGCCACCGCGATCCCCGTGACCGGCACCGCGCAGGAAGCAGACCCGCCGTCACCCGCCGGCACGCAGGACGAGCGCATCGACACCATGGTGGTGACCCTCACCCGCCGCGCGCAACCCTCCAGCGAGATCGCCGGCAGCGTCAGTGCGCTGGGCCGCGAGGATCTTGAGATCGTCGGTCACCAGCATCTCGCCGAACTGGGCACGCGCATCCCCGGTGTCTGGATCAGCCGCGGCAGTGGCCAGGAACATCTCACGGCCATCCGCTCACCGGTGCTGACCGGCGCAGGTGCCTGCGGCGCATTCCTGTTTCTTGAAGATGGCATCCCGGTACGCCCCGCCGGCTTCTGCAATGTCAACCAGCTCTTTGAGATCAACACCGAACAGGCAGCGAGCGTGGAGGTGCTGCGGGGACCGGCGGGCACGCTGTACGGATCCAACGGTCTGCACGGGACGATCAACGTCCTGAGCATCGCCGATGCGCCCGAGCCCGGCTGGCGGCTCGGCATGTCCGGCGGCAGTCACGACTACTACCGCGCGCGTCTCGATGGGTGGCACGCAGGTGAGCGCCACAGCCTCGGCATGGCGACGCATGTCCTCAGCCACAGCGGCTTCCAGCGCGACGCGGGCCACCGGCAGGCCAAACTCAATGCCCACTGGGTGCCGCAGGTGGCGCACGGACGTCTGCGCATCGCCGCCGCGGCGACGGACCTCGATCAGGACACCGCCGGCTACATTCTGGGGCGCGACGCCTACCGGGATCGCGAGCTGCGGCGCAGCAATCCCAATCCGGAAGCCTTTCGTCAAGCCGACGCGCAGCGACTGTATGCGGTCTGGGAACTCGAGCTGCCCGCGGATCGCCGGCTCGACCTGCGACCGTTCGTTCGCCGCTCGGACATGGCATTCCTGCAGCACTTTCTGCCCGGTCAGCCGCTGGAGGAAAACGGTCAGGTCAGCGCCGGTCTGGTCAGCGCCCTGACCTGGGACCGGCCTGGCGGCGGCACGTGGCTGACGGGGATCGACGTCGAATGGGCCAGCGGCGACCTGCGTCAGACCCAGGCCGAGACACTGACCACCGGCTCGGCCTTCCTGCAGGCCACGCGTCCCCAGGGCCGCCACTACGACTATGACGTCGAGAGCCTGATGGCCGCCGCGCATGCGAGCTTCCGGCAACCCCTGGGCACGGACTGGTTCGTCGAGGCCGGCGCGCGACTGGAGTGGATCACCTACGATTACCGCAACAACATGCTGTCGGGCAATACGCGCGACGACGGGACTGCCTGTGGTTTCGGCGGCTGCCTGTACAACCGGCCGGAAGATCGCCGCGACGACTTCACCAACCTCGCCCCGCGGCTGGCCGTGGGCTGGCGCGGCCATCCGGACTGGTTTGCATGGATGAGCCTGTCGCGCGGCTTCCGCGTGCCGCAGGCCACCGAACTCTACCGGCTGCAAAGCGGTCAGCAGGTCGCAGATCTGGCCAGCGAAAGGCTCGACACCCTCGAGCTGGGGATGCGCGCAGACATCGACGATCTGCGCATAGAAACGACGCTCTTTGCTGCCAACAAGCGCAATTTCATCTTTCGTGATGCGCAGGGCTTCAACGTCAGCAACGGGCGCACGCGCCACACAGGCGTGGAATACGCCCTGCAGTGGCAGTTTCACCGCAGCGCATGGCTCGAGGTCTCCGGCACCCATGCCCGCCACAGCTACCGCTTCGATCGGCTGGAGGGACCCGGCGAGACGATTCCCAGTGGCAATGACATCGACGGCGCACCGCGCAACCTGTACAGCACGCGTATCGGCTGGTCGCCGACATCGAATGCCACACTCGAGCTGGAATGGGCGCATCAGGGCGGATACTTCGTCGACAGTGCCAACGCCAACCGCCATGGCAGCCACGACCTGCTCCACCTTCGCAGCCGCTGGCGCCTGTCATCGGCCTGGCAGCTCAACGCGCAGGTCTACAACCTCGCCGACCGCCTGACCGCCGACCGGGCCGATTTCGCCTTCGGCAATTTTCGCTATTTCCCCGGGGCACGTCGCGAATTCAGGCTTGAATTCGTCAGCACGCTGCGCTGACCTCAGGGATTACCGGGGAATTCCCGCCGGACGTTGTCCGCTCCGTGCACAAGGCGGATAATGGCGCGCTCAAGCGTTCTGCAGCGGCCGTGCTGCAGCGGATACGCGTCAATACATTCACAAGATCACGCCAGGAGCTCAAGCATGGCCGAAACCCCCCGCCTCACGGTACCCCAGGGCGGTGCCAGGATCACCATCAAGGACGGTGTACTCACGGTCCCTGACAATCCCATCATCCCCTTCATCGAGGGCGATGGCACCGGCCCCGATATCTGGCGCGCCACGGTGCGTGTGCTAGATGCAGCAGTCGAGAAAGCTTACGGCGGCCGCCGTCAGATCCACTGGATGGAGGTCTATGCCGGCCAGAAAGCCTACGACCACTTCAATAACTGGCTGCCCGACGAAACAGTCGAGGCCTGCCGCGAATTCCTGGTCTCGATCAAGGGGCCGCTGACCACACCGATCGGCGGCGGCATCCGTTCCCTGAACGTAGCCCTGCGCCAGCTGCTCGATCTCTATGTGTGCCTGCGCCCGGTGCGCTGGTTCAAGGGCGTGCCCTCGCCGGTGCGCAATCCCGGCGAGGTCGACATGGTGATCTTCCGCGAGAACACCGAGGACATCTACGCCGGTATCGAGTTCGAGGAGGGCAGCGAGGACAACCGCCGCTTCCTCGCGCTGTTCAAGGAGCATTTCCCGAAGGAGTACCGCAAGATCCGCTTCCCGGACACCTCGGGCATCGGCTTGAAGCCGGTGTCGCGCGAAGGCACCGAGCGGCTGGTTCGCGCCGCGATCGAGTACGCGATCGTCAACAAGCGCAAGAGCGTGACCTTCGTGCACAAGGGCAACATCATGAAGTTCACGGAAGGTGCGTTCCGCAACTGGGGCTATCACCTGGCCGAGACCGAGTTTGCCGAGCAGACCTACACCTGGGACCAGTGGGAGCGTACGCGCGCCGAAAAGGGCGACAAGGCCGCCAATGCGGAGCAGCAGGCGGCTCTTGAGGCCGGACGCATCCTGATCAAGGACGCCATCGCCGACATTACCCTGCAGCAGGTGCTCACACGGCCGGCGGAGTTCGAGGTCATCGCGACGATGAATCTCAACGGCGACTACCTCTCCGATGCGCTGGCGGCGCAGGTCGGCGGCATCGGTATCGCGCCGGGCGGAAACGCCAACTACATGACCGGCCACGCGGTGTTCGAGGCCACCCATGGTACGGCGCCGAAATACGCCAATCAGGACAAGGTGAACCCCGGTTCGCTGATTCTTTCCGGCGAGATGATGCTTCGTCATCTCGGCTGGGACGAGGCGGCCGACCGCATCATCGCCTCGATGGATGCCACCATCGGCAGCAAGTTCGTGACCTACGACTTCGCTCGACTGATGGAAGGCGCCACCGAGGTCAAGTGCTCCGAGTTCGCCGATCGCATGATCAGCAACCTGTAGCAGCCTGCGGGTTTCGCGGCGATCACGCCCGCATGAGTCGTGGGAACTCCGGTTCCACCCTGGCACATCGCTGTGCCAGGGTGGCCGTGGAGGCGTTTCTCGATTACGACAGACGCTTCGCGGAAATCACGCAACGCGCGCGCGAGCGATTCGAGCAGCGCGATCCGATCGGCCAGCAACGCGACACGGTCGAGCGTATCGAACTCTACGATCTGTGCGTACAGCGCGCACGTTCCGATATCAAACGCATGCTCGGTGCTCACGCAACCGACAAGGCGGTCTGGTCGCAGGTCCGCGACTGCTATGCCGAGGCCATCGAGGCCTATCCCGACAGCGAATTCTTCAAGACCTTCTTCAGCTCCATCACCCGCAGGGTGTTTGCCACCATCGGCGTCGACGCGCAGGTGGAGTTCGCGGCGCTGGAAGTCGAGCCTGCGCAGGTGTCACGCACCCCTGTGGCGAAAAACGTCTACCTGCATCGTGGCTCGCTGCTTCACCTGTTCGACGAGGTCCTCGCGGATTTCCGCTTCTCCGTGCCGTGGCGCAACAGCGAGCGCAGCATCCGCTACCTGGCCGCAGAGGTCGAGGCATTCCTCGATACCGCAGATGAACGCCGGCCACTGCAAAGCGTGGAACTGCTCAAGCCGATCTTCTATCAGCCCACGCGCGCCTACCTGGTCGGCTGCATGGTCGGCAGAGGTTATCTCTACCCGCTGGTGATCGCGCTCAAGCACAGCGACGAGGGCATCATCGTCGACTCCGTGATCATGTCCGAAAACGATGTCAGCATGCTGTTTTCGTTTACACGCTCGTATTTTCACGCTGATCTGAAGACCGTAGGCGCAGCCGTGGTATTTCTCAAGCGCCTGATGCCGCTCAAGCCGGTGGACGAAATCTACACTGCGCTGGGGCGGGCCAAGCAGGGCAAGACCGAACGCTATCGTTCACTGGTGCGACATGTCGAGCAGTCCACCGACCTCTACGTTCACGCGGCCGGGGACGTCGGCATGGTGATGATCGTGTTCACGCTGCCTTCCTACGATGTCGTGTTCAAGGTCATCCGCGATCGTTTCGCCTACCCGAAGTCGATGAGCCGCGACGAGGTCAAGGGCAAGTATCAACTCGTGTTCCGCCACGATCGGGCCGGACGCCTGGTCGACGCGCAGGAATTTCGACGCCTGGAGTTCTCCAGACACCGGTTTGCGCCGGAACTGCTCGAGGACCTGCTGAACAATGCCGCAGAAACCTGCCGGCTGGAGGATGATCAACTGATCATCGACCACCTGTATATCGAACGCCAGCTGCGCCCGCTGAATCTCTATCTGCAGGAAGTGAGCGAAGACCAGGGACGCCTGGCGGCGATCGACTACGGCCAGGCCATACGCGACCTGTCGCGCACGAACATATTCGCAGGTGATCTGCTGCTGAAGAACTTCGGCGTGACCCGCCATGGACGGGTGATCTTCTACGACTACGACGAGCTGTGCCTGGTCACCGAGTGCAACTTCCGTGATCTGCCGGTGGCCGATTCCATGGAAGACGAGATGCGCGCCGAAGCGTGGTTCTACGTTGGCCCCAACGACGTCTTCCCCGAGCAGTTCGTCAATTTCCTGGGCTTCCGCGATACCCATCGTGCGGCGTTCATGGAGCACCATGCGGATCTGCTCACAGCCACCTACTGGCGTCGACTCAAGGAACGCCTGAAGGCCGGGGACATGCCCGAAGTGCTGCCCTACCAGCCGCGATCGTGGGTCGAACACCGCGGGCTGGACATCTACGCGCCGAGGTCTCCGCGCGCAAGCGATGAGGCGCCACCGCCGTCCCGGTATAGCTGATAATACCGCTCATCATGACCCTATTGAGCCTCGACACCCTGTCACTGGATTTCGGTGACCAGCCGATCCTGCGCAACGCCTCGCTGACCATCGACGAAGGCGAGCGCATCTGCCTGATCGGCCGCAATGGCGCCGGCAAGTCGACCTTGCTGAAAGTGATCATGGGCACACTGGCCGCCGACAGCGGCGAGGTCAGGCGGCGACAGGAACTGCGCGTCAGCCAGCTCGAGCAGGCCCTGCCCTCCGCGCTGCACCTGAGCGTGCGCGAGTTCGTCACGCAGGGGCTGGGGCAACTCGAGTCACTGCTGCAGGAGTACGAGCATCGTGCCGCTCAGCCGCTCGATGACGAGGGCATGCGCCGCCTCGAATCCTTGCAACGGCAAATCGAAACTGAAGGCGGCTGGAATCTCGACCAGCGTATCGACAGCGTGCTCAGCGAGCTTGCGCTGCCCGGCGATGAGCGACTCTCCGCACTGTCGGGTGGCTGGCAGCGGCGAGTAGCCCTGGCGAGGGCACTGGTTTGCCAGCCCGACCTGCTGCTGCTCGATGAGCCCACCAACCATCTGGATCTGGCGTCGATCCAGTGGCTCGAAGACCGGATACGCGCCTGGCCGGGCTCAGTGCTGTTCATCACCCACGACCGTGCCTTCCTGCAGCGACTTGCCACCCGAATTGTCGAACTCGACCGCGCCCGCCTGACCAGCTGGCCGGGGGATTATCAGAACTTCCTGCGACGGAAGGAAGAATCGCTGAATGCCGAGGCCCTGGAGCGCGGCCACTTCGAAAAAAAGCTCGCCGAGGAAGAGGTGTGGGTGCGCCAGGGCATCAAGGCGCGGCGTACCCGCAACGAGGGTCGGGTGCGCGCGCTGGAAGCCATGCGCCGTGAGTACACCGAGCGCCAGCGCTTCCGGGTCCAGCAGGGCCCGCGCATGCATATCGAGCAGACGGCGGCGGAATCGGGTCGCATGGTCATGGAGATGGAGCATGTCACCCATGGCTACGCGGGCGAGCCGCTGATCAGCGACTTTTCACTGAAGGTGATGCGCGGAGATCGCATCGGTCTGATTGGCAACAACGGTGTGGGCAAGAGTACGCTGCTGCGGATCATGCTCGGCGAGCTGGCGCCGCAGTCCGGCCGCGTACGCATGGGTACGCAACTCCAGATCGCCTATTTCGATCAGTTGCGCCGCGAGCTCGACGACGATCGCTCGGTGGCGGATATCGTCGGCGAGGGGCGTGACCACGTGCAGGTCGACGGCAAGCCGCGGCATATCATCGGCTACCTCGGCGGGTTCCTGTTCAGTCCCGCGCGGACGCGTACACCGATCGGCGCCCTGTCGGGCGGCGAGCGCAATCGCGTGATCCTGGCTAAATTGTTCACCCGGCCGAGCAACCTGCTGGTACTCGACGAGCCTACCAACGACCTCGACGTGGAAACCCTTGAGGTGCTGGAAGAGCGTCTGGTCGCCTACACCGGCACGCTGATCATAGTCAGCCATGATCGCGAGTTCATCGACAACGTGGTGACCAGCACGCTGGTGTTCGAAGCCGATGGGGGACTGCGAAGCTACGCGGGCGGCTACAGTGACTGGGCGCGCAGAGGCCGCGAGCTTGCCGAACGCGAAGCACCGCAGTCTGTTGCTCCCGCCGCGGAGACGTCGACCGCGACGGCGGACGGCGTTACATCAGCAGATCTGTCGGCGAGCCCTCCGGCGCTTGCCAGCACCAGTGCCGCCGTACCATCGAAGCCGCGCCTGTCCTACAAACTGCAGCGGGAACTCGATGCCCTGCCGGCACGGATCAAGGCGCTGGAGGACGAGGTTGCGGCGCTCGATGCACGCACCGGCTCAGCGAACTTCTACGAACAGCCCTGGGACGACGTCCAGCGTGTACTGGATGAGCGTGAAGCGCAGAATGCGCAACTCGAAGCGCTGCTCGAACGCTGGCTTGCGCTCTCGGAGGGCTGATGTGGCAGAGCCGCTGCGTTCAATGATCGCGCGGCTGAAGGACCATGGCGCGTTTGGCGAGCCGGCGCTGGTGGTGCTCGTGGAAACGCATATCTCCATCCTCGTGCTTGGTGCCTCGCAGGCGTGGAAATTCAAGAAGCCTGTGGACCTGGGTTTCGTCGACTTCAGCACGCTGGCACGTCGCCACGAGGCCTGCGAGGCCGAGGTCAGACTCAATGCCCGCCTCGCACCCGAGCTGTATCTCGGCGTGATCAGCGTCGGCGGTACACCTGAGCGGCCAAGCCTCGATGAAGAGCCGGCGATCGAATACTGCGTCGCCATGCAGCGCTTCTCCGTCGACGCCGAGTTGCCCGCAGCGCTGGAGGCCCACCGGATCGATGCCCCGGCCATGCGTATGCTGGCATCGGATCTGGCTGCGTTCCACGCATCAGCGCCCTGTGCCGATGCCCAGTGGGACCCGGCGCAGGCCCTGGGCGAGCACAGCGCGGAGAACTTCAGTGCACTGCGCAGCCTGCCGATGCTTGCTGAAAATCGCACGCTGCTGGATGAGCTCGAGTCATGGTTTGACAAGCGAATCGCCGCGCTCACGCCACTGCTCGTTGCACGGCGGCATCGCGGCAGAGTGCGTATCGGCCATGGTGACCTGCACGCGGGCAATATGATCTGGCGCAATGGGCGCATTCGCGCGTTCGACTGCATCGAGTTCAGCGAGTCGCTGCGGACCCTCGACGTGCTGGACGAGATCGGCTTCGCCGTGATGGACTTCGAGCGGCGTGGCTACGCCGGACTGGCTGCGGTGCTGCTGGATGCCTATCTCGAGCACACGGGCGACTACGACGGTATGCCTCTGCTACCGTTGTTCTGCAGCTACCGCGCACTTGTACGGGCGAAAGTCAGCGCGATGACTGCAACCGAGGGACATGACGACGAGGATGTCACCGCGGCCCGGGCGTATCTTTCACAAGCCAGACAGTACACGCAGCCGAGTGAGCCTGCGCTGGTGCTCATGCATGGCCTGTCCGGGTCAGGCAAGAGCACGCTTGCGGCGCAGCTGGTCGAGCCGGGCGCCGCAGTGCGCATCCGTTCCGATGTCGAGCGCCAGCGACTGCTGCGCATCGCAACGTCGCCGGTCGAGGACACCTACTCCAGTGAGTGGACTCAACGCACCTACAGCGCTCTGGCGAGTGCCTGCGAATCAGTCATTCGTGGCGGCCGGGCCGCCATCGCCGATGCGGTGTTTCTGACCCGCGCACAGCGCCGCATATTTGCCGATCTTGCGCGGCAGCTCGGCTGCCCGCTGCGGATCCTCCACTGTGATGCCCCGGAAGATGTGCTGCGCGCCCGGGTTGATGCACGCAGGCAGGCAGGGACCGATGCCTCTGAAGCGGACACCGGCGTACTCGAGCAGCAGCTGCAGCTTATCGAACCACTCGGCGACGAAGAGCGGGCCTTCGAAGTCATCGTGGACACGAGCAGCGCCATCGACATTGCGGCGCTCGTGCGCAGGCTCGGGCTTTCCTAGCCGCCGACATCTTCAGCCGCCACGGAACCGATACCCAGGCGCGCCAGCAGCAGGTCCGCGCCGGGCGCTTCGTCGATCAGCGCAAGCTTGCGTGCACGCGGCAGGCGACGCAGTCGGTGTTCAGCTCGAAGTGCGGTGCTGCGGCTGCCGACCTCGATGCAGTAGCGCAGCGTGATACTGCGTGCCGCGCGGGTGAAGCGAGCCGAGCGGCTGCCCCCTGACGCATGCTCGGCAACCCGGCGGTGCGGATCGACAGTCACGCCGGTGTACAGGCGCCCGTCACAGTCGAGCAAATAGATCCACCATGGCCGCCCGGTCACGATCTAGCGGCGCGCGTTTCGTGCAAGCCAGGCTCGCGCCGCGTCTTCGGCGTGGAAGGTGCGCAATCGGATGCCGGCATTGCTGGCGAGCGTTTCGAAAAAACTGCGGCTGTCATCGCCCTCATCCAGCACCATCGCAAGCCAGTGACGGGCATCGAAGCCGGCAGCCGCCAGCCCGTTGTAGGCGAGGTCATAGTCGGCAAATACCGGCGCCACATCACGCGTGCCGCGCATATCCAGCAGGTAGCCCCTGATCGTCGAGCCCTTGGCAAGTGCGGTCGCGCGCGTGGTGATCGCAGCAGCGAGCGCCTCGGTCGTGTCGACCCGGACACGCACCTCGATGATGCCCTCGGATTCATCGAGATCGACAGTGAAGTCCATGCACAGCTCCCAGGGTCGCGCTGACTCTACAACACAGCTTCCAGCCAGGACAAGACAGCCCGAAGCACGCGATCGCAGGCTTGGATCGTCCGACACTTTGCGCGACACTTGCCGAACGCCTTATCAGTGCCGTCAGGCAGGAAGTCCCGATGACGATCGACCTCACCGACACAGCAACCGGCACGCTTGCCCTCGCACAGGCACTGGGATGGCGCATCGAGGGTGCCAGCGACGCCAGGCTGATCGCCCAGGGTGCAGCCAACGCCATCGCGGCAGTCGCCGCGCAGTCCCGCGAGTCACTCTTCGACACCGAACCGGGCCTTTTCCTCGACACTCTGGAATCGCTGGTCGGGGCGAACGGCGCAGATGACTGACGCCGCGGCGGTGGATCGCGGACTGTGTGAGACCGTAGAGGCCATCGCACGCGGCACCGCCAGCGCAAGCAGCGAACTGAAGTCCTGCATCGAGCGTATCAAGGCGCGCAATCCGGCGCTGAATTGCGTGCTGCGCGTGGAGCACCGGCGCGCCACCGCCCAGGCTGAGGCCGCGGATGAGGCGCTGCGCCGCGGGCGGCCTCCGGGTCTGCTGCACGGCGTGCCGCTGGCCCACAAGGACATGTATTACCGCGAAGGCGAAGTGAGCACCTGCGGCAGTCATATCCGCCGCGAGTGGCGTGCACCGGTGAGCGCCACCACGCTGACGCGCCTGGACGCGGCAGGTGCGCTCGACGTCGGCGCCCTGCATATGGCCGAATTCGCACTCGGGCCGACCGGCCACAACGCGCACTATGGGCCTTGCCGCAATGCCTGGCATCAGGCGCATATTTCCGGCGGATCTTCCAGCGGCTCGGCGGTGGCGGTCGCGGCGGGTATTGTCAGCGGCAGCCTTGGCTCCGACACCGGCGGCTCGGTGCGGCTGCC
>CAYLNP010000018.1:0-23539 GCA_964384925.1 uncultured Woeseiaceae bacterium
TCCCGCGCCGGTATCCACCGCCGTCGCGCGCAGACGCCGCGTGGCACTCAACTCAGCCTCGTCGAGTTCTTCGCCGTCTGCTTCCAGCGCTTCCCAGCGACCGGTGCTGTCATCACCCTGGCCGCGTCGCTTCAGGAACAGCACGACCGCCGCGACCACGACGAGTGCGCCCAGTGCAATCCACAGCAGCGGCGCCGTAAGCCAGCCCAGCACACGTTCCATCAGACCAGGCTCGGGCGCCGTGGTGACCACTCTGGTTGCGGGCGGCGGGGTCGCGGGGGTCTCTTCGGCGACAGGCGTGTCGACTTCAGGCGCGGGAGCAGGCTCATCGGCAACCACGGGATCGTCTTCGACGAAGATCTGTTCGCGTTCCAGGTCGACGCCGGGCAGCGGGGCGGCCACATCGGGTGCCGCGTCGACGGGCTCTGCCTCGCTGTCGCTGACAAGGTCCTGCATCGCGCTGAGTTCGGCGTCGCGAATCTCCAGCAAGCGGCGTGTCTCGGCCAGTTCGTCGCGCAGCCGTGCAGCCTCGCTGCGCAGCTGCTCGGACTCACCACGCAGCGCATCGGCCTCGGCACGCGCCGCGGCCGCACCAGGGTCACTGGCAGGCGTGGCGGGCGCGTCTTCGGGTGCGACCAGCTGCAGGCGCGCGGATGGCGCAGCCGCCGGCGCCGCGCGCCACGTGCGGTTCTGTTCACTGACACGGGTATTGGCATCGGCGGTGGCAATGTTGCGCAGCGTTGCCGAGTCCGGCACGCTCAGGGTGGAGCCCGCCAGCAGCCGGTTGATGTTGCCATCGAACGCGTCAGGGTTGGCCTCGAACAGGCCGATCATCATCTGGTTGACGGACACATCGCGGTCCTGGCGCAGACGATCGGCCAGGGCCCACAGGGTGTCGTTGCGCTGCACGAGGTAGCTGCCATCATCGGCCAGCGACGGCGCCGCGCGCACCGGGGTCGACATCCTGGGCTGCTCTGCGGGCGCCGGCGGTGCCGCCGCCGGGCGGGACACGCGTCCGCTGCGCTCATCAGGCTGCGCCGGAGTGGTGCGTGGTGCGGCGACCGGCGCTGCACTGCGGGGCTCAGGCATGAAAGTGGGCGGATCCAGCAGCACGGTGTATTCGCGCAGCAACCGGCCTCTCGCCCAGCGCGCCTCGAGCAGGAATGTCAGGAAGGGTTCGCGCGCCGGCGCCGTGGACGTGATGCGGACCACTGGCATGCCATCGCCGCGGGTCGCGATCTCGAAGCGCAGGCTGTCGAGAAATGCCGGCCGTTCAAGCCCGTAGCGATCGAAGGCGTCGCGCGGGGCGACTTCGATCCGCAGCGACGCCAGATCTTCGGCGCTCGCGGCGGTGAGGGCGACCTCTGCATCCAGGGGCTGACCCAGTCCGGAGCGCAGGTCGATGCTGCCCAGGCCCAGCGCCAGAACGTGAAGTGGGAACATCAGCAGCCCTGCCGCTGCCCACCCGGCGAATGTTCTTGCCATTATGTCTCCCGTCCCGCTGCGCCGGATTGGCACTCAATCGAACGCGCCCAAGGTTTGAACAGGTCGCGAAAGACCCTGTAACTTTCTAAGAATATTACATTATCCGCGCACAATACCGTGACCTGCAGCGTTTACAAGTACTCTTGTACCAGAATTTCAGCAATCTGCACGCTGTTGAGGGCGGCCCCCTTGCGTATATTGTCCGCCACGACCCACAGGCACAGCCCGCGGGGATGGCTCAGGTCCTCGCGAATACGCCCCACGAAGACCGCGTCGTGGCTGGCCGCCTCGGTGACCGCCGTGGGGTAGGCTCCGGTCTCGCGCCCGTCAAGCAGCTTGACCCCGGGAGCGGCGGCGAGCAGTTTGCGGGCCTGATCGACGCTGATCTTTTCGCGCGTCTCGATGTGGATCGCCTCCGAATGTCCGAAAAACACCGGCACCCGAACGGCGGTGGGATTCACGGCAATGCTGTCGTCCTCGAGAATCCTGCGCGTCTCCCACACCATCTTCATCTCTTCGCGCGTGTAGCCGTTGTCCATGAAGACGTCGATGTGCGGCACGGCGTTGAAGGCGATCTGCTTGACCGGTCCCTTCAGCGACAGCGGCCGGCCGTTGAGCAGTTCTGCGGTCTGCCCCGCCAGCGTCTCCACCGCAGTGCGGCCTGCGCCGGAGACGGACTGGTAGGTGGCCACGTTGATGCGCGTGATACCCACGGCTGCGTGGATCGGCTTGAGAGCCACGACCATCTGGATGGTCGAGCAGTTCGGGTTGGCGATGATGCCGCGGCCACGATAGTCGGCAATACGCGCCGGATTGCATTCCGGCACAACCAGCGGGATGTCCGGGTCGGTGCGGAAGTGCGAGGTGTTATCGATCACCACACAACCAGCCGCCGCCGCAATCGGCGCATATTGCGCGGAGACCGACCCGCCTGCTGAAAACAGCCCGATCTGGGCACGCGAGAAATCGAACTCGGCGAGATTGCCCACGGTGACGCTCTTGCCGCGGTAGCGAAGGGTGCTGCCTGCCGAACGCTCGCTCGCCAGCGGGTAGAGCGTGCCGATGGGAAAATCGCGCTGTTCGAGAATGGCCAGCATCGTCTCGCCGACCAGCCCGGTGGCGCCGACGACCGCTACATCTACAGTCTTGCTCATGGGGTTCTCTGAATATCCGAAGTTGAAGGTGCGCAGCGTCGCGCGCTAGCGCCCGGCCTGCGGCGTGGCCGCCGCGATCGGCGCTGTCGAGGACGTCACGTCGGCGTTCTGCCCGCGATGACGCAGATAATGATCGAGCAGCGTCAGCGCCATCATCGCCTCGGCGATGGGTGTGGCACGAAGCCCCACGCAGGGGTCGTGACGCCCGGTGGTGCGGATGTCGACCGCCTCGCCGTGCTCATCGATGGTGCGTCCCGAAAGATGGATGCTGGAGGTGGGTTTGAGGGCGATGCTCACGACGAGATCCTGCCCCGACGAGATGCCGCCGAGCGTGCCGCCGGAGGAGTTCTTGACGAAGCCCTCGGGCGTGAGTTCATCGCGGTGCTGGGAACCACGCTGCGCGACGCTGCGGAATCCGTCACCGATCTCCACACCCTTGACGGCGTTGATGCTCATCATCGCATGGGCGAGGTCGGCATCGAGCTTGTCGAACACCGGCTCGCCGAGTCCGACCGGCACGCCACTGGCCACCACAGTGACGCGGGCACCAATGGAATCGCCCTCGCGACGAAGCTCGGTCATGAAGCGCTCGAGTTCTTCGAGTCGTGACGCATCTGCACAGAAGAACGGATTGTCGTCGACGATCGAGGGGTCGATGCAGGCCAGTTCGATCGGGCCAAGTGCGGAGAGGTGACCGCGGATCTCCACGCCGAGTCGCTCGCGCAGATACTTGCGCGCAATCGCACCGGCCGCCACGCGCATGACAGTCTCGCGCGCAGAGGCCCGCCCGCCCCCACGGTAATCACGCAGCCCGTACTTCTGCTGATAGGCATAGTCGGCGTGGCCGGGCCGGAAGCGGTCGCGGATCTTGTCGTAGTCGCGCGTTCGCTGATCGGCGTTCTCCACCAGCAGGCCGATCGGAGTACCCGTGGTCCGCCCCTCGAAGACGCCGGAGAGGATGCGCACGGTATCGGGCTCGCGCCGCTGAGTGACATGTCTGGATCGACCGGGTCGGCGGCGCTCGAGATCCTGCTGGATATCGTTTTCATCGAGTTGCATGCCTGGCGGGCAGCCGTCGACGATGGCACCCAGCGCCGGCCCATGACTCTCGCCGAAGGTGGTCACGGTAAACAGCTTGCCAAAGGTGTTGCCAGACATGTCGATCAGGCTCCGGGGCGCGGCAGCGTCGCCAGCGACTGGGCTGTGAGCAGGAATACTCCGGCGCCGCCATGCGTGAACTCGAGCCAGAGAAACGGCAGTGCCGGCCAGGTGGCGGCGACCGCAGACTCGACTTCGCCGACCTCCACGACCAGGATGCCACCGGGTTTCAGAAACAACCCGGCATGTTGCAGGATCGTACGCACCGAATCCAGTCCGTCGCGCCCCGACACGAGGGCCAGACGCGGTTCGTGAGCGTATTCGCGCGGCAGCTGTGTCATGCGCGGCGCCGGGATGTACGGCGGGTTGGAAATGATCAGATCGTAGCGCTCACCGTCCAGCGCGTCGAAGTGATCTGAACACAGCAGACGCACGCGCGATTCCAGTGCGTGGCGATGAACATTGATGGCCGCCACCTGCAGCGCCGATTCGCTGATGTCCAGGGCATCGACCTGAGCATCAGGGAACGCCATCGCGGCCGCCACGGCGATACAGCCGGAACCGGTGCCGAGGTCGAGCACACGCTCGACGCGGTCGTATTCCAGCCAGGGTGCACCCCCCTCGGCCAGAAATTCCGCCAGCGGGGAGCGAGGCACCAGCACGCGCTCATCCACGAAAAACTCCAGCCCGGCGAACCAGGCGCGCTGCACCAGATAAGCTGCCGGGCGACGCGACTCGATGCGTTGTGAGACCAGCTCGGCGAGGCGTGTGCTCGCGGCAGGCGCGAGCGCGCGCGTTGCATCGGCCATGAGCTCGTCGAGTGGCAGACCGGTGGCGCCGGCCAGCAAGGTAATCGCCTCACTGTGCGGATTGTCTGCACCGTGACCGTAGTGCAGGTCGGCGGCATCGAGCCGCCCGGCCGCCCATTCCACTGCACCGGCCATATCCGCCGGCATTGCGTCGGCCGTCGTTCGGGTGATGGTCGTCATCTTGTGCGCGCGGCTCCCGCCCACGGTATCGTTCTCGGCGTTTGCCGCAGATGATACTGCATCCGCGGTGTGGGATAATTGCGCCGATGAGCTTCCCACGCGCCCACCTGCTGATCGTCGGTCTCGCCATCGCGGCGGCAGCGGCGGGCTTCATGTTTGCCCGCGGCATGCTGCCCGCAGCTCCCGGCGTCGTCCAGCCTGAGCTGAATGCGGCAACATTGCTGGGCACGCCGCGCCCGCTTCCCGACTTCTCGCTGCTCGACCAGCACGGTGAGGTCATCGGGCCGGAGCTGTTCGACGGACGCTGGCACCTGGTGTTCTTCGGTTTCACTCACTGCCCCGACATCTGTCCCATGACCCTGCAGACGCTCTCGGCGGTGCGCGCCAGACTCGCGGGCCAGGGACACGAACCCCCGGGCGTGGTGTTCGTGTCGGTCGACCCGGAACGCGATGCGCCCGCGAAGCTGGCCGACTACCTTGCCTACTTCGATACCTCCATCACGGGCGTTACCGGCGATGTGGATGACATTGCGCGATTTGCGCGGGACATGGGGGTGGCGGTGTTCATGGGCGCCGAAGATGATGACGGCCGCTACAGCATCGATCACTCCACCGCGGTGTTCGTCGTCGATCCCGCCGGCCGGCTCGCCGCGCTGTTTCGCATGCCGCACGAGATCGACGGCATGGCAGATGATTTCACGCGCATCGTGCGCTCACAGGTCGGCGCACGCGGATGATGCGGCGGCGGGTTGTTGCGGGACTGTCGTTTGCCCTCGTGCTGGCAGGCTGTGGCATGGGCGAGCACAAGCGCATCGTGGTTGATGATGCCTGGGTGCGCGAAGCGCCTCCCGGTGCAGGGGCGCTGGCCGGATACATGCGTGTCCAGAATCACAGCGACGACCAGCTGGCGCTGCTGTTTGCCAACAGCGCCGACTTCGAGCGCGTCGAGCTGCATGTCACGCGGCACGAAAACGATCGCATGCGCATGGAGCAGGTGGATCATGTCGTCCTGCTGCCGGGCGAAGCGGCGGAATTTTCTCCCGGCGGGATGCACCTGATGCTGATGGGTCCGCGGCGCGAGCTAAAGGCCGGCGATCGCGTGCGCATCGAGCTTGCGTTCAGTGACGGGACGGCCACCGATGTGGTGTTTCCGGTGCGCGACGCACGCAATCCACGCTGATGTCCGCCGAACAGCATTCAGCCTCGCTCGGCGAGCGGGCCTTCCTTACGCTGCAGTATCTGCTGCCGCGACGCCGCCTCAGCGTACTGGTCCACCGGCTGGCAAGAAGCCGGCGCGCGTGGCTTAAGAACCTGCTCATCTCCGGCTTCATGCGCCAGTTCAGGATCAATCTGGACGAAGCCGTCGTCCAGGATCCGAAGGCCTTCTCCAGCTTCAATGAATTCTTTACCCGTGCGCTGCTGCCGGGCGCCCGTCCGCTGCCCGCCGACTCGCGACAGGTGATCTCCCCGGCCGATGGCATCCTCTACCTGGCCGAGACGCTGGACGGCACCCGCATGCTGCAGGCCAAGGGTCACCACTATTCTCTCGAAGCCCTGCTGGGCAACCCAGACCGTGCCGCGCCCCTTGCCGGCGGTCTCGCGCTGACAATCTATCTGGCGCCAAGCAACTATCACCGTGTGCACATGCCGCTGGACGGTCGGCTGGTGGCCATGACCCATGTCCCCGGTGACCTGTTCAGCGTGAATGCAACCACCGCGCGCATGCTGCCCGGCCTGTTCGCCCGCAATGAGCGCGTCGTGTGTCACTTCGACACCGACTGTGGACCGGTTGCGGTCGTACTGGTCGGCGCGCTCAACGTCGGCAGCATCGAGACGGTCTGGTCCGGCGAGGTCACCGCCTGGGCCGGACGCGATGTTTCCCACCATCGCTACCCGACCGACGGCGACGGCGGCATCCGCCTGACCCGGGGCGATGAACTCGGACGCTTCAACATGGGCTCCACCGTTATTCTGGTGCTGCCGCCCGGAGCCTGTGCACTCGATCACGCGATGGCTGCCGGTGGCACGGTGCGCATGGGCCAGCCGCTGGCGCGGCGGCTGCGCTGACGCCGACGATGGGCGCCGTCGCGACCCGCGATGTGCTGCACCGGCGTGCGCAGATGCTGGCGCAGATCCGCAGCTTCTTTGCGCAGTGCGGGGTACTCGAAGTCGACACGCCCTTGCTGGGGGACACCACCACGTCAGATCCCGCGATTGCCAGTCTGGAGGTTCGAAGCCCTCTGGACAGCAGCTTTCGCGGCTATCTTCAGACCTCCCCGGAGTCCGCGATGAAGCGGCTGCTGGCGGGCGGCGCCGGTGACATCTTCCAGCTGGGGCACGTGTTTCGCGACGGTGAAGCAGGCGCACACCACCTGCGCGAATTCACCATGCTGGAGTTCTATCGGCTCGGCTTCGATGAACACCGGCTGATGGATGAAGTCAGTGCCCTGCTTGCGGTGTTGTTGCCCGGGCACTGCGATGGCACGGCGATGCGCATCAGCTACCGGGACGCCTTTCTCGCCGCAGGGGGCGTCGATCCGCTGGTCGACGATGCAGCGGCCATCGAGGCGATGCTGCGGGCGCATGCGGTGCCGGTTCCTCAGGCGATGTCCCGGCGCGAGCTGCTGGATCTGGCGCTCGTCACGGTGGTGATTCCCGGTCTGCGCTCCGCGCGGACCTGCTTCCTGCACGACTATCCGGCCGACCAGGCTGCACTGGCCGAACTCAATGCCGGCACGCCGCCGACCGCTGCGCGCTTCGAGGTGTTCGTCGACGCACTGGAACTCGGCAACGGCTATCGCGAACTCAGCGACGCCCGCGAGCAGCGCCGGCGTTTTTTGTCCGAGCGGGATGCACGCCAGGCGGCCGGACTGCCGGTGCCACCACTCGACGAAGGCTTGCTGGCAGCACTGGAAAGCGGGCTGCCGAAATGCGCCGGTGTGGCGCTGGGTGTGGATCGCATCCTCATGCTCGCGGCCGGGGTGACGCGCATCCATGACATCCTGCCGACGGTGGTGAAAGATGGCGCATGATCCGTCGATGCCGGCTGTCTTGGATGGCGACTACGCCCCACTGATCGCGGGCTTGCGCGCGCTGCTGGCCGACGAACATGACTTTCACGCCAATGCGGCGAATTTCGTGGCACTGGCCTTTCACGCGCTGCCGGAGATCAACTGGCTGGGGTTCTACTGGCTGAAAGACGGAGAACTTGTGGTCGGCGCCTTTCAGGGCAAGCCTGCCTGCACCCGCATCGCGCTGGGCCGAGGCGTGTGCGGCACGGCAGCTCAGCGCCGCACACCACTGGTGGTGGACGATGTCCACGCGTTTGCCGGTCACATCGCCTGTGACCCTGCGTCGCGATCGGAGATCGTCATTCCCGTGCTCGACGGTGATCGCCTGCTAGGGGTACTCGATGTCGACAGCCCGCACCCCGGTCGCTTCAATGCGCGCGACGAAGCCGGTCTGACGGCAATGATCGACGTCCTGCTTGCCAGCGCGCCGCTTATTCCTTGACGCGCGAGACATACTCGCGGCTGCGGGTGTCTACGCGGATCACCTCGCCTTCCTCGACGAACAGCGGCACGCGCACGACCGCACCGGTCTCCAGCTTGGCCGGCTTCACACCGCCCTGTGCAGTATCCCCCCGCAGGCCAGGATCGGTCTGGACGATGCGCAGTTCGACGAAGTTCGGGGCGGCGACCTGCAATGGATTGTTGTTCCACAGCAGCACCCGGCAGCTGTCGCCATCCTTGAGAAACTCGGCGGCCTCTTCTACGCACTTCGCATCGGCGGTGTACTGCTCGAACGTGTCGGGCACCATGAAGTGCCAGAACTCGCCGTCGTTGTACAGATACTGCATGTCGGTTTCGTGGACGTCGGCGGCCTCGAAGGTCTCGTTGGACTTGAACGTCTTGTCGACGACGCGGCCGGTCTTGAGGTTGCGCACCCGCACGCGGCTGAACGCCTGGCCCTTGCCGGGCTTGACGAACTCGTTCTCGACGATGTTGCAGGGGTCGCCGTCGAGCATGATCTTCAAACCGGCGCGAAAGTCGTTGGTGCTGTAGCTGGCCATGCAGGTGCCCCTGGGTTGCGAGGACGCCTATGATAGCAGTCCGATCCCGCCTTCAGCACGAGCTAGCCTGCGCCCGATGACGGTAATGCCTGACACGCTTAGCGAAGCACTGCCGGCCGCCTGGCAGCAGCAGATGCGCATGGCGATCCGCAGCCTGGAGTCGCTGCTGGCCGCCCTGGCGCTGACGCCCGACCAGGTCGACGTATGCGCACAGGCGGCGCGCGATTTTCCCGTGCTGGTGCCGCCTGCGATGCTGGCACGCATGCGCCGGGGAGATCCGCGCGACCCGCTGCTGCTGCAAGTCCTGCCGCGTGGGCAGGAAAGTCTTGCCGTGCCCGGCTTCGTCGGCGACCCGCTCGAGGAGGCGACGGCCGCGCTGGGCGGTGGCGCGATTCAGAAGTATGCCGGCCGGTTGCTGCTGATCAGCACCGGTGCGTGCGCGGTTCACTGCCGTTACTGTTTCCGCCGCCATTTCCCCTATGCCGATCACCAGGCCGCGGGGGATGAATGGCGTGTGTCACTGGCCGCGCTGCGCGCCGACGCGTCACTCGATGAACTGATCCTGAGTGGCGGGGATCCGCTGATGCTCGCCGATCGTCGTCTGGCCTCGCTGTTCACGCAGCTTCGCGAGGTGCCGAGCCTGCGTCGCGTGCGCATACACACCCGCATGCCAGTGGTGCTCCCGCAGCGCGTGGATGACGGCCTGCTTGCCACCCTCGCCCTGCTGCCGCACCCGCCGGTGGTCGTGCTGCACGTCAACCACGCAGCCGAACTCGACGCACTCGCAGGTGCCGCGCTGGCGCGCCTGCGCGCCACAGGGGCCACGCTGCTCAACCAGGCTGTTTTGCTGCGCGACATCAACGATGACGTCGACACCCAGGCAGCGCTGTGGACCCGCCTGTTCGACATGGGCGTCCTGCCCTACTACCTGCACCTGCTCGACCCGGTCGCCGGTGCGGCACATTTCGACGTGCCGCCGCCCACCGCACTGGCCCTGATGGCCGCTTTGCGCGCCCGTCTGCCGGGCTACCTGGTGCCCCGCCTGGCCCGGGAGCAGGCCGGTCAGCCTGCCAAGACAGTGCTGGCGTGAGCCTTGCGCTGCCGCCCCACCCGGTGGCGGCAGATGTGAGCCACTTCGCAAAGCTGTGGACTGCGTCGCGGTCACCGCGCGGGTCGCTGATAGACTCTCCGGACCAGTCCCACTGTCGCAGGCCCCTGCGGCCCGGCTCGAATTCATGGAGAACGCTGCGTTGAACAGCCAGGTCGGGATACCCGTGGTCGTGCTGTCGCGCAAGCAGGACCACGTCGAGGCCATCAACAAGACCCTGCGTGATGCCCGTCACCCGGTACATTGCAGCTGGCTGTCCGACCTGAACGACTTTCCGGACGCACTGATACAGATCGCCCCGGAAGTGATCCTCTACTTCGCTGACGAGTTTACCGGCGATGTGGCCGGCGTCATCGCCTCGCGCAACCACGGCGCGCCGGGCGTACCCCTGCTGAGCGTGCGCCGGCAGGTTGATGAACAGGTCATCGCACAGGATCTCGCGGCGGGTGCCCAGGATGTTGTGTCGCTGATCCATGAACGCCGACTCCAGGCGGTGGTCGCACGCGAGCTGCGCACCTTCCGGCTCGAACGTGCGTTCAAGGACACACAGCTCTCGGCCACTCAGTATCGCAAGCAGGTGCAGGCGCTCATGGAGGGCTCGGCCGATGCCATTGCCGTGGCCCAGGAAGGTATTGTCGTCAGCGTCAATCCCGCGTGGCTGGAACTCTACGGCTTCGAGTCCGAAGACGCCCTGGTCGGCCAGCCCCTGATGGACCTTTTCGAGCCCGACAGCCACACCATCCTCAAGGGTGCACTCGTCGCGGTGATGCAGGGGAAGTGGGAAGACCAGGCCGTGCGCGTGGAAGCCGAAATCTCCGACGGCACCACGCTGCCGCTGGATCTCCAGCTGGAGGTGACCCGCTTCGATGGTGAGACTGCCGTACAGATTTCCGTACCGCGCGAGCGCGCCGACCACGGGGATCCCCAAGCGGCGGTCACGGACATGCTGCACAAGGATGCCGGCACCGGTCTGTATCATCGGCGCGCGCTGCTCGAGGCCATCGACAAACGCGTCGGCGAACAGATCAAGGGCGGCGTGCGGGCGCTGGCATGGCTGCGCCCGGACAAATTGCTGGATCTGCGCAACGAACTCGGCCCCCTGAAGACCGAAGCACTGCTCGACGCCCTGGCAAAGGTGATCGCCTCCCAGCTCGGCGCTGCCGACATGGCCGGACGCATCACCGGCAACGCCTTCGCGGTGCTGCTGGAGCGCGGCACGATGGGCGACTGCGAGGCCTGGACTGCGAATCTGCTGCAGAAAATCGCCACCGAAGTGTTCGATCTGGGTGAGCGCTCCCTGAGCATGACCTGCAGCGCCGGCCTGTCGAGAAGCGGCCGCCAGGCCGAAACGCTCGATGCACTGCTCGACCAGGCGGAGCGCTGCTGTCGTCAGGTGCGCAGCGCAGGCGGCAATGCCCTGCGCATGCCCGACGCCGTCGCCGACGACACCCGTGCGATGGAGCAGGACCAGCTGTGGGTGCGGCGGATCAAGGCTGCGCTGATGGAGAATCGCTTTCGTCTCGTGCACCAGCCCATTGCCAGTCTGCAGGACTCTCATCAGGGCCTCTACGACATGCTGGTACGCATGATCGGCGAGGACGGTAGCGAAATACTGCCGGGCGAATTCATCCCCGCCGCCCAGCGCAATCGATTGATGAAGAATATCGATCGCTGGGTCATCGGCAATTCGATGGCGTTTGCCATCAGCCGAAAGCCCTCGCGAGTATTTGTGCGGCTGTCAGCCGAAACGCTGCAGGATCCTACTTTGCCTGCGTGGTTGCAGAACCAGCTGCGAAACTCCGGCGCCCAGCCCCAGCGCCTGTGTTTCCAGCTCACTGAAGAGGTCTGTCACCATCACCTCAAGGAATCCAAGGCGATGGCCGGTGCCTTGCGGCGCCTGGGGTTCCAGTTCGCAGTCGAGCATTTCGGCACAGGGCGCGACCCCATGCAGGTGCTGCGCCATATTCCGATGAACTACGTCAAGATCGACGGCTCACTGATGCAGGGCCTGGCGCGCAACGAAGTGCTGCAGCAGAAAGTGCGTGAACTGGTATCGGCGGCGCGCGAGCACAAGGTGCTGACCATCGCCGAGCGGGTGGAAGACGCCAACACCATGGCCGTGCTGTTCCAGCTCGGCGTGTCCTACATGCAGGGCCACTATATCCAGGAGCCCGATGTGGTGCTCGAAGACACCACCATGCTGCGGACGATCGCATGAGCGCGGGGACGCCAGGTCACCTGCTCTGGAAGTGCGAACCGGTTCACGTTTTGACCGGTGCCGCGGCGGCCGATTGGAGAAATCCGAACTGGTGCACGACCGGACGGCCGGCAGGCCGATAGCCTTGAGCTCCATGCCCTCGCTCACCAAAGATTTGAAACCCGCGCGCGCCGCCATGGTGGCTGTCGCCGTGGCAGCGTTGCTGGCCCAGCCGCCGGCCTACGCGTTATCACTGGGACCTGTGGACCTCCAGTCGTACCTGGGCGAGCCTTTGCGTGCCGAGATTCCATTGGGCGTAGCGCCCGGCGAACGGTTGCTGCCGGCCTGCATCCGACTGGCCACCGATGCGACGGCAGGGACCTACGCCGGCATCCCGTATGAGGCGCGGCTGCGCATTGCCGGCAGCGGCGGCAGTCAGCGTCTGCTGATCGAGGGCAGAGTGCCGCTGCGCGAACCGATCGTCGATCTGACGGTCAGCGTCAACTGTCCCGGCACGCCGGTACTGGAACGCGCATATCTGTTGATGCTCACGCCGGCCGTTGTCGCCGCCCTGCGCACTCCTGTGTCGCCCACCACTGCCACCGACCCCGCTGAGACGCGGAGCACACCGCGCGCCGCTACCGCGCAGCCCGGCCGGACTTCGACCCCTGCCGAACGCCCCTCCGGGGCGACGCAACGTGCCGGCCAGACGACCGCCCTGCCCCTGCGCGCGGGTGCCGCCTATCGGGTCGCGCCCGGCGATAGCCTCTCCACCATCGCCCAACGCGTCAGCGATCGACCGGGCACACTGTGGGCCCAGGCCGAGGCCATCTTCGTCGCGAATCCGACGGCGTTCATCGCCGGTGACCGCAATCGCATCCGTGCAGGGGCAGTCATCGATATTCCGGCGGACACCGCCAGCGCCGTTCCTGCGTTTGTCCCGCCGGCGGCCACACCCGCTCCCGCAGTCTCCAGCATCGCACCTGCAATGGTTGCGGCTCAGCCCGTGGGACCGCCGCGACCGGCGCGGGTGGAATCCGCCCTGCAGCCTGACAATGCGGGCGGCGCCAATCGCGAGCCCGCTCGCGCCACGAGCGTTGAAAGTGCGGAAGCGGTCGCAACCGCGGCGACGACCACGCCGGCAACCCGGGCCACACCGGCCGGCATCCAGCGCGATGATGGCCTGCTGCGGTGGATCACCGGCCTGCTGGTTGGCCTGGGTTTCATCGTGCTGGGTGGCCTGCTGGCGTGGACAGCGCTGCGACGCAGGGCGCTGCCCGACGCACCGGTCGACTACGAGGAAACCGGGCGCGCCACCCGACTGGCGCCGCCGCCATCGTTTGATCCCACCCTGATGCAGACCGGCACGCTCGATCGGCGCGCCCATGGCATGCAGGTGGAAGAGGCAACCGATGAAGTCGAGGTGCTGAAGACAGGTCCCGTCCCGGACGTCGCACTCGATGACCTTTTCCCCGGGGTCGCGCAGGCGCCGGATCTACCGTCGCCGACAGACGTTCCGCAGAGCACGGACGATCCGCAGATCGATGTCGAGGGCACCGGCAGCTTCACCGCACCAGCCCTGGACCTTGGACGCAAGCGCAGCGGCGAGACGACCGTCGAGCACCGCTTCGACGGCTTCAGCGACACCCAGGCGCTGGAGCTGCAGATGGCCGAGGCCATGGCCATGCTCGAGCAGGACTACACCTCGCGCTTCGCGCACGCCGTGTCGCTGGACGACACGGGCACGCTGGAGGCCACCGACACGCTGCACGGCGTGCCGGCAGAGGTCATGCGCAGCCTCAAGGATCTCGAAGCTCAGGCCGAGGGCGCTGACACGCAGATCGATGCGGCTACGGCGATCCTGCCGGCGCCCGAGATCGGCGCCGACAACGCACCGCGCTTTGCGTCGGCCGACGACGATGCGGCCGAGGCCGACGACGATGAGGCGCGCACCGCGCGCCTCGAGCAGCCGGGCAAGGCCAGCACCGGCTAGCCGGCCACAGGCCAGGCGCTGCTCAGCGTTCGGCCACCAGCCGTTCGACCTTGCGCCAGCCGCGTGGGAGTGCGCTGCCGCGGCGCCCGCGACTGCCAAGGTAGTCTGCGAGATCGCGATGCTTCAGCGTCATCCTTCTCTGTCCACTGTAGATGGCCAGACTCTGTTCCGCGGACACTGCGGCCACCGCCACCATCGCCTCTTCGCCGGTCTTGTGACGCGCAGGGGTAATCGCCTGGATCTTGTTGCCCTTGCCGCGGCCCAGCTGGGGCAGCTCGGCAATAGGGAAACTGATCAGCTGCCCTGCGGAATTGACGGCCGCCAGCAGGATGTCATCCCCCGACTCGACCGGCGCCGGCAACAGCACCGTGGCGCCGCGCGACAGCGTCAGTACCGACTTGCCCGCCTTGTTGCGCGAGTACAGATCCTCCAGCCTGGCAACGAAACCGTAGCCTGCATCCGTCGCCAGTACCCACAGGCTCTCCGGCTCGCCGGCCATGACGCCGCGAAAGCTCGCCCCATCGGGTGGATTGAAGCGCCCCGACAGCGGCTCCCCCTGTCCGCGCGCGGAGGGCAAGGTGTGGGCCGGCAGGCTGTAGGCGCGGCCGGTACTGTCGAGAAACACCGCCAGCTGGTTGCTGCGTCCGCGACTGGCCGCGAGAAACTCATCGCCGCTGCGGTAGTTCAAGGCAGGCGCATCGACCTCGTGCCCGCGCGCCGCGCGCGCCCAGCCACGCACTGACAGCACCAGTGTGACCGGCTCTGCGCTGACCAGCTGCGATTCATCCAGAGCCTGGGCGGCCTGGCGTTCGACGAGCTGCGTGCGCCGCGCATCGCCGTGCTTTCCGGCATCCTCGAGGATCTCCTCGCGAATCAGCGTACGCAGCCTTGCACGACTGGCCAGCAGTTTCTCGAGCTGCTTGCGCTCGGACTCAAGGGTGTCCTGCTCACCGCGGATCTTCATTTCCTCGAGCTTCGCCAGATGGCGCAGCTTGAGCTCGAGGATCGCTTCGGCCTGCGCATCGCTCAAGCCGAAGCGCTGCATCAGTACCGGCTTGGGCTCATCCTCGCTGCGAATGATCGCGATGACCTCGTCGATGTTGAGGTAGGCGATCAGCAGGCCATCGAGCAGGTGCAGGCGCTCGCGCACCTTGCCGAGCCGGTGTTCGAGCCTGCGCACCACCGTGTCGGTGCGAAACTGCAGCCATTCGCTGAGCATGCCCTTCAGGTCGACCACGCCCGGACGCCCATCGAGCCGGATCACGTTCATGTTCACGCGCACCGTGCGTTCAAGGTCCGTGGTCGCGAACAGGTGATTCATCAGCGCATCGATGTCGATGCGATTCGAGCGCGGTGAAATCACCAGTCGTGTGGGATTCTGGTGATCCGACTCGTCGCGAAGATCCTCCACGAGTGGCAGCTTCTTGGCGCGCATCTGGCCTGCGATCTGTTCGAGCACGCGGCTGCCGGAGACCTGCCACGGCAGCTCGGTGATGACCACATCGCCGCCGTCACGCTCCCAGCGCGCGCGCACGCGCAGCGTTCCGCCACCGGTTTCGTAGATGCGCATCAGGTCTTCGCGCGGCGAGATCAGCTCACCCCCAGTCGGGAAATCCGGGCCGCGGATATGCTCGCACAGCTCGGTCACGCTGGCCTTGGGATTCTCCAGCAGGTGCACAAGCGCTGAGGCGACCTCGCGCAGGTTGTGCGGCGGTATGTCGGTGGACATGCCCACGGCGATGCCGCTGGTGCCGTTGAGCAGAAGGTTGGGTAGCCGGGCGGGCAGTCGCACCGGTTCGGTCATCGTGCCGTCGAAGTTGTTCGCCCAGTCGACGGTGCCCTGACCAAGTTCCGAGAGCAGCAGCGCCGCATAAGGCGTGAGCCTGGCTTCCGTGTAGCGCATCGCGGCGAAAGACTTCGGATCATCCGCGCTGCCCCAGTTGCCCTGGCCGTGCACGATTGGATAGCGGTAGGCGAAATCCTGCGCCATATGCACCATAGCCTCGTAGCAGGCCGAATCCCCGTGCGGATGGTACTTGCCGATGACATCACCCACGGTGCGGGCGGATTTCTTGGGCTTGGCGCTGGCGGAAAGCCCCAATTCGCGCATCGCAAACACGATGCGTCGCTGCACGGGCTTGAGCCCATCGCCGATGAACGGCAGGGCCCGGTCGAGAATCACGTACATCGAGTAGTCGAGGTAGGCCTTCTCGGTGAACTGGCGCAGCGGCTGGCGCTCCACCCCTTCAAAATTCAGTTCCAGTTCGTCCACATCAGACCTCGATATCCGCAAGGTTGCCCTTGGATTGCAGCCAGTCGCGCCGGTCGCCGGAGCGCTTCTTTGCCAGCAGCATGTCGAGCAGCCGCTCGGTGTCATCGGCCGCCTCGACCGTGAGCTGCACCAGGCGGCGTGTGTCCGGCGCCATCGTAGTCTCGCGCAACTGCCCTGCACTCATCTCGCCCAGACCCTTGAAGCGCGTGACGCTCACCTGGCCGCGGCGCTTCTCGGCGGCGATGCGATCGAGAATGATGTCGCGCTCGGCGATGTCCAGGGCGTAGAACACCTCCTTGCCGACGTCGACTCGAAACAGCGGGGGCATCGCCATGTAGACATGTCCCGCCGCGACCATCGGTCGATAGTGACGTACGAACAGCGCGCACAGCAGCGTGGCAATGTGCAGGCCGTCCGAATCGGCATCGGCGAGGATGCACAGCTTGTGATAGCGCAGGCGCGTGAGATCCTGTGATCCGGGGTCCACGCCCATCGCGATGCTGATGTTGTGCACTTCCTGCGAGGCCAGTATGTCGCCGGACTCCACCTCCCAGGTGTTGAGGATCTTGCCGCGCAGCGGCATGACGGCTTGCGTCTCGCGATCGCGCGCCTGCTTTGCAGACCCGCCGGCTGAATCGCCCTCCACCAGGAACAGCTCGGAGCGTGCCGGATCCTGCGAGGTGCAGTCGGCGAGCTTGCCCGGTAGCGCGGGCCCACTGACGATGCGCTTTCGTACCACCTGGCGTGCGGCCTTCATGCGCCGATGGGCGTGACTGATCGCAAGCTCCGCAATCTGTTCGCCGGCCTCGGGGTGCTGGTTCAGCCACAGCGCGAAATGATCCTTGACCACACCGGCGACGAAGCCCGCCGCTTCGCGCGAGGCGAGGCGCTCCTTGGTCTGGCCGGAGAACTGCGGTTCGGCAAGCTTCACCGACAGCACGTAGCTGACCTGCTCCCAGACATCCTCGGGCGCCAGTCGCAGACCCCGCGGCAGCAGGTTTCGAAATTCGCAGAACTCGCGCAGCGCCTCTGTCAGACCTGAGCGAAGACCATTGACGTGCGTGCCTCCCTGGGCGGTGGGGATGAGGTTCACGTAACTCTCGGCGACGTTGCCGCCCTCGCCGGCCCGCCAGGTCACCGCCCATTCCAGCGCCTCGCGCGTGGCATCGTAGCTGCTTGCCAGCGGCGCGGCCGGGACACGCTCGACTTCGCCCATCGCCTCGGCAAGATACTCCGCAAGGCCGCCTTCATAGCACCACTCGCTGACCTCGCCGCTTTTCTCGACCGTGAAGCGCACCCGCAGTCCCGGGCACAGCACGGCTTTGGCGCGCAGCACATGGGTGAGTCGGCTGACCGAGAACTGCGCGGAGTCGAAATAGCTGGCGTCGGGCCAGAAGCGGATCGTCGTGCCGGTATTGGCGCGGCCGACCTTGCCAACCTGTTCGAGGTCCGATGCCTTGTGACCGTCGCGAAAGCTCATGTGGTACTCGACGCCACCGCGGCGAATCCAGATCTCAAGCGATTTTGATAGCGCATTGACGACGGACACACCCACGCCATGCAGGCCGCCGGAAAACTGGTAGTGCTTGCCGGAAAACTTGCCGCCCGCATGCAGGCGCGTCAGGATCAGCTCCACTCCCGGCATGTTCTCCTGAGGGTGAAGATCCACCGGCATGCCGCGGCCGTCGTCGGCGACTGCGAGCGAGCCGTCGCGATGCAGCGTCACCTCGATGCTGCGCGCGTGGCCGGCGAGCGCCTCGTCCACCGAGTTGTCGATGACCTCGTGCGCCAGGTGGTTTGGACGACTGGTGTCGGTGTACATGCCCGGGCGGCGACGCACGGGATCCAGGCCACTCAGGACTTCAATATCCGAGGCGTTGTAGCTGTTGCTCATGGAACTGCGCATACCCCTAATGGACGCGGCCGACCATGAAAGGTCGGCCGGCGGAGGCTTGCGAGTATAGCAGTGCCGGTCAGGGGCCAGTTCGGCCTGCCGGCGGGTGTTGCCGGGCTTTTCTGCCGGCTTCAGGCAAATTCAATGAACTCGTGCCCCAGCAGCCTGCCGAAGGCGATGGCTGACATGACGGCGGTTCCGCCCGGCATCGACTTGCCGTTCACCTGACCCATGCCGAGCAGCTCACCGGCCGCATACAGGTTCGGGATCGGCGCGCCATCCGCGCGGGTCACCCGTAGCCGGCTGTCGACACCCAATCCAGCGAAGCTGATGAGATTCCAGCTGCTCAGCTGCACCGCATAGAACGGCCCGGTCTCGATCGGCAAAGGCATGTGCTGGCGGCCCAAGGCGTCGTGGCCCTCGGCGCGTCCGCGGTTGTAAGCCGACACCGTCGCGATCAACCCGCGCGGATCGATGCCCGCCTTCTCGGCCAGCGTGCCGAGGTCATCGGCGCGGTAAAACATCGGCTCACCGTTGGCGAACGCGCGCTCTTCTTCTTCCGGTCCAAAGCTGCCGAAAAAGCCACCACCAAACGCAAACTGCGGCGCGGCGCGGCGAATTGCCGAATCGTAAACGGCCCAGCAGCGCTGATCGGGCAGCGTGGAGATGGCCTGCTCGTAGGCATCGTGGCTGGGGATGTCTTCACGCAGAAACCGCTTGCCGTTGCCATCCACGAAAATCTCGTAGGGCGGGCGCTCAGGCGGAAAGTGCCGCGCCAGCGCTCGAATACTGGTCGGCTCGTTGTAGTCAGCACGAATGGCGCCGAACAGCGGCGTGTGAGTCTCGCCGCCGCGAACATACCCCCCCGCGGCAAGACCCAGCTCGATGCCGATGCCCTTGCTCCATGGATAAGTCGCACGGGAGTACGTCTTTACACCTTCGTACTTTTCGAACATCGCGGGATTGGCTGTATAGCCACCGCAGGTCAGTGCGACTCGACGGCCTTGCTGGCGAATGCTGCGCCCATCGGGGCCCTTGACGACGACCCCGGTCACAGCCCCCGTGCTGTTCTGGACCAGGTCAACCGCCTCATGACTGGTCAGCACGGTAACCTGACCAGACGCCACATGCGGCGCCATTTGCTCATTCAGCACTTTGAGGATCGAGCGACCGCCCTCCGGACCCCAGGCGTAACGGGCACGGCTGTAGGGTTCGTGCGTCGTACCGGTAATGGGATGTCCATCGCGCACCTCGAAACCGCAATCCATCAGCCAGTCGAACGCCGCCGCGGCGTTGAACACCGCCAAGCCCAGCATCTCGGGGTCAGCCGTGCCCTTGCTGATCGTCATGATGTCGTCGTAGTGCAATTGCGCCGTATCCACGATGCCACGTGCCGCCTGCAGCCGAGTACCGGCCGCACTCATCTGACCGGTGGACATGAACAGCGTGCCGCCCACAGCGCCACCGGCTTCAACGACCAGCACCCGGGCACCGCGCTGCGCGGCGAAGATCGCGGTTGGCAGACCGGCATTGCCGCCGCCGACGACAATCAGGTCATACTCGCTGCGGGCTGCGAAGGCCGCTTTGCTGGCGGTGCCCAAGGTGGCCACCGTTGCGGCGGCGCCAGCCAGCCCGAGAAACTCACGCTTGGAGATTCTGTTCATTACACCTTCCACTGACGTGCGTGCCCCCCTCTAAGAGCGGATCATAGCACCACCGGGAGCATGCATCGGCTGCATCGGGCACGATGCAGATTGCATTGGCTTTCCGGTGCCATGCGATTAGTGTCCGGATGAGCGTGCATGCCAATAGAGGCTGACGGCAGTGAGCTTACCTGTTCGCGTTGAGATCGGACAATGAGTAGTCGACGGCAAGTACTCGCAGGTCTGGCCGGCATGTCGGCGTCTCGTGTCGCGATGGCAAACTGCGGCAGTAAATTGGGCTTCGACGTGAACCTCGACGATCCAGCGAGCAACCTCAATGCCTACATCAAGCTCCGCGGCAGCCTCAACACCGAGCCGGTCTACGACATCGTGCGTGGGCAGGTTTTCGCCCTGGTGGCCGGAGAGCAGGCCCGACCGCTATTCAGAATGATTGGCGCGCAGCGCTCCACCTATACCCGGCAGTCGCCGCTGGACTACAGCGCCACCACCCGGTACCTCGGCTGGCTGCTGGACTGGCAGACCGAGCGCCCGCTGCGGACGTGGTCGAATCCATGGACGGGCGCGAACTGCGTAGTACCAGCTACGCGTTACGGTCCGTCATCGGTGCGGATATTTGCAGACCGGATGGTGCCGGCAGATGAGGCCAGCGAGCCACCGCCTGGCAGCCGGCGACCCTGGTTCCTGATGGGTGGTGTCGTCCATATGGTCGACGAGATCATCATGCCCGCGCCGGACGGAGCGATTTATCCGAAGGCCGACCTGATGACGTTTTCCGGAGACTGCGATCAACTCAGCGACCCGGCGCTCTCCACGATCCCCGCGCGCCTGAGTTTCTCGGCGGTGGAAGGCTGGCGGGACTGGATGCAGATGGACCGCCCTGGCGTCCTATGGTGGCACGTGGCCGGCACCAAGCTGGACGGTCCGCAAGCCTACCCGCCGGCGCTGAAGGCGCTGCTGGATGCCGCAGATTCCGAGTTTCTCTAGGTGGCATCTCCGGCCGGGTTGCTCGACACCTGGGGAAATACGGAGAACGAGTCGTTCCGACCGCCACGCCTGTTGCGTTATTGCATCTAATGCGCCGATTGCATTGCCGCTGACGCAGAACTGATTGGAATCTCGATGTTGGCTGCAGAATACTCGGGTCGATCGAACGTTGGTGAACCATTTCCAATGCAAACAACATCAATCGGGGAGATGTAATGATCTACACGCGTGCAGGCGCCTTGGTTACGGCAACGCTGGCAACCAGTATCGTAATGGCTCAGTCCGGCAGTGCTCCGGGCGCCCGTGTGATCGAGGAGATCACAGTCACGGCGCGCAAGACCGAGGAGAGTGTCCAGGATGTGCCCATTTCGGTTTCGGCATTCACCAAGCTGGAAATGGATCGACGAGGCGTCGCTGGCCTCGAGGGCATCGCGCTGGCCACACCTGGCCTGTCTTTCGAGGATTACGGTGGTGGCTTTGGCGTACCCGTGATTCGCGGCGGATCCCAGCTGCGCATCCAGGACCTCGATGCCACGACGTCGGTGTATCTGGATGGTATTTACCTGGCCCGCCAGTACGCCATTGATGTCGGCATCGCGGCACTGGATCGCATCGAAGTGGTCAAGGGCCCGCAAAGTGCCCTGTTCGGGCGAAACGCCTTCATGGGTGCCATCAACTATATCAGCGCCCGCCCGAGCGACGAACTCGACCTGCAGGTCAGCGGCACGATCGGCTCCGACAAGCGCTATGATCTCCTGGGTGAGATCTCCGGTCCGATTGCCGGGGAAAGACTCCGCGGTCGCTTGCTGGTTGCCCATTCCGAATATGATGGCGCCTTCCCGAATGATTTCCCGGTCGTCGATAACAGGAATTACGGCAGGCGTGGCACGACCGGCAATATGGGTGGCTACGAGCGCCGGACTGTCGGCATCAACCTGGACTCCCAGCTCACTGATGCCCTTTCGCTGGAGCTGAACTACTACAACTTCCGGCGCTTCGAGGAGGTTAATCCGGCGGTGCGGACCGAGGCGGCATTCGGCGATACCAACTGCTCGTTCGATCCCAATTTCCTGGGTGGACAGAATCGCTTCTTCTGCGGCGAGATTCCCCAGCAGTTCACGCCACTGCCAGGCGGGGCCCCGGCTGGCACCCGATATGCCGTTGACCCGCGTGCCTTCGCGATGGATGGGAAAACCGACTTCGCCTCGGCCACCGCGCGATACGCGTTCAACGACAGCTGGGGGGCGGTCTACCAGTTTGGCTACTCAGATTCCGAGATCGTCGCCGCAGGCTCCAATGATCGCGACCCGGTGTTTGGCAGTCGCTTTATCGGAACTCCTGTTTTCGGCGTCAACATTACGCCCGCAGGGACCAACAAGTACCGGTCGCACGAACTTCGTGTCGAGTACGATCAGGGCCAGTGGTCGGGACTGATGGGCACGTTCACCGGAAAGATCGACGACTTCGACCTGTTCGATTTTGCCTTCGCCCCCTTTCGCGATCCCGAGCCGTTGAACATCAGCCCGACGCAGGGGCTGACCTGCCCGACCTGTCCCCTTAGTCTGGCGCTTGTCCGGGCGGCCACCGAGGTGGACACCAGGGCAGTGTTCGCCCGTGTGGGCTGGGAGTCGGCCGACAGCCGCTGGCGCCTGGGTGCCGAGGCGCGCTACCAGGATGAGGAAAAGAAGCTGGACCCGGCCACCCTCAACCCGGCCAGCCCGCAATTCCGGGACAACTGGAAGACCTTCACCCCGCGGTTCACGGTCGACTATCGCTTGAACGATGACCAGATGGTGTATTCAAGCCTCGCCCGGGGCGCCAAGTCGGGCGGCTTCAACAATACCGTCTTCGATGAGTCCCAGCGCGCCTTTGACCCGGACAAGAACTGGACCTTCGAGATTGGCAGCAAGAACAGCCTGCTCGATGGCCGAGTGCGGCTCAACGCCGCAGTCTATTACACCGACTGGAAGGATCTGCAGATCAACAGCTCGCCGATCGGCATTCCACCGGGCGTGACGCCGCCGGCGATTGTTGATAACACCGGTGGTGCGAAGATCTGGGGCGCAGAGCTCGATGGCACCTGGCTGGCCACGGACATGCTGTCCTTCGACTACGCGATTTCCTATACCAGTGCGGAGTACACCAGCGAATCGATCAGCTCGCGCATCGGTCTTACCGGCGCCTGCGACGGAATCGTGTGTCCTGCTGACGGCAATATCGGCGGCAACCAGCTGCAGCGTCAGCCGGAGTTCCAGATGAGCGTCGGCGCGGCACTCGAGGGCAATTTCGCCGGGGACTGGAATTGGTATGCCCGCGGGGATGTCAATTACCAGAGCAAGCAATACATGGACGAGCTCAACCTGGCATGGGTGCCGGACCGCACGCTCGTCAACCTCCGCTTCGAACTCAACAGGGGGCCGATGACGGCGTCCCTGTGGGTCAAGAACCTGTTCGACGAGGAGTATGGCGCCCACGGCTTCTTCATTGCCACGCCGTTCGGCACAGCCTATGCCACGCTGCTCGGCGACCTGCGGACCTATGGCCTGACACTGACCTACAGGCTCTAGAGGCTGAATGGCGATTGAGCCGTAGAGGGTGGGCCGCACTTATCGCGTGATCGCCGTCTTTG